>JASJDJ010000106.1 GCA_030065635.1 Xenococcaceae cyanobacterium MO_188.B32
TTTTCCTCAACCATTTTGGCTGCTACAAAACTTAGCATTGCTTTCGCGTTAGAACCGAGATGAAATCTATCATCTAAGCTGGCTTTTTCATCTGAGTCGGCTTTATGAACACCTTGAACTTCTTTGTGCAATATTTCATGAGAACTCATGACCAAGACAGCAATTTCTGGATTCCCAAATTTCTCTCTGGTTCTGGTAATCGATTGAGAAATGTCAGGAGTTTCCAAAAAAACAGAAGTTAGCCAAACAGTAGTTGCAGTGACTGATAAAATCGCTATAAACTTTATTGTCTTCTTGGTGGAAAACATATGATTCACCCCTATGTTATGAAAAAATTGTGCTGACAATTTCAACAAGATATTTAGAGCCTAGCGGAAACCTTGAAGCTCTATGAGAGTATCGCGATCGTGCATTAGAAGCGGATCTGTATTATCCACACCATCAAGCTCTAATCCCTTGATTCAGAGAATTGCCGATCTACTGATACTCATTACCAACTACCCTTACAACAGTGCAAAGGAGTTAACGAACCGATTCACTGATGTCTCATCGGTATCAGAGGCTATCACCCAATACATCCGCTCATCCACTAGATATAGGCGAATATCGAGGGTGCCATTTCGGTCGCTATAGCTATAGCGTCGCCCAGGATAACCACTGAGCTGCACATCTACCTCCAGCTCGGTTAAGTCTTCGAGATCCAAATCTTCGAGCAGCGCATCGCGTAACTTATTTAATACGGTCTCGGTTCCCAACCTCAAAAACGCGGATGGCATATCAGCGTAGAGTACCGCATAGCTGTAGTCATCAGTCTCTACGGAAAACTCATAAAGCTCAATCAGATCGCCGTTGATGTCATCCATCTCGCTCGATATCGATGGATTTTCAGGAAACGCTACAGCAAAGCGCCCCGATGCCGATGAAAAACCCGAAGCCTGCGCCACCTGCCAGGGACAGACAATAGGCTCATAGGCGGACACAGGCAGAGCGGGTGCCAGAGTCAAACCACCCAGGGTAGTCAAAATCATCAATAGTTGCCAAGTAATCATCGGTGTGTCCTCCAAAACTATTTATAGAAGCAGCCTCATAACTCAGCCTGCTCTTCTATAGCAATCCGATTTGATTTGTGAAGGCGATCGCTGAACCATAAACCGATCGAGATTATCAGTACATATAAACTAATCTGCGAGACCGAGGATAACGCTTGCATCATAACTAATCTTATTCTCCAGTAACGAAGTTTTATAAAAAGTCTCTACCAACAACTAAACTAAAATACATCCGCTGGATCGGCAGATTGTAGTTTTCGTATGGCGATCGCAGCCGAGATTAGACACATTAAAATAGTAAGAATAAACACTTGCGAGACAACATCAAATCGCATCGGCAGAGGAATCCGCGTCATATATCCTAGTAGGGTATAGATGCCAATCGAACCAATAAATCCAGGAATAAACCCCAATACGCCAAGAACAATTCCTTCCTGAAAAACAACCATTAACAGATTCCGATCTGAGTAGCCCATCGCTTTGAGGGTGGCATACTCGGCTAAATGGTCGTTAACATCGGCATGTAATACTTCATAAACAATCACCACCCCAGTAAAAAATCCCATCGCAACGCCAAAGTTGAAAAGTATGCCACCAGGAACTTCAGCCCAGTAATCTTCTTCGGATTTTATAAATTCTTGATGGGTCATCACTTCAACATCTTGGGGCAAATATGCCTGGACTTTGCTCTTTACCGTTGCCAAGTCTGCATCTGGTTCGAGAATGAGAATACCAACTTTAAGATTATCGATGCTATCCGAACCAAATAGGCGCAGGTAATTCCAATCGCTAGTAATAATGTGTCCGTCAATAAAAATCGTGCTACCCAGGGTAAAAATGCCACCAACGCTAACTCGATGTCCCGATATTTCAGTAGTAACGGTTTTTTCCCGAATAAAAGATTCAGATACAGAACCTAGATTGGGATGGGATAGGCTGTCAAATAAAACTGTATTGGGCAGTTTTATTTGTTCTAGCTGTTCATCTATTTCTGGCAGATCGATTACTGGACGGACGGGATCGAAAGCAATTACGCCGACACTGGTCATTTTATTGTTCCAAGGATTGACCCAATTGCCAAAAGAAAAGTATAGAGGGTTAGCCGATGACACGCCATCGATTGCTTCGGCTTGATATAAATGACGGCGGGAAAAAGTTTGACCATCGGCAAGAAACTCAGAACGATTGCTGACTAAAAATAGATCCCCGCGCAGTTGCTTGTGGAGGTTAGTAGCACCGCCAAACATACTCAATCTAAACCCCTGCATGGTAAAAATTATAATATCGGCAGAAGCAATGGCGATTAGAGCTACTAACAAGCGAACTTTTTGACTGCGAAGTTGCGCCCAACCTAAGGGGGGTTCTTTATTGAATCTTGTTAGTAAAGTTTGGATATTCATTGGTTATTTGTCATTAGTTATTGGTTATTAACCACTACCCAAAGCAATTTTTACTCTTATCTGTAAATTAGTTAATCCATCAACCTTCTCACTATCTTGTGGGTCGAGACGCACTTTTACTTCTACGACACGGGCATCTTTGTCCGCAGCAGGATCGGATTCGAGAACATCTTGTTTTTTGATTTGTAAGCCAATATGGTCTACTGTTCCTCTTAATTTTCCTTCAAAGCCTCCATGTTCGCTAATAATTGTTGCTTTTTGTCCGACTTTGACTCTGCCGACATCTGTTTCATATACTTCAGCGATCGCATACATCTGATTAGTTCTACCTAGTTCGACAATTCCTTTGCTAGTATCGACTTGTTCTCCTACTAGAGTATTAATTTTCAAAATTTGACCATCTATGGGTACGCGCACATAATAGTCTTCTAGTTCGGATTCAATCCGTTTTACCCTCGCTATCGCATAATCCAATTCGGCTTGAGCTTCTGCTAAATCTACAGGGCGAACTTCACTGAGTTTATCTAGCATTGCTTGTTCTTGAGTAATTTGTTCTTGTAGAGTCGAGACAGTATTTTCTAGCCTTGCTCGTACTCGCTCTAATTTAGCCTGCGCTCGTTGGTATAATTCTTGGTGATCGTCCAAATCGGATTTACTAACAGCTCCATCTCGATAGAGATTTTGATAGCGATTGTAGTTAATCTCGGCGTTTTTCAACTCGGCTCGAGCGTCGGCTATTTCTGCTTCTCTTTCTATAGTTTCGGTGCGTAATTGAGCTTTTAAACGGGCAATATTAGCTTTTTGGGCAGCAATTTCCCCTCTTTTAGCCTCTCCTGCTTTTATTTGCTCTAGTTTAGCCCGATAAACTACCACATTTTGTTCAGCTTCGGCCAGTTCTGCTTGTTTTTGGTCTAATCCTTGGAGAGTGGCAATTAACTGTTGAGCTTTAACGCGATCGCCTTCTTCTACAAATAATTTATTGACTCGACTATCTTGGGCATTAGCCACAGAAAGCTTAATTACTTCTCCTTCTGGTTCTAATCTACCCAAAGCAGTAACCGCTATCGGTGCCAAGTTGGTAATTGGTTCTGACTCAATAGTTTGTGTTGGTGTCTGAGCAATATACCAATAAACTATTCCTCCACCTAAAGAAGCGATCGTCACCATACCAATTAACCAGAGATTAGGCTTCTTTTTAGTGTGTTTATTGGGTATCTCTGTAGAAGGTGGATTTGTTGACTTTTTGTATCGTAAAAGTTCCATAGTTTGATAACAGAGAATATATTGAAAGTAGATAGTTACCGTTTCAATTTGTCGAACCGCTGCAATCTCCCATCACTCTACATTCACAGTTCTATAAAAATAATTTGAGGAAGTTGTGAAAGTCTCGTAGTTACTCATTACTAATCACATTCCCACTAACAAGAAAATGAATGTAGAAACTTTATTAGCAAGATACTCAGCGGGCGAGCGCAATTTTACTAATGTCTAGTTAAGAAATTTTTTCGATTTCTTCACAGGTTTCTCAAACTTGTTAATTAATCTCTAAATATAGTGTTCTCTCTGTAATCTCCCATCGATCTACATTCGCAGTTCTATAAAAATACTTCGAGGAAGTTGTGAAAGTCTAATCGTCACTAACAACTAACTACTAACCACTCACCATCAACAAAAAAAATGAATGTAGATACTTTATTAACAAGATACGCTGCGGGCGAGCGCGATTTCAGCAATGCTGAGTTACAAGAAGCCAACTTAGTAGGAGCAAAACTGAGTGGCATTAATTTAATTCGCGCTAATTTAGCTTATGCCATACTTAGAAACGCCAATCTTAGCGGTGCATTTTTTGTCTTAGCCAATCTCAGTGAAGCAGATTTGAGTGGAGCAATGCTGATTGTGGTTAATTTCAGTGGTGCAAATCTGCAAAAAGCTAATTTAGCCTACTCTAAACTAACCGAAGCTGTATTAACCGGTACTCAGTTACAAAGAGCCAATCTAACTAATGCCAATCTCCAAGGAGCAATCCTCGCAGGAGCAAACCTGATTGAAGCAAACTTGCAAAGAGCAGATTTACGGGGGGCAAATCTTTATGGTGCAGATTTAAGAAAAGCGGATTTGACTGGTGCTATGATGGCTCACGCCAATTTGCGAGGAGCAAATTTAGAAGGAGCAATTATGCCAGATCGGGTCATTACAGTTTGAGAAATGAGATTAAAACTATTATAGGAGAAAAGCAATGGTAGATGTAAATAAGCTACTAGAAGAATATGCCACAGGAGTCAGAAATTTTGCTGGGATAAATCTTAATGGGGTCTGTCTATCTCGCGCCAATCTTAAAGAAATAAACTTACAGGGTGCTAATCTAATTGGTGCCAACCTAAGTGGTGCTAATTTATCAGGTGCAGACTTAAGTAAAGCAAACTTAATTGGGGCGAACCTGAGTGCTGCTAATTTGATTGCTGCCAATCTTAGCGATGCCGACTTAATTGGGGCAAATTTAGGCGGTGCTAAACTAGCTAATGCTAACTTACAGGGAATCACACTCAACGGTGGAAATATGAGCGGTGCTAATCTCAGTGGTGCCAACCTCAGTCAAGCATCTTTAAAAGGAGCTAATTTTAGTGGTGCATTTTTGAATGCTACTTTGACGGAAGCTAATTTGCGGAATGCTAACCTGAGTAGTGCCAGCCTAGTTGAAGCAGACTTGAGTGGGACAAATTTACAAGGAGCAAATCTAGTTGGTGCGAATCTTGCTAAAGCTAACCTCTATGAGGCGATTTTGGTTGAGGCTAATCTTAGTAGTGCTAGTTTGACAGGAGCGAATTTAAAATTGGCAAATTTGCATAAAGCTAATTTAAGTCAAGAAAGTCTAGAGGAATTAAAGTTAGAAGTTTTGTCTAATTAAACTAAACCCAAGAAGATCTTCACGAGTTACTCAAACTGTTTTGCTAGTTTGAAACTGGGAAAGATTATAGATAGATTTGTCGAAAGGAGGTTGGTGCAAATTAGAGAAAGGAGGTGTAAAAGTATGAAAAGCAGCTTTTTTCAGGGGTGTAATTCCTTGTCTAATGGGTGCGATTACAGCCTTAATTATTGAGGAATCTTGGTTGCATTCTCGTACAATTTCAGCTAATCCAACTCCAGAAAATACCCTTATCCAAAAAATTAACAACCTCAAGCGATCGGGTCAACCTTGGATTGAAATCGATCTTTCCGACCAACATCTATTTGTCTGGGAAAATAAAAATCAAATATTTACGGCTGTTATTTCTACTGGTAAAGCCACAACACCAACACATCCAGGAATTTATACTATTCAAAGAAAATATCCTCAAGATAGAATGCGTGGTGCAGACTACGATATTGCTGACGTTCCCAACGTACTTTACTTCGATCGCGGTTATGCCCTTCACGGTGCGTACTGGCACAACAGTTTTGGTAAGCCAGTCAGTCATGGTTGCATTAATCTTCCCGTGAATAATGCTCAATGGTTATTCGATTGGACAAAAATAGGCACACCTGTAATTATTCATGATTAAACCTACTAACAACTAAATTATGGATATCGGCGAGCTAAGGAAAGAATATACCCTAGAAGGTTTAAGACGCGAACAACTCGATTCAGACCCTTTTAAGCAATTTGAACTGTGGTTTCAACAAGCTTGTGCTGCCAATCTACCAGAGCCAAATGCTATGAGTTTGGCAACAGTTTCAGCTACAGGTGAACCTTCACAACGAATGGTGCTTTTAAAATATTTCGATCGCCAGGGATTGGTTTTTTTTACTAACTACGAAAGCAAAAAAGCCCGTCAAATCGCCGAAAATCCCCAAGTATCACTGTTATTTTTCTGGGCAGATCTAGAACGCCAAGTTCAAATATCAGGGACTGCTGTCAAAATTTCTACTGCCGAATCCCTCAAATATTTTGCTACTCGTCCCAGAGGTAGTCAAATCGGAGCCTGGTGTTCGCAACAAAGTACGGCGATCTCTTCCCGTAAAATGCTAGAGATGAAATTTGATGAAATTAAACGCAAGTTTCACGACCGAGAAATACCCCTACCTTCTGCGTGGGGTGGTTATCGAGTAATACCTCATCGTTTTGAATTTTGGCAGGGTAGACCTAATCGACTACACGATCGCTTTTTGTATTCTCGCTTAGATGCTGAATCTGCTTGGGATATTCAAAGGTTAGCTCCTTAGAAATAATTTATCGGCGATAGCATCGCCCAAATTTATCAAAACTGTGTAAAATAACCAAGTTACCTAAATTTGTAATTGAAAGATTAAACTTATGCTCCTATCTATGTTGTATAAATAGACAAAGTCGAGCTTAGTTCCTTAGTTGTAATTTTCTTTCATTGAGCTTTATGGAGTCTAAATCTTTTCTAATAGTTGACGAACAACCCATTAATCTTAAACAGGCGATAGGCTCTCTCCAATTTTCAGGACAGCTAGGAAATTTTATTAGAGAAATTTTGCGCGGATTTGTTTTGGAGCGAGAATTACAACAAGGAGATAACTTGGATATCGAGCCAACAGTTATCGAGCAGGCAGTAATTGACTTTCGTTTACAAAATCAACTGAGTGATTCTGCTAAATTTCAAGAATGGCTTGTTAGCAATGGAATGGATTTTACGAATTTTCACCATCAGGTTGGTTTGGGGTTGCAGCAGGAGAAACTCAAAGAGCAAGTAGCTGAGTCGCGATTGACAGAATATTTTATCGAACGCAAGCTTTTTTTAGATCGAGTGGTTCTGTCACGAATTGTTGTGGCAGAACCAGAACTGGCTGAAGAGTTACGCAGCCAAATTCAAGAAGGAGCTAGCTTTGAGCAATTGGCTAGGGAATATTCTATTACAGAAGACAGAATTGTTAACGGCATGATGGGCCCCATCAGTCGAGGCACTTTACCAGATGAACTCAGAGCGGTTATCGATCGAGCAAATCCTGGGGAGTTAATCGATATCCAAAAAGTGGAAGGAGGTTTTGCTTTGTTTCGGGTTGAGCAGTTTCTACCTGCTTCATTAGAAGATAAACAGTTAAGAGAAGCTCTCAAAAATGAGCTATTTGAGCAATGGATAGCAGAGAAGATTCAAAAATTAAACGTCAAGCTGCAAGTAGAATAAAAATCGATAATTCTCAATTGACCAATTTAACCTGTAATGAGCCTCCCTTTTGCTGGTTGAGTCCACAACAGCAAGTCAAGCTGAACAATCAGGCTGAAAATTTAAGCTATGCTTTGGGAGAAAAAATTTGGGTCAGTGAAGAAGGATATCAATTTTTGATAATTGCCGGTCAAGTCCGTTTGCGAGAGGTGGAAACGGGTCAATCTATAGCCGTTCTGAAGGCGGGAGATTGGTTTGGGGACTTGCTGAATTTGTCGGGACAGTTCAAAGCTATAGCAGCCAGCAAAGAGGTAGTGTTATTCCGTTGGCCAGCAAAACTTTGGGCAGAAGTAACGTTTGCTCACAGCCAAGAGTTTTGGCAGCAAATGGCAATGCGCTTTGCCCCAGCTTCTCTGATAGAAAACCAGCAACAATCCCCAGATCTAACTCAACCAATTTCGGGTTATCCTTTTATTCCTAGCCTCAATACTGCTGCTGCCTGTCTGGCGATGGTAGCGCAACAGCTCCAAAACCCTACTAAATTGGAGTGGGTACAACGGCAACTACGGGGACAAAGGCCCAGACATCTCGTAGCCACAGGAGAAAAGTTGGGGTTGCAGTTGAGAAGACTGCGGGTAACTTGGCATGATTTGCGTCAGCTATCTTTTCCTGCTTTACTGCACTGGCAAAAAAAACACTGGGTTGTAGTATATGGCATTAGGGGCGATCGCTTGCTGGTTGCCAACCCTCTCAATCAAGCTCTTACTTGCGAAAGTATTCCTCAGTCTGTGGTAGAACAGGCTTGGGATGGAAATTTATGGCAGGTTGAGTTAGTTAAGCAGCAAGAAAAATTCAATCTCAGTTGGTTTTTACCCGCAGTCTGGCACTATCGAAAATTGCTTGGAGAAGTGCTATTAGCATCTTTGACTTTGCAATTGTTAGGACTGGGTACGCCAATTATCACTCAGGTGATTATTGACAAAGTGATGGTACAGCAAAGTTTGCCCACTTTGGATGTTATGGCGATCGCCCTACTCGCTATTGCTATCTTTGAGGCATTTCTGGGGATTTTACGGCTTTTCATCTTTACCCATACTGCCCGACGTTTGGATTTAGGCTTATCTGCTCAAGTATTCCGCCATCTCATGCGCCTACCTCTAGCCTATTTTGAAGCTCGGCGCGTTGGAGACACTGTTGCCAGGGTACAAGAACTAGAAAATATTCGTCAGTTTCTGACTGGTACCGCCCTAACAGTTGTATTAGATGCCATCTTTGCCGTAGTGTATCTGGCACTAATGTTTTACTACAATGTCAAACTCACTTTCGTAGCTCTGGCAGTCATCCCCTTATTTGCCATTCTGACCCTAGTTGCTACTCCCATACTGCGCTATTGGCTCAATGAAACTTTTAACCGCAATGCCGACAGTCAATCTTTTCTTGTCGAGACGATTACAGGGATTCACTCTGTTAAGGCTCATGGAGCAGAAAGAACTGCCAGAGAACATTGGGAAGGCTTGTTTGCTCGCTTCATTCGTACCGGGTTCAAAGCCTCTACTACCTCCAATATCAGCAATAACATCAGTAATTTTCTCTCCCACTTCTCTTACCTTCTAATTCTCTGGTTTGGAGCCAAACTGGTAATCGAGCAACAATTTACTGTCGGTCAGTTAGTTGCTTTTCAAATGCTGTCTACGCGCATGACTGGGCCTTTGCTGCGCTTAGTCCAACTGTGGCAAAATTTACAACAAGTATTGCTCTCTGTCGATCGTATTGGAGATATCCTCAACGTTGCTCCCGAAGCCGAACCAAGTACTGGTCTGGTTTTACCACCCCTGAGGGGTGAAGTCACGTTCGAGCAAGTCTTCTTCCGCTATAGTCCCGAACAACAACCGATTTTGCGAGGAATTTCTTTTACTGCCCAACCAGGAATGTTGGTAGGAGTTGTGGGCAGGAGTGGTTCTGGGAAAAGCACCCTTTCTAAACTACTACAACGACTTTACTTACCCGAGTCTGGACGCATTCTTATTGATGGCTTTGATATAAAGAGTGCCGATCTAATTTCTCTAAGGCAACAAATTGGTGTTGTGTTACAAGAAGACTTTCTTTTTAATGGTACGATTCTCGATAATATTACCCTTAGCAATGCCGATATTACTGCCAAACAAGTAGTTGAAGCTGCTCGTCTAGCTGCTGCTCATGACTTTATTTGCGAATTGCCTCATGGTTATGAAACCAATGTAGGTGAGCGAGGCACAATCCTTTCTGGCGGTCAGAGACAAAGAATTGCTCTTGCTCGTCTCTTTCTTTGCAACGCTCCCATTCTTATTCTGGATGAAGCTACCAGAGCTTTGGATAGTGAGACAGAACAGCAAGTTCTTCACAACCTCAAGCATTTCTGCGAAGGTCGGACAGTTTTCATGATTGCCCATCGGTTTGAACCGTTGCAAAGAGCTGATTTAGTGCTGGTGCTGGAGAAGGGGGTACTTATGGAGCAAGGAACTCATCCAAAGCTGATTGAGAAAAAAGGACTGTACTGGTCGCTCTACCAGCGTCAGCAACAAAGGTGGGAGTGATTCATCACAACCAAGCAAATTAGAAGTGCATTAGCTGAGGGCGAGTCTTTGCCAAAATTCAGTTGCTGCTATTGCTGAAGCCAGATTGGCTTTATGGCTTAGCGAGGTTAATTATAGCTTTTTGTAAAAAGTATTGCAGTTATATTGCTGTATAAATGATATGATTATAGGTTTATTTAAAATATAATTAGAGTCAGCGGTGGCACACATCGGAATTTCAGCTTGGGGAGAGAGTAAAAAAACTCTGTGAATGCTCTCTCAACAACAAGCCAAGGAGGGGTCCCCAGGAATGATAACTACATTAGAAAAATCAGAATTACAAACACTCAAGATAAATGCTATCGATTCTACATCTGTAGGATTGAATCCATCAGTAGCACCTTCAGGAATTATGGAGGAACTACAGGAACCACTAAACCTTAAAACTCTGTCTAGAAGTAGTTCTCCAGCATTAGAAGCAAACCTTGTCAGTACCACAGGGGAAATAAGAAAATTTAGTCAGCCGCGCTTGTGGGTCAATGCTTTTGGTTATAATTCGCCTAGTTGGCGAGTAGACAAGCATCCCAGGATAATGACCGATGTCAATGGTGACGGCAAAGCTGACATTGTTGGTTTTGGCGATGCGGGACCATACGTTTCTATCTCCACTGGTAACGGATTTACGAGACCGCGCTTGTGGTCGACGGCTTTTGGATACAACGACGGTTGGCGAGTAGACCAGCATCCCAGGATAATGGCCGATGTCAATGGTGACGGCAAAGCTGACATTGTTGGTTTTGGCTGGGCCGGAGCCTACGTTTCTACCTCCACTGGTAACGGATTTACGAGACCGCGCTTGTGGGTCAATGCTTTTGGATACAATGGCAGTTGGCGTACTGACAAACATCCCAGGATAATGGCCGATGTTAATGGTGACGGCAAAGCTGACATTGTTGGTTTTGGCTGGGCCGGAGCCTACGTTTCTACCTCCACTGGTAACGGATTTACGAGACCACGCTTGTGGGTCAATGCTTTTGGTTATAATTCGCCTAGTTGGCGAGTAGACAAGCATCCCAGGATAATGGCCGATGTCAATGGTGACGGCAAAGCCGACATTGTTGGTTTTGGCGATGCGGGACCATACGTTTCTACCTCCACTGGTAACGGATTTACTAGACCGCGCTTGTGGTCGACGGCTTTTGGATACAACGACGGTTGGCGAGTAGACAAACATCCCAGGATAATGACCGATGTCAATGGTGACGGCAAAGCTGACATTGTTGGTTTTGGCTGGGCGGGAGCATACGTTTCTACTTCAATGTCGTTCAATGATTGGATCGGGCAAAATTTGCGAGATCCAGGGGTTACCCGCTTAACGCGTCAGTATGCTCTTGATGGATATCTGAGTCGCAATGAGACGATCGCCATCCTCAGGGATACTAAAGACGATGGTTCAGTCAGCAGCACTGAGTTGACAGACCTAAGGAGATTAGTAGGTGGTGCCCGCTATTTTTCCTTGATGCGAGACTATGTATATAATCTATCGTACAAGGTCGTCTACAGCGATCCAGCTAACCAGTGGTGGACTGGTGGCGCAGCAACACATCAAACCTTGGGCGACTTACGCGCAGGCAGCAGCGATGCTCATATGGAAAAACTGATTGGCAAGTGGTTCTTAGGAAAAGATCTCCCTGTAGCGAATACGAGCTATCAATTTGTTAATGGTTCTCTCTTCGGAGAAGGTATTAATGCTAGCGATATCAAACAGGGTAGTAGTGCTCGTGATTGCTACTTTCTAGCAACTCTAGCTTCAGCTGCGGTTGATAAACCTTACGTGATTCAAAATCCTCCGTTTAATATGTTTATCGACAACGGTGATGGCACCTTTACAGTTCGCTTTTATCGCAAGAGTGGGGGAAGATACTGGCCAGAGTATGTCACCGTGAACAAGCAACTACCGACCAGAGGTGGGAAAGCTGTTTATGCCGGCTGGGGTGGTGGTGACCACAGTAACTCTAACAACAAACTGTGGGTTGCTTTAGCTGAAAAAGCTTATGCTCAAGTGAATGAGTCTGGATGGCTCAAGAAAGGCGAGGATCATAACTCTTACTTGAAAGATAAAGGAATTGGCTCAAACTTCGGAAATCCTAATACAGCGAGAAAAGCATCTGAGGCAATGGAACATATTATGGGATTTGATGCCAAGATCGAAGATAAGGATGATATTAATGCAGGCTCTTTCACAAAAAATGACTTGATTCAACTTGTCAATTCTGACAACTTAGTTAGTGTTGAGCTTGGTCCCCATCACTATGCCATTATCGGCTATGACTCCTCTACCAAGAAATTCAATCTCTACGATCCTTTTGGAAGTTATCAACATAAAACTTGGGATGAGTTAGTGGCTAGTCTCCGTAATGGTTTCCAATATACTATTACCTAAACAAATATACCGACACCTAGCGTTGGTTTAATAGGTAATTGAACTTGACTGAGAGATAGTTACTCTCAGTCGCTTCATAAAAAGAAGTATACCTAATTTGTCGAAAAGCGATCGCCTCTATCGCGGGAGTAGTCACTGTGTATTAGCCGAGGGTGAGTCTTGGGCAAAATCTGGTTGCTGCAATTGCCGAAGCCAGATTGGCTTTATGGCTTAGCGAGGTTAATTATAGCTTTTTGTAAAAAATATTACAGTTATATTGCCTTATGAATGATATAATATTATATTTTTTTAAAATATAAATAGAGTCAAAGGTGGGGTACACCGAAATTTCAGCTTCAGGAGTGAGTCGAAGGACTCTACAAATTCTCACTTTCTATTAAGTAGTGGAGACCCCAAAAATGATAAGTACTATAGAAAAAAAATCACAAGTATTCTCAACCGATGTTTTTGATACATCCTCACTAGCATTAGAGCCGTCAGTATCAAATTCAGGAGTCAGGTCGGAACTAGTCGACCCAGTAAAACTGAACCTCTCAAGAGCCAGTTCTACTCCAAGTGCCATACCAGATGGGGGGACTTATAATCTGGGAAATCTCTCTAGCTCTCCTATCAAGCGCAACAACTACTCTGTTACTCCGAGAGATCCTACTGATGTTTTCAAGTTCAGAATTATTGGTACCCGCAGCATCAATCTGAACCTGCATAATATCAGTGCTGGTGATGATGCCGATCTAAGACTGTATCAAGACAGTAACCGTAATGGTATCCTCGATGCTCCCGACCGACAGCTCAAAAATTCCCGTCGTGGAAGTAACAGGGATGACTCAATTAACTATCGGGCTGGCTCGGGTACCTACTTTGCTAAGGTCGAGCGTTACGCTCTAGGTAGCTCCGACTGGGTTCGCTACAGTCTGCACCTATCGGCTACACCTACCAGTGGAGTATCTAGTCAGCGAGCCAGCAACTTGCTGCCCATTGAAACCAACATCGGTACCCTCAATGGTACTCGCACCTTCACAGGACTGGTTGGTAATACTAATACCTCTGATGTTTTCCGCTTTCGCCTCGGTAGCAATCGCAGCGTCAACCTGACCTTAGCGGGACTGAGCAAAGATAGTGATCTGCGACTGATTCGGGATGCTAACGGTAATCGCATTGTCGATTCGGGTGACGTTCTGGTCAGTTCTACTCGCGGGAGCAACAACTCAGAATGGATTAGCCGATTTCTCAGGGGAGGCAACTACTTTGTCCAAGTCCATCAGTACAGTGGAAATACCAGGTACTATTTGAGTACCTCGACTGGAGATTGGTATAGTCGACATCTGAGCGATCCGGGAATTATCGGTTTGGCACGTCAGTTTGCTCGGGATGGACAACTAAGTCGCAATGACATGATTGGAATTCTTCGAGATACTAAAGATTATGGTTCTGTCAGCGGCACTGAACTGAGGGATTTGCGGACGTTAGTGGTCGGACTGCCTGATGCTCCTCGTCCTGTGTCGATGCCAGGCTACGTGTATAACTTATCGTACAAGACTGTTTACGGCGATCCTGCTAACAATTGGTGGACTGGAGGTGCAGCAACGCGCACAGCTTTAGGTGACCTAGTTGCTGGTAGCAGTGCGACTCAGATGGAGCGACTGATTGGCAAGTGGTTCCTAGGTCTCGATCGCCCAACGGCTGTATCCTCTAACGGTTCTATAGTGTACGGCTATCGACCTGTCAGGGGATCTCTATTCCGAGGCGGAGCAAACTACTGGGATATCCGCCAAGGAGGACACCCAGCAAATCCAGCTGATTGCTACTTCTTGGCAATGTTAGCAGGAACGGCTTTCCGCAGCCCAAGTCAGATTGGAAGTATGTTCATCGACAACGGTGATAATACTTGGACGGTTCGCTTCTACAGAAATGGCGTAGCGGACTACGTCACGGTAGATCGTTACTTACCAACTAATGGTTCGGGACATGCTGTTTTCGCTGGTTGGGGCGGTGGCAACAACACCAACGTTAACAACGAACTGTGGGTAGCCTTGGCTGAGAAAGCCTACGCTCAGATCAATGAGTCGAACTGGATTGGTCAAAATGGCAAGAACGAATACCATGGAATCGATTATGGTTCGGCTTTGCTTGCGCTCGAGCAAATTACGGCACGCAACACTACTAACCATCTAGCACTCAATAACTTCAATACTTTTTTGAATGCCTATAATGAAGGTCGCATTATGTCTATCAACACTCAACGTCATGTTTACACAGTAGTTGGCTACAATTCTTCTACTCGTAACTTTGCTATCTACGATCCTTATGGATCGACTGGTCATTACACTTGGTCTTTTATCAAGGAATTTTTCTACCAATGGGGTCACTCAACTAGCTAGGAGTTATCGCCAATAGTCTCTTTGTGAGACCGATGTTAAACCTTAAAAGGTGAGTGAGGAAAACTTCTCTCCCTCACCTTTGTATTAGGGTGAGTTTGATATAACGAGGGTATCGAACTCAATTTTATCTCAAAAACACGACTTGGCAAAATTCAATGACCAATCACGAAAAAATTAGGCTTTCAGTGCCTATGGCATAGGCTCAAACGACCATTCTTCACTAACCAGGAGCCAAAATTGCCAAGTCGTGTCAAAAACTTGAATTGAGTTCTTCTAAGGGGTCAACTATGGTCAGATTATTATTAGTTCTAATGGCTCTAGCCACCAGCACAGCTTGTAAGGCTGTTCCTGTTGCACCTGCCAATAATTTGCCTATATCTCCAGTTATTGAAACTACCATGAACTCTAAAACAGCTATTTCCATTCAAAGCATTACGCTTATGGCCAGAGAGGAATGGATGGCTCCTGAAGCAGTCCCTGCTCACATAAAGCCAGATGTTGGCTTTGCCGTTGTCTTTATCCGTCTTGAAAATCTTCGGGAAGAAGACGCTACGCTAACAATTACAAATATTGAGATTCGCAATGCTGATGATAGTAAATTGCAACCTTTTAGCCAGTCTCCCCAAGAGATTCGCTTAAAGCCTCTGGAAAGCTCGGAGATATCCTTTGATTTGACCAATAAGACTGGCTATTCTGGAGAAGGTAAAGTCAAAGCAGTGGTTACTTATCAGATTGGCGAGCAGGTAAATGTGATTGAGTCTGAGCCAGTTGAAGTTAAGAAACTTTTCATTGTAGGTTCTACCTAACTGTTGCTACTTTTGTCTCTTCAATCTAGATTTCATCCCAAGGAAACCAAGAACGAGTAGACCAAGTACAGAATTTGGCTCAGGCGTAGGCTTAACCTGCTTAAATAAAATAGATTGCTCGTTTCTCAAGGCTGGCGTATTGAAAGAAAACTGCTCCACTTCACCTGTTGCTTCACCACCACTATTACGAATACCTACTGTTCCATCACTACCAAAAGCTCGAAAATCGCCAGAGTCGACATCGAGGTAGGAGAATAAAATCTCGTTGCTCCCTTCAAAAAGAGTGGACTGAAAAGTAACAGGGCTGGGGGAGTCAGAAAATCCCTCGGCAATATTCCATTGTAAAACAAATCTTCGATCGCCTGGCGTACCTAAAGTTTGGAAATAGGTAGCATCAGTTCCCTCAGAGAAGAACTGCCAATCATCCCATAGAGGAGCGATACTGGGGAAATCGCCGAAAGGAGCTGTTGTGGTTAGATCGACGTTACTGAATTGACCGTTGGTGCCCCCAAAAGTCATCAATCCATTAGGACTCCAGGAAACATCCGTATAGTCAGTACCAAAAAAGTCAAAAGTGAAACCTAAGGCAGCTGATGCAGTCGCATCGTCCGCTCCCGCCAATACCCGAGTACCTGTCTCAGAAATATCCTCGAACTGAAATGGGACTTCCATCGATATATAGTCAAAAAACTCGGGAGCGGGAGCATCAAAGTTCGAGATAGTGGTCTGAGCAGCCCCAAACCCGTTATCGATAGTAGCAATTCGCCAGCCAAAAATATCGCCCTCCTGCACCGAGGTAGTAAAGCCATCAAATTGACTGAGCAGACCATTATTATCGGTTAATTGAGTGAAATCACCATTGAGTAGAAATCCAAAAGGATCGAATTCTGGTGAAGCATTAAAGCTCAAATAATCCCAATCGAAGCTAACTTGACCATCTCCAAATGCCGTTGTCGTATAATCTGTAGTCCCGAAGGTACCAGAGAGATTATTGCCCCCAGTCAGGGTAACCGATGAAGGCGCACCAGTTATATCTACAAATCCGTTGGCATTAGTATTAGTTAAGGTAAAATTGCTCGGAGCGTAGAATCCTGAGAAGGCAGCTTGAGCCGATTTAATGTCTAAAGCAGCCACGCTTAAAAAAGTGCCAGCAGCGACAAAAGCTAATTTTTTATAGATGTTAGTCATCGATTTTATTATCTGTGTTTCTCAGGAGCGGTACCATTTCTTTGTATAAAAAGAATATCTTGTCTCGACTGAAAAATCAGTAATTATACCAAGCTTCACCAACTCTTTATAAAAGTCTGATAGCAGTCAAATTATTGAGCGATCGCAGTAACTGAGAGCTGATTCGTCAACTAAAATCATGTAACTGTTTATACTGAAATATATCTAAAAATACTATAATTAAAGTGGATCTACGGTGGGGCATACCGAAATTGATGTTTGAGCAGTGAAGAAAAAGCTCAGGCAGGCTCTACTCCATCCTTAACTGGTAAGGGAGGCCCCAGGACAATGTTAACTTTAAAAAAATTAGAATCTAACTATGAAATAATTCCTGACTTGGCAAATTATCGCTCGGGAGCAGGGATATCCTTAGAAACTTCGGGTACGATCGATGAGGTAATCAGAGACCAACTATCGTTGAGTAGTAATATTTCTCGCAGCAGTTCTGTCAATTCTCTACAGGACAGGGGAGCTACTAATTTCATCATTAGCGACGAAACCTTACCTGTCTTGGCTAGAGGGGTATTAGATAGCAGTGATGGCGATAACCAGACTCGTTCAGGTCGCTTCTATGATGACTATCTGTTGAGTGGTTCGCTGATACGTCCCAATCAAGAATTGACATTTAACTTAAATGCCCATGTCGATCCAGCAGATCACACTAGACTGCAATTCGATCCATACTTGCAATTAGTCAATGGGGATACAGGACAAGTCATCACCTATAACAATGACAGTGGAGAAGAGCCATTCTATCTCAACTCAGAACTTACTTTCACTGTAGAAGACGGTATTGACTACATCTTGCGAGCTACAAGTTATGAAAATAATGAAACAGGTAGCTATACTATCAGGGTCAGCGACTGGTATCGCGATAACTTATCAGATCCAGAAATAACCAGTTTGGCAAGGGATTCTGGTTTAGATGGTCAACTCAGTCGCAATGAAATGATCTCGATTTTCCGAGATGCGAAAGACTATAGTGTAATTGACAGCACTGAGCTTACAGACTTACGGACATTAGTTAGCGATCGCCAGTCCTTGATGCCAGAGTATGTCCACAATTTGTCAGACAAACTCGTTAACGGCGATCGCGCTAACCAATGGTGGACTGGTGGCGGTCAAACCCATGAATCCTTGGGCAACTTGTATGCTGGTGCTAGTGACGAACATATGGAAAAATTAGTTGGCAAGTGGTTTTTAGGACTCGATCGTCCAACAGCTTCTAGTTCTGCTACTTATCGATTTGTCAATGGTTCTCTCTTCCAAGATGGCATTAGCGAAAACGATGTCAGCCAAGGTAGTTGCGCTGATTGCTACTTCCTAGCACCTTTAGCAGGAACAGCCAGTCAAATGCCTGACGTAATTGATAGCATGTTCATCGATAATGGTGATAATACCTATACTGTTCGTTTCTACAACAATAGTGTAGCTGACTACGTCACAGTAGATAGGTATTTGCCAACCTGGTCGTCTGGAAACCGAGTTTATGCTGATTGGGGTGGTGGCTCTTACAACGAGTCTGATAATGAATTGTGGGCTGCTTTGGTTGAAAAAGCCTACGCTCAAATCAACGAGTCTGGCTGGATTGGTCAGGACGGCACTAATTCCTACGAAGGAATAGGATGGGGTTGGGCTGTATCCATCAGCCATATAACATCTCTTGATACCAGTGGATATATGAGTCTAAATGACTTCGATTCATTCTTAAACGCCTTTAATAATGGTGAGGTAATTTATCTCAGTGGTGGAGGACATGCTTATACCGTTGTCGATTATGACTCTATTACTCAAGAGTTTACAATCTATAATCCGTGGGGTTCATACTACACTGAAAACTTGAACTGGACAGAAATGAACAACAAATTCGGGGGCTGGGTTCATTCAATTAGCTAGAAAGATTAGTAAAGAGGGGCTGAGATGAAACTCCCACAGTCACCTCTTTACAAAAAGCTCTTTGAGAGTAAGTTGTGGGAGTGTTTAATTATGATCGAAATATTAGTTCTATTGGCTCTGACGAAAAACATAACCTGTAGTCCAGCTTTTTTCTTACAAACTAATAATTTGCCATTATTTTCAGTCGTTGAAACGATTATGCTTTCGGCAAAAGATATCTTCATTAAGAGCGTAACACTTCTAGCTAGAGAGACAATAACGCCTCCTGACGGAGTTCCTCCTCAGCTAAACCGAGATATCGGATTTGCTACTGTATTTATCCGCCTTGAGAATGCAAAAGAAGAAAATGCGATAGTAACTATTAAAAACATTGAAATTCGCAATGCTTCCGATGATACATTGCAACCATTTATCCAGTCCCCACAAGAGATTTACTTAAAGCCGTTGGAAAATTCCAAGATTAGCTTTGACTTGACCAACAAAACTGGGTATATCGGACGAGATAAAGTGAAGGCAGTTGTCACTTATCAGATTGGCGAGCAAACAAAAGTAATTGAGTCCGAACCAGTGGAGGTCGATCGATACTAAATTTGCAGTTTTACCTCACCGAAAATGCCTCGCTAAACCGGCGCGTTACAGGCTCAATTAAGAACGTCAGAATTGACTTTCTACGAGTCACAATCTCTCCAGTAGCTGCCATGCCAGGGGTAAAAGTCACTTCTCGACCCCTCACCTGCAAGGAGTTTTGGTGTAGTTGAATTCTAGTAGGAAAAACTAAACCTAACTTTTCGTCTTTAATAGCATTAGGACTGACTTTCACTACGGTGCCATCAACCGTGCCAAAATTCCTGAAAGGGAAACCTGACCCTTTTCACTTTTCCTTCAATTATCATTAACATAGCTTGAGTTCTCGCGATCACACTACGGACAAGCGATCGCCCTATTCTCTACTTCTCGCGGTAGATATCTCGCCGATGTCCAACACGCCTTAAAGTCATGGTCTGAGTTTTGTCATCAATATCATATAAAACTCTATAATCACCTACTCTCAAACGGTAGCCTTGGCTATTCTTCATCTTCAGTGAATTCGAGGGTCTGGGAGTTTCTTTCAGGCTAAGCAAACTTTCAATCACACGCGCTTGGATTGTATTAGGCAGCTTATTTATCTGCTTCTGGACAGTTTTTGGGACAATTATCCGATAACTCACTGACTGTTTCTTTCACGACTAGCAAGATATTGGTCTAGGGTGAGATAGTCACCGGAGGTGATTTCTGGCTCAGTCTCGATAACTGCTTGTTCATATCCTTTGATGCAATATAGTTCATCAAGTTGCTCAAGCAGCTGTTGGTAAGTTTCAATATCGATGACAACGGCAATACGTTTGCCATCAGCATCCGTCAAATATCGTTCTTGTAAATCTAAACTCATTGCTTAATCAACCAAGGTGCATCATCATTCTACATTTTCTGTTTAGACAATTGCTACTCACGGTTCGCTCGCTCTTTCTGAGCTATTCAGAATTAAAATGACGAAAACCTTTATGGAGTAATGATTTAAGAAGATTTAGAGAGGGGAAGTCAGAGGAAATCTTCAAATTGCGATCGCAATTTGAAGA
>JASJDJ010000107.1 GCA_030065635.1 Xenococcaceae cyanobacterium MO_188.B32
GCAGGGCTATTTCATTCTGACTGCGATCGACCAAGAAATGAATTTCTTGGCTTAAAGTCAAAGTCCGTCTTATAGGACTTTATATGCAAAGATGCGAGAATTTATTCTCTGGCTTTTTAGAATGAAATAGCCCTGGCAGACAAGGAGGACAAGGCAGTTTTTATTCTGGCTATTCAATCGGATTTGATGTCAAAAACTAGATTTTCTTGTATAACCTGAACTTTTACCATTTCAAACTGAGGTGAGTTTTGTTAAATACCCTTTATCACTAGATAAAGATAAATATTTCAGAATGGTAGAAAATCGATATATGTCCTTACTTTCTATGTTTAGTGATGAAGAAATTAGCCAAGGAATAAAAGAGATGAAAGAAAGATATTCAGAGCGATCGACTCTTGATTTTAATGATGTTTTTGTTTTTATCACAGGTAAAAAATCAGGTTGTCTTTCATGAAACTCGCTTTGCTTAAACAAGCTATTAGCTCTCAGCTATCAGCTTTTAGTCTTTTTTCAAATCATGAATTTTAATTATACAGCTTTATTCAGTTCTACTTTACAAAATCTATACAAGAGTATACAAGCTAGATTTATAACTAATTAGATTTTTTGTCCTAAATCAGAGGTTGTAATAGCAATTTCTTGAAATATAGGATGTTTGTCTAGATGAGGATAATGAATAATATTCAAGGAATTATCGGCAAAAACTTCGGCGTAGCTACTTGATATTTTTGTTAAAACTTGGTTTAGATTAACTCGATCGAGTACTATTAATCCAGTAACTAAGCTTTGTTCTGTGGCTAGAGATTTGACTATTTTTTCGAAAAATATTTGCTGCTGCCAAACTTTAAGGACATTATTTTTTGGTACTTGTAAATATAAAAATTGAGAGCGTTTCGGACATAAGCTTTGGGTAAACACAGAAGAAGACTTCCAATTATTGCTAAATACAAAGTCGATTGATTCTTGTTGCCAAAATTCTGCTAGCTGCTGGAGTTGATGCCTAGAGGTATCAGCAGATAATAACAACAAACGCAAACCCTGCTTACCTTCTTTAAGCTTGGGAAGAGTTTTGCCTAAATGTGCTGTTAAATTTAAGGCTTTTAATTGTCCCCGCTTACTTTCTAACTGGTTAAACTCGAGAATACTAATACCACAATTACATTGTTGTATAAGGTGATAGCTATCTGGTGATGTGCCGATAGCGGTATTGATTAAAGCTCGATTTGTTCCTCCGTGGCTGACAATTAAAATAGTTTTGCCTTGATGTTGAGGTAAAATTTCTTGCCAGAATTCTCTTGCCTTTTGGTATAAGTCTAGTACTGGAAAGGTTTCTTGGTCTGGTAACTTAAATTGATGAGGGGAATTTTTCCAGCAAAAATATTCTTGAGCATAATGTTCTTTGACATATTGATAAGATAAACCTTGCCAAGCAGAAAGATCTATTTCTTTAAGTTTATCTGTAACTAATATAGGAGGTATACTTGCATTGAAACTACTTCTGGCATTGATAATCTCTTGAGCAGTTTCCCGTACTCTTTTAAGAGGACTGGTGTAGATAACATCAATCTTTACAGATTTTAAAGCTACTCCTGTCTGGTAAGCAGTTTTATGTCCTTTTTCTGTTAAAACAGACTCATCAGAACAGCCTTGGTATCTACCTGCCTCATTATAAGTACTACGACCATGACGGACTAAAATCACTCTAGTAGTATTCTGAGACAGGCTTTGATTGAAAATAGTACTAGGATCTAGTAACGAAGGAAGAAAAGAATCTACTTCTTGTTTGCTTAAATTAAGCATAATTCTGAGGAGTGCAAAAACTAATTACAGAAAGAACGGGCAGCAGAAAGCCCAGTGTCTTTTAGACCTGGGATGAATGCGACTCGGCAGCTTTAGGGAGAGCCAAAGAAATAATCATTCCCCTAAAGAAAACCTGGACAAAGATGGACAGTCGTGGAAGGGGGCTTCAAAAACCGAAAAATGGGGAATACGACCGATAAACCAGGGAGACAAGCCCCCTTTCCACCCCTAGTGTAAGGGCGCGAAGGGGGCTTGAATAGTAAAGATATCGGTTAGAGCGATAAATCAAGATGATATAAGCCCCCTTGCGCGAGAATGATGATTTTAAGGTTGGTGAGGACAAAATACCCCCCTGTTATGGAGTGTCAATTAGCTCCCATTAAATTTTTAAGCGATCGCTCTAAGGGTTTGAGACGATTTTCTAGCCAGATATTGGTTTGTCCAAAACTTAAGTCACGGACGAATGGACGTAACAAAGCTCGGTCGCGTCTATCTCCTAAACGTTGATAGCGTTTTTTAAAATATCTATCGTTACTTGTTAAATTCCACTTTTCACAGAAGTGTTGTAAACTAGATAATTCCCATTCATCACTCCATCGAAGGAAGAAAAAGGGTAAATCCGACCACTCTATTTTTCCTGGGACATAAGTAACTACAGAATCTGGTTCACAATAGATTGTGCCTCCTGCTTGAGTTACATTCAAACAGAAATCAATATGTTCTCTAATACTTAATAGTGCTTCGTCTAATAAGCCAATCCGAGCAAAAATATCTCGGCGGACTAGCATACAATGAAACTTAGCGAATTCGCATTGCCTTCTGTGTAATAATTCCCGTACTTCTGCCACTGGACGATTGACAAAATAGTGTTTTTCGTGAACTTTTTTGACTGTTTGTTCGCCTTGAGCCTCGACAAAAATATGTGCTTCTCCTCCAGCTAAATGTACAGTTTGATGTAGCGGTTCGCCAATACAAGTGAGAGGGCAAACGACTTTAGCTTCTGTTTCTTCAGCACAGTTAACTAACCTTTCTAGCCAACCAGGAGTAAAGACAACATCATTATCCACAAAAACTAGATATTTAGTTTTAACGTAGCTTAAACCTATATTTCGAGCTTGATTAGGTGCGAGATAACGCTCGCTTCTCACTAGCCTAAATCCTTTTTCTTCTGCTTGTGCTTGCAGATATCTCTGTACTTTCCCAGGAGAATTGCCATCTACATAAACTAAAGAAAAAGGAATGCGGGTATTCTCATAAATACTTTCTAAAGCTGGACGAGTGTAACTAAAGCGTTCTTTGGGAACAACAACGATTGTAACTTGAGGAACGGAAATGCTACTTTGTAAGCAGCTTATTCCAAGCTTCTGATGAGAATTGTCCATTATTAATTACTCCATTTTTAAATTGGGAACTATGACTCATACTTACTCTAAAAGAGCCATTAACATCAGTTTCTGGCTCTTTGTTTGTAAGTTATAGGAACTTTGAATTTCAAGCTTGGTAGCGTCATCTATAGCTATTCGATATCTCAAAGATAGGGTAGACTTCATACTATCTTGCAAATATTCACCATCCACTAGAACTTCAGGTATATTGGTTTTAATTTTGAGTTCTAATTCATCACCAACAATTCCAGGAACAGGAAATTTTAATTTAGCCGAGATACTTTCTAAATCTCCCTCTATAGAAAATGTAGTATTGGTCGCAAATCGGCTAGTCATTAACGAATTTAAAGATTTTGTCAAATTCTGTGCGTCTTTCAAAGAATCATAAATTTCATTATTTTGGTCGCTTCTTGAAAAGTTTAAGTTGGCCGAGTTTAGTGTCAGGCTGGTGGGGACACCAAATCTCATCGCCTGTTGTAAAGAATCTTTCTCGTCCTTTGATTCGCTTTTTGAGGAGTCTTTAAACCAATCGAGAGACTTTTTGAAACCGATAACTGGCTCAATCTTAGGTTTTATATTACTCATCTGGAGTTCTTTTTTTATTTTGACACTAAATCCACTCTCAGATAACAGGGTCAATTCAGTTTTAATGTCTTCAGAATCGATCTCCAGTTCAGATTCAACAGAACCAATACTAATGTCGGTAGAAACCGAGTCAATCTGACCGAATTGTTGCTCAATTTTTTTTAACTCGATACTCATTCCAGAATTAAATGAATTCTCCTCGGACAAAGTTGCTGAGTTTAATTGGAGTTGATAAACAGGATTGATTAGACTCTGAGTGAGGTTAATAGATAAATTCTGCTTTTCCCCAATGGCAATGGCAGACCCTAAATCTTGGGCTGAATACCGTGGTCGAACAGCTTGAATCTCATTGGTGGGGGGATATGCAGCAGAAATAATATCAAAACTCATAAACTTATATTGCTCATAGATTTTTAAGTAACTAGTTGTTTTGGAGAAATAAAAGAGGCTGGAAAACTTCGGAATGGAGAATTTGTCGATCGATTTCAACTAGTTCATTGCTGAGCTTTTCCCTGTCTTACTTTTATTCGACATGGGCACATCCTGCTTAACTCATCTTTGGTCAGATTTCTGGATGTCAGATAGAGATCGCCTACAACGTTCAAATTTGCTTAGATTATTCATTCTTAATTTTGAATTTTCTAAACAGCACTCAATAGTGGGGAAGATGCAGATACGCCTAAAACGTGCCTATATACCTGTTCCCAGTTTTGCTGCTCGACAAAGGGATTTAATTGAGATACTTTTTTCCAGGCAGCCACACCTAAATTTTGTTGTAAGTTTGGTTGTTGAATCAACTCCCGCAAAGCTGTTTCTAATTCCTCACTAGAATAGGGATTGACTAATAAAGCATCAACTCGGTCTTGTAAAATTTCGCCAATAGCATCTACTTTAGTGCCGACAATTGCTAGACTGGCAAACATGGCTTCTAACAAAGCATTAGGACAACCATCGTGAAGAGAAGGAATAGCAAAAATATCCATATAAGGCAGGTATGCTAGAGCTTCTAGACGGCTAACTGTACCAGTAATGACGATATTTTCTAGGCCACTGTTACTAATTTCTTGTTCCCAGTAATCCTTCTCTTTAGCGACAAAATCCCCTACTAATAGGAGAGTTAATTCACTTTCAGTTTGCAGTTTTCCGCAAGCATCGAGCAAATATTCTAATCCTTTTTTGTCGCGGAATCTGCCCACCGAACCAATGACAGTACCTTTTAATTTTTTAACTAAGGGAGGAGTAGGTAAATTATCAAAATCAATTGGCGCGATCGAGTTCCAAAAAGCAGAAGATTTGCTTTTTATACTGGGAACTAAGATTGTAGCTCTGTGCATTAAATCTCGACTGACAAAAGTAGTCCAAGATGAGTTTTCTAGCGTCCAAAGAATTTGCCCATTTTGCTTGGGATTAAAAATATGTTTATGTAAATCGGCACCCCGCACACTATTGATTACAGGTACATTATTTTCTTTTGCTAGTAGAGTGGTTAAAAAACCCATCTCATTAATAAAAAAAGCATGAAATAAATTGAATCGGTATTTTCTATGCAGTTTTTGTAATTGACCATAAAGATCGCAGAGGTAATCTTGGTCATCTGCAACAGTCGATCGCACTGCGGGAAAGAGACGATGCACCTTCACACCATTGCTTTCGCTGGTTTGACAGTGAGAGCGGCGAAGCTCACTATTTTGTGCCATTTGTTTTTCTTGGCGGAAAACAGCACGGAAAACGGCTACATGAACTTCATAACCTAAATCTATAAGCATCCGAGCAATACGCTGGACTGATTCTCCTACGCCACCAACATCGGGAGGGAATTCTAAAGTAGTAAGGCAAATTTTTTTAGTCATTAGTGTAAATTAGTTAGTAGTTATAATTTTTTTATCGATCGAGATAGAGATTAGTATTTTATAATTGGTTGGAATCTCCAGCCTTTTGTGGACGATGTTGTTATATATCAGTTTCTGCTCTAAACGTAAGATTTGCATGAAACTTAGATGAAAGATTTCTCATCAATAATTTCATGATTTAGACTGGCAAATTAGCTTTCAGGTTGAGAAAAACCAAGAACTAAAACAAAAATTCCTTCTAGAAAAGAAGGAGGAAGAAAGTGTTAAAGCTTTAACACTGTTGGCTCATTAGTTTTTAGTTGCCCTGTGATCGATCGCTATGCTTCTGCATTCCTTATAAAGTCCCTCTTCCTAGCACTTGCTCTTGAGTTAAAAGGTTAAGTCCGATGTTTAGGAAATCGTACTACCAGAGCGGCTGAGTCTTAATCTGTTAAAATCCGCTTATGTTTGACGAAATCTTAAAGCAGATACGTGAGAAAATTGCCTCTTACCAGTATGTAATGACAATTCATGCTGAAGAAGAAATGAGTGAAGATGGTTTAGCTATTTACGATATTGAACAAGGAATTCTCACAGGTAAAATTCTCGAACGTCAAAGAGATAGAGTGAGTGCAGAATCAAAATATCGGATTCGAGGCAGAACTCTTGATGGTGAAGAAGTTGAAATTATAATTAAACTAAGTCCAACTGGGAAAGTTGTTATTATTACAGTGTATGCTCTCTAGCAGCTCAAAGATAAAATATGATCTGTGATATTTGTGGGACTGAAGGTGTAAAAATTCGCACAATTTCTAGAGCTTATGGTCAAGGAAAAGACCTACTGATCGTAGAAAATATTCCGATGGTCAGTTGTCCCCATTGTGGTGAAAGTTATCTGAGTGCGCAAACCCTTCATAAAATAGAGGAAATTAAGCGCAATCGCCATAGTTGGGCGATTGAACGTCCTGTAGAAGTAGCTAGTTTTGCCTAGATTGGAAGGAATATTTTGAGTTCTTTCTGTGAAGTATTATTATTACTCGGTTTTGTGCGTTACCTATCGCACGCCACTACATCCCAAGGCGATCGCCTTAAACTATTTTGACCTCATAGCGCTCGCTATGCTTCTAAATTCTGTATAAAGTCCCTCCTCCTGGCACTTGCTATTGAGCTAAGAAATTTAGTCCGATGATTAACAAGCGGATTTGGGGAATTTAGAAAAAGGGGGTATTGCAACAGGATTTGATATCAGATACCCTCATATCCTAATCGATTACAAATCTCGGCAAAATTTTGGGAATTTTTCACTTCTAAGGCAAATTGTTGACTATAATCCCTTCTCGGAGGGAGAATAATTTTGGAAGAAGTTCGTCCACTATCTCCAAATAAAGAAATCGAATTCTGCTGGTGACATAAGATTAGAGAATTGAGGGTAGATGCAGCAGAAATAATATCAAAACTTATAAACTTAAATTGGTCATATATTGTAAACTACTACTTTTTCTGCAAACCTTAATTAAGTTTAAGTTAGTTTAGATATTTCTCTAAGATAGTTCTTTACCCTAGAAACCACATCTTCAATATCATAATGATTTAAATTGACATGTATCAATTGTGCTTTATCCTTATGCAAGGACAACCTCTCCAATTTATCCTTATGCAAGGACAAAGTCTCCTGATGGTTAGTCAACTTTTCTGCTTTGTATAGCAAAATCATGATTACTGGATTATCTAAATCATAGTAATTCGCTATTAATGTAGGGAGCATTCTTTGTTGTGTACTTACAACAATAATATCAGCCATTAAACTTGAGTGAATCAAATCAAATAGATTTTCATCATTTTCTCCAATCAGACAAACACTATGCTTAAATTTTTTAAATATATGGAAACTTTTATCATTATATAAAGATTCAGATTCTTTTATAGCTTCAATCTGCTCTGAACTCCAATTCAATCTGTTAATGTTACGATAAATCTTCTGAAAAGCTCTTTCAAATCCATCTGAAGAAATAACCATTGAAAAAATATCATCCTCAAAACCTGAAGTAAACTTTTTAATAAAATCGTAAAACTCATTAACTCTAATGAAATAGTTAAATCTTGGATCGTTCAAATCCTTAACTTCAGTAAATTGCAAACTTTTTGGTCTCTTTATTGGTAAAAACGTTTGCCATGGGGTTTCTATTAGAGCAGTATCACCTTGTCTAATATGAACCAATAACTTTAACTTGTCTTCAACAAATCTCGATCTCCTAGGATTGATTCTTCTGCTTCTAAAATAAATCGAACGTAAATCGAGCCCGTCCAAGAAATTGGGTATTTGCAATTGTATAAGAGAAAGAAATTTTCTACGTCCCGTTACCTTAAACCTTATCAACAAACTTTTATTAATTAAACTAGATTGTTCTGAAATATAATCTTTTACAAAACTCTGTAACTCCTGAAAAGTATAGACATTATGAGCTTTAAGTAACTCATCATTTAACTCTAAGTCTACAACTGTATACCTTAGAACCTTTAGAAGCCAGACAAACAATATTCTTTTGAAAAAGAAATAATTATTTATTGCCAGAAAATTATATATTTTGTTAGAACTACGATAGTTCCTAAGCGGAGTATGAACATACTTATAGCCCAAAGACAAGCCAAGCTTATAAAAGCCACTCCATTGATTAATTTGATCCGCAACTCCACAACCTTTTGTAACTGAAATCGTGAAATATTTTAGTCTATTCGACATTTGGTAGCTCCTACACTTTTTATTATTAGTAAGCGATCGCGCTTGCATCTTGTTCTGGACATTAGGAACCCAGAAACCTCTTCTTCTACTAGTTCAGAAATACTGCCGTAATAGGTACTAATCACAGGTAATCCCATTGCCATAGCTTCTTTTAGAGTTAGGATTTGCAAGCTACATAAACCTGTAGATAAGTTCACTCAACTCATCATAATTTACGCTCATATCATAATTTCTTTCATGCTTAGGCTTGTCAGCTATCTCTTGTGGCTGACACTCCAGACAATCATATTGAAATCCTAATCCCTTTGCTAAGGCAAAGAATACAAGAGACATGGTGGAGCCAAATAATTCGATAACGACAGGCTTTTCGGAAAAAATCATATTTGCCAATCCTGCTCCATGAGGCGCAACAATAATTTTTGCTTGGGAAAATAGTCTAACTTGATCGGCAAAACTCATATCCTCAAGAGTGTAGGCAACAAAATCCAGACGCGAAAGCTTCTCAATTAAATCATCCTCATTAACAATCCGTCGTACTTTTGCCTTCTTACGAGAGATAAAAATATTGGGAGAGTTAAAAGTATTATTACTAGCAATGTTAGTAATATTGCTTAAAATACGTTTGCGTAACCATTGACAAGCAGCAGGTGAGTAGAAGGGACTGGGTTTGTAGCGACGAAAAGATGGGAGAACTAATCGATTCACTTTTGCTCTTTTTCCATTCCACGGTATGCAGTCTGCCACGTCATAACCAACAAGCTTCAGAGATTGAACCATCCAAGTAGATGGTTCTGAATCAATAATTATCGCTGGTTTTTCGCCAGTCATTTCGCAGTAATGCTCAAATCCTTGTATTCTCACTAAATTATCAAGCAACCAATGAGAGTAATTACGCCATGTAAATACTAAAGAAAAGGCTAGATCTATTCTCGGTGGATCTCGCATGAATTCAATGTCTTGAGTGTCAAAATTCTTAAGGTTACAATGTATGCTGCTTCGCAAGTTATTGTTTCTCGACCCCATGGTTTCAAAAATGACCTTGCCTTCACTATCAACAGCTAGAGCGACAGGACCTATCAAATCAACATCTTTGACTGCACATACGTAAGGAGCAGGAATAGTAGTAGTATAAAGATTTTTTGTTTCTGAAACTTTAACAGCCCATTGATCTATATTTTTTAATTTTGCGTTTTTTGTAGTAAAAGGTAAATTTTCATTTTTTTCAAACCTAATAAATTCTTCAGAACCAAATCTATAGAGGTTATTTTCTTTCTCAGCTTGAATCAGTAAATCATCTCTAGTCACTAAGTTACGTTTAGCCCATTCCATTACAACATCGAACATTTTCTATCCTTCAATACTAGTTTTTGATTCTTTTAGTCCCCTCTCTATCCGTTTCTAGGACTAAAAACCCAGATACTCAATCTTCAATCAGTAACAACTGCAAAGGTTTATCATGAGAGTTGGGCTAGTTTGGCTGATGTCTTCTGGAGTAGGTGCTGACCGAGACGACGGGCAAGGGCGAGGATGGTGAAAGTGGGTGAATAGGATGGTCCTGTGGGAAATACTGCCGAACTAGCTACATAGAGATTCTCAGTACCGAAGACTCGACAATCTGTATCGACGACCCCCTCTTCGGGTCGGCTCGCCATACGAGTAGTACCCATTTGATGGGCTGCGTCGGTCATGTTCTCTAAACTGGGTGGTTCGTCTCCAAAGTCAATTGTTCCTAGCCCAGCTTCCGCGACTCTATGGGGCAAGATTTCTAGTATCTTAGATAGTGATTGCCGGTCATGGTCAGTGAAGCACCAGTTGACTTCCAGCTTGCGTTTACCTAATGCGTCTCGTTCCGTTCCCAGCTTGATGCGACTGTCCTTTTGGGGAACTTGCTCGGTCACAAACTTGACTCGGTAGGCAACAACCAGACCATTGTCATCTCGGCAAGTAGGACGACCTGGTACGGGAGCCATTTTCTTCTCGTAGATCGGCTTTAGGTATAAGACATGCTCGAGGAGCTTTTGCTCTTGCTGGGTTACATCGTCAAGGGCAAAGCACAAACAGAAACGTGGCTTGGGCTTGTATTGCATCTCATGAGCGTATTTTTGAGTCAATTGTCCTGGCCATAATATTCCAGTATGGTGTTTAGGATGATCGGTGTAGAAGCGTCCGACAAGGTCATGTGCATTGCCGATACCACCAGGGATTTGCCGATCGGAAGCTAGTAGGAGTCGTGCGCTTTCAAATGCCCCCATTGCCAGAATTATTACATCACCTTCGACGATAAGTTCTCGACCTTCAAGGGAACGACAAGCAACTGCGGTTACACGTTGGCAGGAAGCGTCGAGTTTTAACTCAGTTGCGGTCGCACCTAGCACCACATGAAGGTTTTCTGAGCGACGCATTTCGTCACCAAAGCGTACTGCCGTGCGCGTGGGTGTCTTTTCCCAGTAAAAACTGCTCATTTTCAAACCGAATGCAGCAAGCTTTGCCCGAAATTCCCTAATCTCAGGACGCATAGCCTCTGCCTCTAAATCGCCGAAGCTGTAATCTTTTGCAGCAGAACGGTAATACGGCAAGAGATCGTCGAAACCGATTGGCCAACCACTATTGGCAACCCAATCTCTACCTTCGAAATCCGAGGGCTGTAGATATTTCCACTTACCTGTCCAGACGTTACTCGTGCCACCGAACTGACGCACGCGACTGACTCCGCGTAACTCTGGTGGCAGATATCGATGGTAGTATGTATCTGGATCTAACTCGCGATGGCGTTTGCCAAGAAAGGTTAAATCATTCAATGCCTGGATCGATGGCTCGAATTGACCCCTTCCGCTTTCTAGAAGCACCACCTCTCGACCGTGGCGTGCGAGGTGTGTTGCCACTTCGGCACCCGCGATACCAGAGCCGACTACAATTACCTGCCCGCGCAGATTGATTTGTTCGCCTATATCTAGAATATCTGTAATCATATGACCTCTATTTTGATGATTGACAACGTGAACCTAATTGATTTTTGACAGTTCTACGAGCGATTACGCTCTGCTCACGGGTAAAGCCGGTCGCTTTTGAGCTTTCTTTTTTGCCTTCGATAGTGATTTGTTAAGTCTAGACAAGGTCTTTCTGGGAGCTATTCTGATAGCCCATAACAAGTTTAAGAAGGCTGCGCTAGTTTGACCGAGTTCGTAAGAGCGCTGGGCATGTTGAAAGACAAATTTAGCAAATGCTTTTGGACGTGCTTGAAAGATATGCTCGTGCTTATGAATCAGGCGTTTAAAGGAAATTTGGCGTAGGGAAGAGTTTTTTGAGACTTGAGAACCTTCATGTTTAAATAAGCGATAAGTTACTACGGGCAGCCCTAAAATAGAACAGACTGGATTGAGTCTTAAGAACAATTCTGTATGAACGCGAGAGGGAAATGATTCATCAAAGCCACCAATTTCCAAAAGAACATCCCGTTCGACAACCATGGTTTGCTTACAAAAAAAAGATTTTCCAGGTTCGATGTCTTCCAGGCAGAAATAAGAACCAAGGGGAAGAGTAGGTGGTAATCGCTTTTTAGTAACTTTACCCTTGCTCTTAACAACCTCGATGCCAGAAAGTGCAGCCACTGGTTTTGGTAAATTTGTATTAGCAAGTGCTTCCAGAGATACTGCTGCCATATTAGGTAACAATTCATCATCGTCATCCAGATAAGTAATCCAGTGTCCGCGGGCAGCCTTAGCACCAGCGTTGCGAGCAGCAGCACCACCGCTATTTTTGGGGAGTCTAATAATACTTAGTTTTGGATGTTCTGGAAGTTGAACTGGTTCTGGTGAGGCATCGTCAACTACAATTACTTCAATATCTTCCAAGGTTTGTGCCAAGGCACTATTGACAGCGCGGGGGAGAAGATGGGGACGATTGTAGGTAGGAATAATAATGCTGAGTAGGGGATTATTCATCAATCTTTTTTTGGTTATTTAAAAAGAAGTTTTACGTTCGTATTGATTAGTAAGAAATTGGTTGAGTTTTTTATCCAGGGTTAGGAGAAAGTTTTCGATTTGTTTTTTCTCAATTCCTACTTTTTTGCCTAATTTTTTAAATTTACGAGCTAAAGGCTTAATAATGCTGCGCTTGCGACGAGAACCAAGTTTTTTGTACTTGATTCGGAAATAGCCATCTTCTGTTAGTTCCCATTTCTGGCGGAAATGCTCTAAACTAGCGACAGTCCAAGCATCGCTCCAACGGAGCATATAAAAGTGGAGATCGCTCAATTCTAGGGGAGGTCCTGGCACATAGGTAACTATTGCTTCAGGCTCAAAATAAACCTTACCGCCAGCTTCTCTGACTGTCATACAGAAGTCGAGATGTTCTTTAGTACAGAGCATTTGCGGATCGAGATTACCGATGCGATCGAAAATTTCTCTACGCACTAAGACACAGTGAAATTCAGCTAATTCAGTTTCGGTGCGTTGGAGTGAGGGCAATACATCGGCAACTTGTTGTCCCTGTTTGTACATTTTCTCCCGAATATGTCGCTTACCATGAATATCCGTAACAACGCGAGATTCACCACCAGCAAAATGGATGGTTTGATGTACTGGTTCATCCTGACACATGAGAGGACCAACTACAGTAGCTTCCGTTTCCTCAGCGCAGTTATATAAAGCTTTGAGCCAACCAGGAGAAACAATCACATCATTGTCCATGAATACAAGATATTTAGTATCGACATAATTTAAACCAATATTGCGAGCGTGGTTAGGAGAGAGATAGCGATCGATGCGTACTAATTTAAATCCTTTGGCTTGAGCTTGAGTTTCTAAATAGGTTTTGACTTTAGCTGGTGAATTACCATCGATATAGACTAGTTGAAAAGGAATTTCTGTGTGTTGGTAAATACTTTCTAGAGATGCTTGGGTACAGCTAAAACGCTCGCGGGGTACGACAATAATTGTGACTTGCGGTTTTTCTTGAGTTGTTAATACCATTTCTATTTAAGTTTGCTACAGATGACTGACACGGAGACACGGAGACACACCAGACGCGGGGATCGATGTGTAGCATTAATTTTTGGAATTGGTATAACTTCATTTTTATTTATCAATTAATAAAAGCTAATGATTATTTGACTAGATATAAGTTGGGAGTAACTGATGTAGGTGCGTTGCTTTTTTTCTTTCGGGAAGGCAAACCACTGACACCCGATAACTGTTGTTGATAGATATCTACTAACTGCTCGTTGAGCTTGTTCATATCATATTTTTGTTCGACACGCTTGCGCCCCGACGCACCCATATCAGTCCAAATTTCTGGATGTTCGATTAGATAGAGAACTTTGTCAGCGATCGCTTCGGCATCTCTTTCGGGGACGAGAAAGCCAGAAATACCATCGTCTATTAGTTCGGGTATACCACCGTGAAGAGTTCCAATTACGGGCAAACCCATTGCCATTGCTTCTTTGAGGGTATTTACTGGGGCATCTTGATTACCGTTACTAGCAGTGACACTAGGAGCAATTAAAATATGGGAATTATCGAGAATTTCAATTAATTCTTCTTGTTGTTTCCAGCCAACCAATTTAATAATATGACCGACATTCAATTCGGCAATTAGTTTTTGGAAGTGTTCTTTTAAAGGTCCATCACCGATGATGTTGTATTCAATGTTGGGACAAGCTTCAGCCAAATAAGCGATCGCCCGAATACCATATTCGATTCCTTTCTTTTCGATTAAGCGACCAATAGTAGCAATTCTAACGGTATCATCAGCAGGAAAATAGCGGGGGGTAAAAGCAAACTTGCTGCAATCAATACCAGAACCGAGAACAACAATCTTATCTTCATCGCAACCTAAGCTAATTGCTCTTTGACGGAAAAATTCACAGTTAGTGACAAAAAAGTCTCCTTGCTGAAACAACTCATCATAAACTCGATCGCCACGCTTTTGCAGATATCTAGAGATATCGTAGCCTCTAAACCCAGTAATTAACTTACCTTCAATCAGACCAATCTGACGTAATGCTAAAGCGATAATGCCGAAGAGACCAAACTGACAGTGAATAATGTCATAGGATTCTCGACGTAGAAAGGGCATTGCTCGGTAAAACAAAATTTGCCTTCTTGCTCCTTTACCAAATCGTTCTCTATTTAATAGTGGCAATAAAACCCAGGGTTTTTTAGAGAGATTGGCAAAAAGTAATCCAACGGTTTTGAGTCGTCGTAGTAAAACGTTTTCGGGTCTGGTAGGTGGGTAGTAAGTTCGTTCTAAGAGCCGATATTCTTCTACAATGGGATGCACCTTAGAAGTATTTTCGGATGGACCATCGAGAGCATAAATATCTACTTCGTGTCCGCGATCGATTAAACCTTTGATTTGATTGATGATAAAAGAAACTGATAGGGCAGGAAAAGTTCCCACGATAAAGGCGATTTTCATAAGATATCTTCAATAAATAAACTTTAATAGTTAGTTGCTAATTGCTAATTGCTAATTGCTAATTGCTAACTCCGAACTCCGAACTCCGAATTCCGAACTCTACTACCCTCTACAACAGATTGGAGTCTGTATAAGGTTGCATATCGACTACCTAACTGCATCAACTCTTTATGGGTTCCCCGTTCTATAATTTCTCCTTTTTCAATGTAGAGAATTAGATCCGCAGAGACGGCAGTACGCAGATCGTGGGTAATTAAAAAGGTCGTACAGTCTTGAGTCAGTCTTTCTAATGCCTCGCTTACGCTGCGTTCGTTTTCATTATCTAAACCTACTGTCGGCTCATCCAGAATTACAATTGGTGCTTTTCTTACCGCGGCACGGGCGATGGCAATTCTCTGTCTTTGTCCGCCCGAAAGAGTAGCACCCCTTTCTCCTAAAATAGTGTCATAACCTTGGGGTAGATTCATAATAAAATCATGAGCGTTAGCAAGTTTGGCAGCAGCTTTAATTTGTTTATCTGTTGCTCCTAGTAAGCCGTAAGCGATATTGTCCCGTACACTTACACCAAAGAGAACACTATCTTGTAATACGATTGTTATTTGACGGCGTAAAGACTCTATTTTATATGAGCGTAGATCGTAGCGATCGATCTTAATTTGACCTTCCCAGGGGTCATAGAGACGCAGAAGCAAACTAACTAAAGTAGACTTACCACCACCAGAAGGACCTACTAAAGCAACCCGTTGTCCTGGTTGTACCTCAAAACTGAGATTGCGTAAAATACCCTTACCCACTTCATAACCGAAGCTGACATTGTTGAAACGGACTGCACCTCTAAAAGGAGGAGCGTCGATCGCGCCACGAGCATCGCGGATAGCAGGGACAGTATCGAGTAATTCAATTACTCTCTCGCCAGAAGCTGTTGCTTTGGCGATTTGTCCTACCTGCTTGGCTAGTTGGCGTGTAGGTTTAAAAGCAGTTTTGAGATAACTGGTAAATACTAATAAATCCCCAACAGTAATTGCCTGTTGGAGTACAAGTTGCACACCACGCCACAAAACCAGGGCTGTAGCGATCGCTACTAATATTTCTACTGTACGCTTTAGTCCTGCTGAAAGTTGCTCTGTTTTTAATCCTTCTTGTAAACTCTTTTCATTTTGAGTAGAAAAAGTATTTTCCAGCATTCCTTCCAAAGAAAGTGCCTTAACTACTTTAATTGCCCCCATAGTTTCTACAGCTAAAGAAGCCATCGCCCCTTCTCTCTTGCGCTGTTTCTTGGAAAGTTTCTGAATTTGCTTGGTTATACGGACTGTAGATAATAAAAACAGAGGTAAAATAACAATCGAAATTAGGGTTAATTCTGTATTAATCCAGAACATCAGTCCTAACATCCCTAGCATAGTCATGATATTAACAAACAAAGGTATGATTGCCATAATCATCACATCGCGTAGTTTGTTAGTATCATTAGTCACTCTAGTAATCAGGTCTCCACTTCTAGCCTGGTTATGAAAAGCAAGGGAAAGACGCTGGAGATGAGCGTATAATTGAGCGCGAATATTAGTGACAATGCGAGTAGCAGCTAAAGTCATACCCACTAAACTAAGATAGGCAGCACCAGACCTCAAAGCAGTAACAGCCACAACACCAAAAGCTAATACACTTAGCAGCATGATGGGACTAAGCTCATCAAGGATGGGTAAGTTGAGAGTACTATCAGTATTACCTGGTATCAGAATTCGATCGAAGATCAATTTCATCGGCCAAGGCACTAGCAGTCGAGCAAAAATCTCTACAAAAAGCCCGATAACAGAGATAGTTAGAAGCCAACCCTGCTGGCTAATCTGTGGCCAGAATCGGTCGATAATCTGCTTAATGCCAGGTATGGATTCCTGAAGGCTCTTAGGACGACGGCTCACTTTAACTCCTTAAACGCGATCGATAATGGTTTCTTAGCTTTTAGCTGCATGAAAATTAGGCAGTAATTTGTTTAGTGGACAACAATCTTTCTAAACAAGCAGCAGTGTTGGCTACTCCATTAAAGTCAAACTGCATCAGATTGGGTTGCTGGTTGAGATAGTCAATTATTTGATTAGCAAATATTTCAGGTTGTAAGTCTTCGGGGGAAATAGCTTTAACTCGTCCCAGTTTTTGGAGCTTGTTAGCGCGAATAGTTTGCTCTTGGTCGCCATTACCAGTAAAAGGCATAATCATGGCACGGACACCAGTCATTAAAATATTCATGGTGGTGTTATAGCCAGACATACTGATAGATAAGTCCGCTTGTTGCATATAACTTAATAGTTCAGGTGTATAACGCTCTACAATCAAATTAGGTTGCTTCTCTGCTATGGCTTGCCAACAAGAAAATTTATCTTCTGGAGCAAATGCACCTGTAAAGATTTGAATGTGATGAGGTATTTTATTCTGTAAAATTGGCGCAGCTTGAATCACACTTTCAATTAAGTCATGACCAAATCTACCACCCCCAACGCTAACTAAAATCATGGGTGAAGATCGATTAGTTACTCTTTTTTGTTTTGGTGGTTGTTCTACTACGTAACCCGTATAAAATAAATTACATTTGAGGTCTTTCACCCTCGAAAAACTTTCTTCTAAAGAAATAAAATTGCGATCTCCATGCAACAAAATACTATCAAAATAACGATTAATTAGATGGCAAACTTTTTCTTCATGCTCTTTCTGGTCTTTTTTTCTGACTACAATGTCTCGTAGACTACAAACTACCTTTGTTCCTTTGGTTTTTGCTATTTCTAACAGAGGAACCAACTCTGTAGTAAATTTTTTACGCCCAAAGGGAAATAACTCAATTACTAATACTTCAGGTTGCAACTTCTCGAACACTTCCAGCAATTGTTTTTGTCTATCTGCTAGCGTTTCTTCTAAGCTTTTAGAACTATCTATAGGTTGGAGTTGACTAAATTCTGTGTCAGTTTTCAGGGCTGGCAAATTAACAACTTTTATTGAGTCAGGTAAAGGTAATTCAGGAATAATTTCTCCACCGTTAATAAAACAAACCTGAAAATTTTTAGCCAATCCACGGACAATTTCTCGACTGCGAATTAAATGACCGATGCCTAATATATGTTGGCAATAAAACATTAATTTTTTCATAAAGAAATTACTGTAAAAAAGAATTTTTTAAATTAGTGTAAGTGAGCAAAAAAGATGGCATATTTAGCACAGATTGATAATTTGTACAATTTTGCCCTCATTAAAAAGAGTCAAACCATCAAGCTTTGTCGGTATGTAAAGCTAAAGTACTATAACTTTTAACTGATAACTGATTACTGATTACTGATTCTTCCCAAGCCTTTACTAATAAAGTTTTAATTTCTTTGATGTTTTCTGCCAGAGAAAACTGTTGAGCAACTTTAATTCTTCCTGCTTGTTGTAACTGTTGTCTCAGTTCAGGATTATTAATTAATTCTTCTATGGCATTAGCTATGCCTTGGGAATCTTTTTGCTGTACTAATAAACCAGTCTTACGGTCTTCGATTAGTTCCACAATTCCTGATATAGGAGTAGAAATTACAGGGATTTCCATTGCCATTGCTTCTAACAAGACATTAGGAATCCCATCGCGATCGCCGTTTTCACTAATTTGGCAAGGAAGTACAAATATATCGGCTTGGCGATATATTTCGATTAATTTATCTTGGGTTAACTTACCTCCAAGAGTAATAACCTCTTGGAGTTGCAGTTGCTCGATAGCTTGTTCCATCTGAGGTTGTAATTCTCCGTACCCCACAATTTGGCAACGAAACTGATAACCTTTCTGTTTAAGCAGATGACAAGCCTGAATAAGATAAGCAAATCCTTTCTTTTCACAAAATCTACCCACACTTAAAATTAAGGGTAAATCGTTGTTAGATTTTTGTCGATCGCACTGGGGGGAAAACTTAGTCAAATCCAAACCGTGATAAGACAAATGAATAGGAGTTTTACTAGTAGAAATAGACTGTAAATATTGATGGTTAAAACCAGTACAAGTAAGAACAAACTTCGCAGATGCTATTTTTCTATCTAATATTTCTGGCTTAGTTAGATAGATATCTTTAGCATGAGCAAAAATACTATAGGGAATATTACTAAAGCGATATACTAGTTCTGCCACCGAAGCAGGAACATTAGCAAAGTGAGTTTGGAAGAAAGCTAACTCTAGTTTTTGGAGTTCAAGTGCCATATATCCTGCTTGATGAAATTGTTTCCAGCGTTTCTTTTCAGGGCGATCGCGAAAAAATTGTAAGGTTTTGAGATAACGTCGAGGACTCTGCCAAAACAGTTGCCAATGGGCTATCAGTAGAAGAAATAAACTTTTAAAAGTAAAAGCAGGTACTAGAGAGGGAATATAGGTAACTTGGGCTTTGACCTTAGCTACATCTGCGTGGCATTTATGATCTTGGGGTTGCAGTATAGAAAATATATGTAGCTTAACTCCTTGTCTTTCTAATTCGAGAATTTCATTGAGAATAAAAGTCTCAGAAAACCGAGGATAGCATTTAAGCAGATAACCAATTATTGGTTGAGTGTTACTAGACATGGCTTTTGTGTATGTTGATAACAATATTGAACTACTTCTAATGGAACTAAAGTAAATAACAATTGAGAAATTTCTTTTTCGATGCGGGGTAATGCATCCAGATTTAAGTGAGAAACAGCAGGAAGATGATTGTTTTCACTGTTAAGTTGCTCTAAAACAGCCTCGATTAAAATTTTGGGCGTGATGTATTCGGGATGCACTGTTTTAAATAAACCAAATTCAGCCATTTTTTCGGCCCGAATTAATTGTTCTTCTACGGGTTGATTACGAGGGACAACTACTGCCCGTTTACTGTAAGAAAGAATTTCGCAAACTGTGTTGTAGCCTCCCATAGAAACAATGACATCCGCAGCTTCCATATAGCTAGCGAGATCGTCACTAAATTCCCTGGTTTGAATGTAAGGATTTTCCTGAGCTAATTGTTCTAATTCTTGCCTTTGCGGTACAGGCATTTCTGGCCCACAGACAATCAAACTTTTGATATTGTGTCTGGCAGGTAAATGAGATAGTCCCAAGAGATAGTTATTGACTAAACGATAACCATCTCCCCCTCCACCAGGAGTAACTAAAACCAGTTTTTCTTCTGGCCCAATTGCTAATTCTTGACGGACTAGATTGACTTCTTTGCACCCTGGCTTTCTGCGAATGTAGCCACAATAGTCGACCTTTTTGGCGATATTGGGAGGAAATTGATATTCTTGGATGAGATCGAAAATTTCTGGCATTCCCACTACCAAGACTTTGTCGTACAAAGAGTCGATCGCATCATAGTAGGCATTATTTTGCCAATCTTCAATAGTTACTTGAGGAGCATCTAAAATATCTCTTAAAAGCAAAACTAACTTAGTTTGAGGGAGAAAAACTTTGAGATAGTCTAAAGTAGGCTTTAATTCTCCTAACAAACCATAAGGTTTTTTATCAACTAGGAATAAATCTGGTTTAAAATCGGCTACTGCTGTTTTGATGAGGTTAGAACGTAATCTTACTGTCTCGTCAACTTCTGTAGTCAGGTACTTAGCTCCTATTTTGCCTACTCGATCGCGTCCCAGACAGGGTAATTTAATATAGTCTAGTCCTTGGTGCATCCGAAAGCTGTGTAGTACGGGAGAACCAGACAAAATCAAGATAGACATTTCTGGAACGTTATCGATTAAGTATTCACATATCGCCAACATTCTGCGGATATTTCCTAGACCAAAGGAGTCGTGGGAGTAAACTATTAGCCTCATGGTTATTTTCTTTTACTTGCTCTTATCTAGTAATAATCCCTGATGGATTTAAGAGTAGCGTGAAGCTTTTATGAAGAAATATGAAAATAAGATGAGAAATTTCTTAATCTCCCTTTTCTCAACAATGCAGGTTAAATCTAAAAATCATACCCTTGTGAGAACTCCCCCCGTCCCAAAACTTACCAAAGTGCGATCGATCGGCTACGTGCTGCACAATAAATATTAACGGGACTTTGATAATTTTCCCGCTCAAAAAGGGGTGAAAGCCTCACCAGACGCCGAATTTACCTCGTCGAGGTAAATTCGTCTGAAACCCAGATATATTAAGGATTTAGCTATTTTGAGGTTAAAGTATT
>JASJDJ010000001.1 GCA_030065635.1 Xenococcaceae cyanobacterium MO_188.B32
CAAGAAATGAAACGCGACCGCGATCATATGTACGGTATCATGCGCGATTTAGCTCAAAACCAAAGCCGAGTTTATGATGTGATGCGAAATTTAGACGACAGACAAAGACAACTAACTAACCAACAACAACAGTCGATCGAAATTCTCAAAAAATTGTCTTAATTACTTATTTTCTAGCTACCCTGAAAAAATAGCCTTGATTATTCTATTCTGGTTTCAGCCAACCCTTAATTGCAGCTTTCCCAATATTGACATAAGAGTTATCCAAGAATTCTTCGATCGCAGTCTCTCCAGCACCTTTTAAAGCACCAACTACACGACGTTTGAAACTAGGACTAGTGTTATCATTCAGATTAACTTAACGATCGCTCATGGATATGCTTTAGAAAACCATTTATTACTCATTGTAGTTAAAGACATTATACTAAACCTGAGCAACTTTAATAGCATTAATTTTAGGATCGCGATCGAATAATACTTTGGGTCGTAGTAGGATTTTAAAGAGTAGCCAGAGCGATCGTAATTCTCCTGGTGTATTGCGCCGTTTCCATTGTCCTGGACGACAGAATAAAAGAGTTACTAGTTTTCTTTCTTGTTCTAGACTTAACTTAGCAAAAGCAACTTTTACTGTAGGGAAATCACCATCAAATCCCGTTTCTGTAATTTTCCCTTGTAAGCAAATTTCTTCTTCTAGTAAAGACAATTGGATGGGTAAAATTTCCCCTCTAATCAGTCTCGGAAATCCTGGTTGTGTCAGGGATATATCTGCACCAACTTCCGATATTTGAGTAGTTACTCCCCAAAATATTTGTTGTTTATTTTCTGGAGAATCAAGGGTAATTTTTACTAGTCTTCTGAGGTTAAACCATTCATGTAAATCTGGTTTGGGCACATCTAATAAAATTAGTAATGCTGTCCCAATAGTAATTAAATTATAAGTACTCCAAATCCAGCCTAAATTTAGTCCGCGCATTTGTTCTGGATTACTGTGCATTTCTGCTAAAGCACAAGCGCATAAATTTGACCACAAACTAATAGCAGTAAAAACAAATAAAATAAGTAAAGGAGAAGCTAATTTCCAGTTAAAGGAAAAGCGGTCATTCTTCGTTCCTTTTACCACAAAAGATGTACCAGAACAAACTACACTACCAGCAGCGTCTTTAATAGGCTGTAGTTGGCGATAGAAAACTTCTTCTTCTGGCGTTAAAACATCTTCTAGTCCTAAATTACGGGCAATAGGATCGGTATTATAAAAACTTTGGGGAGTTTGCACTAGGGCAACACTTTTATCTTCAAAAAAGCCTAACGTTCGCTCTAAAAAATTGCGTGTCGGTACAAAATCGGCATCAAAAATGACAATGAATTCACCCTCAGTCAAAGGAATAGCATGATTAATATTACCAGCTTTAGCATGAAGATTATCAGGTCTAGTTAGATATTCACAACCTAATTCTGCTGCTAATTGTTTAATTCTCGGTCTTCTAGTATCATCTAGTAAATATATTTTTTTATTTTTATAATTAATTGCTTGACAACCAATTACAGTTCGCCTCAGAATAAACTCTGGTTCGTCATAGGTAGGAATAAAAATATCAACAGTAGGTTGAAATTTGCCCTCAATAACTTGTGTTGATAATCGCTCTGCTTCCCGTTGACGATTTTTAACTTTAAGCATTAAAAATAATTGCAAGCTACTACTAAAAATAACTAGTAGTTCTAAAGCAAATAAACTAATACTAAATACGCCGTCTAGAGGACTACTTAAATTTAGAGTAGAAAGCGATCGCCATAGTACATAGCGAAGAGTTAAACCTAATAAAATAAATATAACCAGTACTCTTGCCAAACTAAGAGGTTGAGGGCATATTTTCATCACTATTAACGCTAATAAAAATAGCAAAATAGTTGGTGTAAGTAGAAATTCTCCCATTACCATTGGTGCTTCTACCCACATCGGTGGACTTTGTTGGAGTAAATTTAAATAGGCAAAAATATCCTGAATTTGTCCTACTCCAGCAGCCCAAAGAGCAACAATAAAAGCTGATAATATAATAATTCCTGCCAAGATTAAGGTGGCAAATTTGGGTTGTAAATTTTTAGCTTTTTGCTTATTATTAAAGGCTGTCATTAGAAGCGATCGTATTATAGACAAATTTAAGTAATTATTATTGTTACCTGATAACTGATAACTGTTAAAGCTCAAGAACTACTTTGTCAGTTTTGGGTTGAGAAATACAAATTAAAACAGAACCATCATCGGGAGTACCAGTAGGTGGTTCGGTGTATTCTACTTCCCCTTCATTAATTTGACACATACAAGTCAGACAAATTCCCTGACGACAACTATAAGGTGGGTTAATGCCATTAGTTTCTGCAAATTCGAGAATAGTACCATCTCCCTTTTGCCAAGTTAAAGTTTTACCAGATTCAGTAAAAACAATTTCTGCACTGTCTAAATTACTATCACTTTTAGTTTCAGCGGTTGCTTTACTTCCTTTACTAAAAGATTCAAAGAAGACTCTATTTTTGGGTACTCCTAATTCATCTAATCCTGTCCTAATTGAATCCATAAATGCTGGCGAACCGCACAAGAAATATTCTGCATCAGTAGTACCATAGATTCTTTCGATTTCAGGAATTACGGATTGTTCTAGCAATTCTTTGTCTACATATCCTTGACTATGATAAAAATCTTTGTCTTCCGATCGAGGACGACTATAGCTATAATGGACGTGTAAATTGGGGTTTTCTTGCGCGATCGCGTTCACTGCATCCCGAAAGGCATGGAATTCTCCATTTCTAGCACCGTGTAGAAACCAAATGTGACGCTCTTTATTTAAACGGCTAGCAGCTTTCGCCATCGAGATCATCGGCGTAATACCTACTCCATTACTAATTAGTACCGCAGGTAGAGATTTATTGAGGTCTAAGAAAAACTTACCGTTAGGTGGCTTGGCAGGAATAATAGAACCTTCTTTAATGCGATCGTGCATAAAATTAGAAGCAACACCAGGAGGCACATCTAATCCTTTTGGCGACCCTTCTCGTTTAATAGATAGACGATAGTATTCTCCAGAATTGGGAGAATCAGAAAGAGAATATGTACGAATTACAGGGCGTGGTTGTTCGGGAATATCTAGTTTAATTGTTAAAAATTGACCTGGTTTAAAATCGGGAATATGCTCTCGGTCTTGTGGTTTGAGGTAGAAAGAAGTAATTTCTTTACTCTCTTTAACCTTGCGATCGACTACAAAATTACGCCAATCTTTCCAAATATCATTATCTGTTTTTGTATCTGCAACAGATGTTTTTTGTTTCGATTTATCTACTACAACTAAACCTAATACTCCACCCAAAACAGTTGCTATTAAAGAAACATATACCCCAGATTTATAGGCAGATTTGTTTTTCGGATTAGCTGCACCAATTGCTACAGCAGAAATCATAGTTACGATAGCCAAGGCTGTACTAGCTGCCACAGTGCTTCTGAGTACTGGATTTTTAACTTTACTTAGACTTTCAAACATTATTATTAGGGGATAGTGAATAGAAAATAGGTAATAGTTATTAGTTATTAGCTATTAGTTCTTAGTAAAGAAAATAACAATTAAAAAAGAACGACTAAAAACTTTATAGCCTTTCTCAAATAGGTGAGATACGAAATATTCCGTACGCGAAGCGACTACCGAAGGTCTCTCCGTACGCGAAGCGACTACCGAAGGTCTCTCCGAACTCCGAACTTAATCTCAACCAAGGTGTACTTCACAAAGAGCGAGAAACGCTATATTTACGCCCATGCTTACTTAGTTAGAGGTGCATAACCAAAAGTAGCATTAAACTGTTCGCACCAAATAGCTACAGAATTGTATTCACTCAAATCTATATCGTCGGGAATTGCGTAACGTTGATTACCACTAAACTCTTGTAATGCACCCAGACTAATGTAATCACCTTCTTCTAACTTCAAATTTACTGTTTCAGCACGATGCAAAATTACTTTTAAATCTGGACCTCGATCGGTTTGAAAATCAGCATTTAATTCTAAATAGCGATTGTTCCCCTCTCTTACAATACTTGCTTGTCCTTGGGTAGGATGTTCGACAGCAACAAAATCACCATTAGCTAAAGATTCAGCTTCGGCTATAAGTATGGTTGGACTTATGGTCGATCTATTTAAAATAGAGTCAAATTGTGTAGAAGCCATTACAGAATTAACATTAGAAGCAAAAACAAGAATAGAAACTGTTCCTAACAATAAACGTTGCATTCTTTTAATCCTCGAAATAATTAATCAAAAATTAAACATTAAAATGAAATTGGCGTAGCCAAATAAAACTAGATTTTAGAGTAAAAAAAACTAATATGCGGTATCTATAAAAACCAAAACTACTTGATTTCGCTCAAGCTACTGAGGAATTATGTAAGATAATTTTATTTTGTTGACGATCGATTTTCCCTTCTTGCTCTAGTCTTAATAAGGCTCTAGAGAGAGTTTCTGGAGTGAAACCCAGTTCGAGTGCAATTTCTTTATAAGGTCGATCGAGGTTAATAACTCGATCATTATCGGCAGTAGCCAAATATCTCAAATACTGAAGTAATCGCTGATGAGCAAGACGAATATTACGTAACTCTAAATTTACTTGCAAAGATTGCATTTTTTTGACCAATATCGCTATTAAATCTCCTGCTAAGTCAGGATCTTCTAGCAACGAAGAAAGAAGAAGTTGCTTGGGATAGACGATTACAGTTGAATCTACCAGAGCGATCGCGCTACTATCATAAACATCGGTAAAGATAGAGCGATCGCCTAAACTATCCCCAGTCTTAGCAAATTCTAGATTAATTACATTGCTAGTATCGAAATAACGAATTAGTTTGAATCGTCCAGTTTGAACTATAAAAAAATATTTAGCTGAATCGCCTTGTTGAAACAACCTTTGTCCAGTAACTAGCTGTTTAATAAAAGTGCGATCGCGTAAATTTGGCGGTAGACTATTCTTACTCAAAAGTTTCATAGTGCGAGTTAATTCATGCTCAAATTTCGTATATTCAATAATCTCCCCTTAAATTCTGAGTTTTGCCTGAATAGTGGATGAGAACTAATCTTTCTTTATTCTTAGTTAAATTTAATGAGATAAAAAGAATGAATGATAAAAAAAGTGATTTAGAACAATTAATAGAATCAAACGCCAAAGCTATTGCAGCCTTAACAGATGATATTCAAGAAAGGAAACGCGACTGCGATCGTCTGTAGGGTATGATACGCGATTTAGCCCAAAACCGAAGCCGAGTTTATGATGTGATGTAAAATTTAGACGACAGACAAAGACAGCTAACTAACCAACAACAAATTTTTGCAGCTTGAGGAGTAGTAGCTATCGCTGCAATTGGTTGCGATCGAGCGCTCGAAATAAGAATTACTCACAGGGGATTAAAATACAAAAGTAAAGCATATTATAGGCTTGTGCTGAGTTACTGAACTCTGAAAAAATAACATGAGGTTAATTAGCGATAAATTATCTGTCAATACAGAAAAATTTGCCCAATCGGACCAAATATTAATCTTAACTGGTGCAGACTGGGATTGCTACGAAAAATTAGATTCTCCAGAATATAATTCTTATTTAATTTCTTTTTTCAATGGAGAAATAACTATCGTGTCACCAGGAAGAAATCACGAACGAATAGCAGATATGATTCGAGATATTATTACTGGCTATTGTCGAAAATTTGATATTCGTTATTTTGCTTTTGGTAGTACCAGGTTGAAAGAAGAAGATAAAGAAGGAAAAGAGCCTGATACAGCTTATGCTTTCAATACAGACAAAAATAAACCAGATTTAGCCGTAGAAGTCAACTTTTCTAGTGGTAGTCTTAACGATTTAACTAAATATCAATATCTTAAGATTAAGGAAGTATGGATTTGGCAGAATCAAGCCATAAAATTCTACTTATTGCAAGATAATCGATATGTAGAAGTAGAGCAAAGTATTAATCTAAAAGGTATTAAATCGAGTATTTTAATTAATTATATAAATCGAAGTTTTACAGATAGTCCGTTAGATATTGAAAGAGAATTTTTTCAAGAGTTTGAGAAATAACGCGAGCTATCTATAGCCAGGGTCTGATTCTTCCTTAAAGGTCTAATTTAAGCGGATTTTCAGTTGACCGATCTTGAATACCAAATTACTCTAATGCCATCATCACAAAAAATTGCCGTTGCTTTCCAAAATGTAAATTACCAGGTAAAAGGAAAAAAACTTTTATCTCAACTTAATTTAGCGATCGAGCAAGGAGAGGCTTTAGTTTTGTTGGGGCGTAGTGGTAGCGGAAAAACAACTACCTTAAAATTAATTAACAATTTACTTACCCCCACAGCAGGAATCGTAACGGTGGAGGGGAAAAACACAACAGAATGGCAGGAAATTAAACTGAGGCGCAATATTGGTTACGTCATCCAAGAAATCGGTTTATTCCCTCACTTTACCGTTGCCAAAAATGTCGGACTCGTACCTAGCTTAGAAGGTTGGAAAGCGAATAAAGTGCGATCGCGGGTATATGAATTATTACATTTAGTTGGACTCGAACCAGAACAATTTGCCCAACGCTATCCCGATAGTCTTTCGGGAGGACAAAAACAGCGAGTAGGTATTGCTAGGGCATTAGCAGCCGATCCCCCAATTTTACTCATGGATGAACCTTTTGGCGCACTCGATCCCATTACTCGCTTAGAGTTACAACAGCAGTTTCGGCATTTACAATCACGATTAGGTAAAACCGTTATATTTGTCACTCATGACATTCAAGAAGCCTTTTTTCTAGCTACCAGAATTGGTTTAATGTCTGCTGGCGAATTAGTAGTCTTGGCAACACCAGAAGAATTCGTCAAATCTCAACACCCAGAAGCAAAACGCTTTCTAGCTTGTTTAGATACCTTAAACTTTTTGCATAAATCCTAATCGATTGGTTGAGGAAGACAAGAAAGATAGAGGAGACAACTACTGCACGGGCGAACGGCTGTTCGCCCCTACTGTTGACTGTTGACTAAAACAAAGGTAGGGAAATCCGCATCTTTATTGGTGTATAATCCTCGACTCATACGGGAAAAACGATCGCTCATAATTGAATCATTAAAATATAAGCGTATTGGTAGTAATCAGAAGATAAATACTATGGCAGTACTTGAAAAAGGTAATATCACGATCCATACCGAAAATATATTCCCGATTATCAAGAAATCTCTCTACACAGATCACGAAATTTTCTTGCGGGAATTAATATCTAATTCGGTTGATGCTATCTCTAAGCTAAAAATGGCATCGCTTTCAGGAGAAGTCAGCGGTGAATTAGACGAACCAGAAATTAAGATTACTCTAGATAAGACAAAAAAAACCATCTCCGTCTCCGATAACGGTATTGGAATGACTGCCGATGAAGTGAAAAAATATATTAACCAAGTAGCTTTTTCTAGTGCAGAAGATTTTATCAAACAGTACGAAAAAAGTGCCAACGACTTAATTGGACATTTTGGGTTGGGTTTTTACTCCTCTTTCATGGTGGCAGCAAAAGTAGAAATCGATACTCTTTCTTATAAAGAAGGAGCAGAAGCGGTACACTGGTCTTGTGATGGTTCTCCCGAATTTGAGCTAACAGAATCCGAACGTAAGACTAGAGGGACTACTATTACTCTTACTCTCCAAGATGAAGAAGTAGAATATGCCGAACCTACTAGAGTTAAGCAATTAGTCAAAACTTACTGTGACTTCATGCCCGTTAAAATTATCCTAGACGGGGAAGTAATTAATAAACAACAGGCTTTATGGAAACAATCTTCTCAAAATCTAACTAAAGACGATTATTTAGAATTCTACCGTTATCTTTATCCCTTCCAAGAAGACCCTTTATTATGGGTACATTTAAATACCGATTATCCTTTTTTACTCAACGGCATTCTCTATTTCCCTAAACTAAAACCCGATGTAGATTTTAGTAAAGGACAAATCAAACTTTTCTGCAACCAAGTATTTGTCAGCGATCATTGTGAAGAAATTATCCCCGAATTCTTGATGCCTTTACGGGGTGTAATAGATAGTCCCGATATTCCCCTCAATGTTTCTCGTAGCGCTTTAACCAACGATCGCACTGTACGCAGAATAGCTGATTTTATTGCCAAAAAAATAGGCGATCGCCTAAAATCTCTCTACAACGAAGATCGGGATGAGTATATCCGTTGTTGGGAAGATGTAGGTACTTTCGTTAAATACGGTTCTCTCAAAAACGATAAATTTAAAAAGCAAGTAGAAGATTTAATTATCTTCCGCACTACTTATCAAGCAGCTACCACAGCTAGTAGTGAAGAAACTCCCAAAGTTGAAGTCCAAACCGACTCAGGAGATGCTTGGGAAAATGTAACCCCAGAAGAAAATAAATCATCCAGCAAGCCTTATACTACTCTCAAAGAATATCTAGACAGAAACAAAGAAAAACAAGAAAATACCGTCTACTACTGTAGCGATCCTTCTACTCAGGGAACTTACGTCGAACTCTACAAAAATCAAGGTTTAGAAGTCATCTACATGGACTCCTTTATCGATGCTAACTATTTTATTCCTTTCTTGGAAAGAGAATATTCTGACGTAAAATTCTCCCGTGTAGACTCCGAACTGGATAAAAACTTAGTTGAAGATGACAAAGCCCAAGAAATTGTCGATCCTAAAACTAATAAAACTCGCAGTGAACTAATCAAAGAAATCTTTGAAAAAGCCCTCAACAAACCCAGAGTAAATATTAAGACTCAAGCTATCAAATCTGACGATCCTCAAGGAACACCTCCTGCGATGGTACTTTTACCCGAAGCCATGCGGAGACTACAAGAAATGACTGCTTTGATGCAAGAAAAAACGATGGCGTTTCCTGAAGATCATATTTTAACGATCAATACTTCTCATCCTCTGATTCAAAATATTGTCGAACTCAGTCAAGGTTCGATTATTCAAGGTGCTGGTGATTCTCCTTCAGGGGAGTTAGTCAATTTGATGTGTCAGCACGTTTATGACCTAGCCTTAATGGCACAAAAAGCCTTCGATGCAGAAGGAATGAAAACCTTTGTGGAACGTTCTAATCAGGTGTTGACTAAGTTAACCGAGAAATAAAAATTTTTAGGAATATTGTCTTAGTCACCGTTACACCGCCACGTCCGTCAACACCAAGGGTTGGATATGCGCGGGAGACCCGCGCATCCCTCTCGGTCATAAACGCAAGGGGCTGTGTGCGGAATTGGATTCCGCACCTTGAAAGCCCCGCCTGGGGAGACAACCCGCTGTCACTTGGGGTTTCCCCAAGTGTTTATACGCCCCGCCTGACGGCGACGCGGACTCATTATAGCGGTGCGCGGGGAGGGGGGTTTTATAACTAAACAGACAAGCTTGAAATACATACTTAAAATTATTAGAACCCCCCCTTCCACCCCTAGGGCTGTTTCAGCAGCTAAGAAACGCGCACTCCTGTCAAGACGGTGCCTGCGCTGACCGTTGGTCAACATTTAAACCAAGATGTAAGTGGACAAAGCTAGTTTCAAATTATCTTATTATTTGAAACCAAGTTTTCTTCGCTTTATTTTTGTTAGTTTTCCTGTTTCAATTTCACCTACAAGATAGGCGAGCGCACTTTTGAAAAATATTGGAACGGAGAATTTGTAAGGAGAAATTAATGTTTAAATTTAGAGAAATACAGCCACCAGAACACAGTCCATTTATTTAAATCTACAAAAACTGGCAAAATTCAACAGAACAAAAATGTTTTATAGACAATTTTTTGCCCACAAATACTAATAGCTGAAACTGAACTGTCTTACTACAGAGCTAGTGCGATCGCGTCTCATAAATGGAGTAGCACAAAGTAAAACCCAACATCATCTAATTCTGATTTTAGTAGACTGACAATTAGGATAATTTATTCCTTATATTATCAAATCATCCATCCAGGATGCAACGCTCTATTTCCTAAGATGCTTAAAACTTGATTTTGCCCATCCTACAATATGCGATCTTACTGACAGTGCCAATACAGATGACGGTACAGAGAAAAAAATAATAATATGACTATATCGTATATGTTACTGAGAAATTAAGCTAAAAAATGAAGCATTTACAAAGTTTAGTCAAAATTTCTGTTGCTTTTGGTATCGCTACAACTAGCACATTTTGTTTTACTCAACCAGCCAAAGCTTTATTAATAAATACTTTTGAATTTACTGATGAGGATGGAATAAACGGCGGTGCATTTGGTACAGGCAGTAAAGTTACAGGAGAAATTAGGTTTGATAGTATCAATCCAGGAGATAGTGCAAATAATTTGGCAGCTGATAGCGTTATCATTAATAATGATCCTGGGTTAGAAGATGCCTTGGGCACTAGAGCTTTTGGCTATTTCGATTCCAATTTAGTTAGCAAGCCAGCTTTCCAGATTTTCAATAATAGTTTCAACATAGAAAACGGTGTAATTTCATCAAGTTTGTTTAGTTATAATAATGGCTTTGACTTCTTCGTTATAGACAGTTCTGATCTGAGCCAAGCAGGAACTGCGTTTGGTGGTATACAATCGGATATTCCAGTATTTATCCAAGACAATGATTCAAGCTCATTAACTTTCTCAGCATCAGCAGCCGTTCCTTTTGAATTCTCCCCTTCATTCGGATTTTTTCTGGTAGGAAGTGTATTTACTATTTTTCGCTGCAAAAAAAGTTACAAGGACATAAATTCATTGTAGCGACTTAGAGATTTTAACTCTTGCTACTTTCTTTAAAAAAACTTGCGGGGATTTCTATTAAAAACCTTGCAAGTTTTATACTAGAGCGAGCGCCCGTGGATACCTAATTAAATAAGATATTATGCTATCAAATATAACATCTAATTCTCAAAAAGAGTCGGCTCACAGATAAGCTTTACTCAACCCAGAACAAAAAGTTTATCTCTACAACGATACCCAATACACAGGAACATTAATTCGATCCATCGAAAAAACCTATCCCCAAAAATGGACAGTAGAAATCGACTCTAATCACTTTGAACATAAACTTTGATATGATAGGAGATCGTGATGTAAAATAGGAGAATTACTGTGTCTCGCAGGTGTCAACTAACTGGAAAAAAAGCCAATAACGCCTTTGCTGTATCTCACTCTCACCGTCGCACTAAAAGATTACAAAACGCTAATCTACAATGGAAGCGAGTTTGGTGGCCCGAAGGAAATCGATGGGTAAAATTGCGTCTCTCAACTAAGGCAATTAAAAGCCTAGAGAAAAAAGGAATAAACGCAATGGCAAAAGAAGCTGGTATTAATCTTAATAAATATTAAAAACTTAGATTTTGAATTGATTTCTAGAAAAAGCGATCGCCCGTAAAAGAGAAGAGCGATCGCTAATTTTAAATTAATCTGATAAATAGTTATTAACTGTTAAAAAATCTCTGAGATAGACGTTCTGCCACAATTTTTACTTGTTCGGCTCATTGTTTGATAATTAACTTTACTCATCAGATAATTTTTCTGTCGATCTTATTTCTAGTTGATTAGTCCTAAATATAGTAAATAGATCGCTAATTTTTTAGCATAAGTTGAAAACTAATAAATAAACATTTCTTGTAGTATTGATAAGACTTCTTTTATCTCTTTTTTTGACAAAGTTCCCAATTTTTTAATTAAACGCTGCTTATCAATTGCCCTAATCCGATCGAGCATTACTTGCCCTTGTTTCCCGTCAAAGTCGATCTCAACTCTGCTTTTATAACTCCGCACTTTTGTTGTCATTGGGGCAATAATTATGGTGCGGATATATTTGTTCATTTCATCGGGAGAAACAATGACACAGGGACGATTTTTTTTGATTTCCGAGCCTACAGTGGGTTCTAGATTAACAAGATAAACTTCTCCTCGCTTTACCATTCCCACTCTCGATCGTATTCAGTAGAGATGGTATCGTCGATTAAAAGCTCATCATCTTGATTAGCTGCCATTGCTTGAAAAGATTCTTCCCATCCTCAAAAAGAACTGAAAAGATATCAAGTCAAAGCTGTTCGTGATTTTTTACTTAATGCAGGAGTCGAGCTATGAACTATAAAGGATATGAAGCCACTGTAGAATTTGATAATGAAGACCGTTTATTTGTGGGTCGAGTAATTAATACACGGGATGTAATTGTTTTTGATGGCTTATCGGTAGATGAGTTAGAACAATCTTTTCATGCTGTTATTGATGAATATTTAGAAGACTGTCAATCGTTAGGTAAAACTCCAGATAAACCTTTTTCTGGTCGATTTAATTTACGTATCTCTTCTGAGTTGCATCGAAAAGCTGCGATCGAAGCTTCCAAGAGAGATATTAGTTTAAATACTTTAGTCGAACAAGCTCTCTTACAAATTCTCTGACCTTTGATGAGTTTAGAAGAATTCCTATTCTAGATAGCGAATATATAAAAGCGATCGCTCTTTGATGGCGATTGATAATATATGCAATTACATTAAGAAGCTTTAAGCTTTACCCTAGATAATAAATCGCTTCAAACTATTTATTGGCAAACATCACACCGATTCCAAGATCGAGATCACAGCTAATTTCTTGCTGACAAGTCACACTACTAGTACTATTGGAAATTTTATGCTTATTTCTAAATGAAACTTCTATTTAAAGTTTTTCTCTTGAGTCGTCCGAAGGAAGAAGGTTTTGTTCTTCCTGTGGTTATCGCTTTGGGATTGATCATGACACTGGTAGGGACAATTAGTATTTTCCAATCTAGTGACGAGCAATTGACAGCTAGTAGTCAAAGATCGACCTCTAAAGCCTTAGCTGCTGCTGAAATAGGAGTTGCTCGCTATCGAGAATTAATAGATCAAAATAAAATTATTGCTACTTACCCCGCTTGTGAAACTGGTACGTGGACAGGTGCTAACTGTGATGACAATGGTAGCCAGAAAAGCTGGAAAAAGGCGACTAATATTCCTAATATTACTTATTCCTGTTTAGCAAATCCAGCTTCAACTGTAGCGGGAATGGCGACAAGAGATTGGCAAAATATATCAGCCAATCCAGAAGATGGGCAATATAGATTAATAGACTATACATATACTTCTAACTACAATTCGGGTACTGGTACTTACGATAGTCAACCAGTTGGGACTCTAATAGTAGAAGGTAGAGTAAACCAAAGTAATACAAATTTAGCCAGAGATCCGCAAGCAGCAGTGGCGCGGGTAGCAGTAGATTTACCAATTCAACCAGGTATACCTAATCCCGATACTACCGAAATTGAATTAGCAGAAAATTTTAATCATTTTCATCCTGCTTTGTGGATAACAGGTGATTCTGGAGGTGTAGCTGATGCAAGAGGTCTTGAAGTTGATGGCAATATAGTTGTGACAGATTTAGACGATGGCTGTACGCAAACTAATACTACAGATGATACTAAAATCACTACCAATAATTTAAAAGACAGTAGTAAGCAGTCAATTATCCTCACTCCTATGAAACCAGATAGGAAGACTTTTGTTTTATCAACAGCGACAACTTTAGATAACGATCCAGATCTTGATGTCAATGCTCTTCTTGCTACTGATATTAATAATGGTATTACGTTACCGCGCCCAGGAGATTTTTCAGAACATCAAGACGATAATAACGACGGTAAAGTAGACCCAGGGGAAGAAGTTTACTATCACTATCTTGTAGTTGGAGATATAGACCTGACTAACGAAAGCATTAAAATTGTTGCTGGTAGAAAAGTAATACTTTATCTCACCACTGGAGACATTACCCTTACAGCCAATGGTAGTTCTAATAGTGTCGATATTAACCCCGATAATCCATCCTATTTTTTAGAAATATATGGTGGTCTTCTTACCGATGAAATCACTTTCAAGAGTGGAAGTTCAAGTGGGAATGAAGGATCAATTAATATTAATGCGTTTATTCATGCTCCCGATGCCACGGTCAAAGTTCAAACCAATCCCAAAGTAAAGATTAAGGGTGCAATGTGGGTCAAAGATTGGGATGGTAAAGATCTGACACCAAAGGTGAGTATTGAACCAGATTCTTCAGATCCTAATGAAATATCCAAACAATACTATAACTACACATATATAAGAGATGATTTGGTTACTTCTAATGTGAATATGAAAGTTGACCCAATTATTTCCGTTCCTTCTCGTTGGGAAACCCAAGAAGCAGAATAATATCTATGCTAAAAATCACAAAAATTCTGGTTAAAAAGCCACAATCTGAAGCAGGTTTTACTTTACTAGAAGTACTAGTTGCTATGCTAATTGCTACTTTTTTTGTAATTGGTTCTATGCAAGCTTTGGTACTATCCACTGCACTAAGAGTTAAAGCTCAAGAAAAACAAAGAGCCAATCAATTAATCCAAGAAGATATCGAACAAATTTTATTTACAGCTAAAGAGTTAGGTCGAAATGATAGCCTTTGTAGTGCATCTGCCTATAACGGGGGTTATGCTCAAAGTCTTTGGACTAATTTACCATCTATACCTACTGACAAGCAACTATTAGACGGTAAAGGCAAAACTTACAGATTGAGTCGGACACGTAATGGTAATAGTACTGCTAAAGTTTTAAAAATTGATTTTGAAGTCAAAGAATTCAATGGCACTAATGTAGTTGGCGATGCAATTGCCACAGATTATATAGAGGTAATTCCTAATGCAGCGATCGAAGAATGCCCGAATTAGCGACCGAGGCTTCACTTTAACTGAAATGCTGGTAACACTTATTGTTGCTGGAGTTTTAGCAGCACTTGCTGCTCCTAGTTTAGTGGGATTGTTAAATAGAAATCAAATAAATGAAGCCCAAAGACAAGTCGAAAGTGCGTTAAGAGAAGCCCAAAGACAAGCGATCCGTCGCGGTAGAAGTTGCAGCGTAGAGATTAATACAACTAGTAAAACTATTTCTAGTCCTGATAGCGGTTGTTTACTCAGTCAGCGCGATGTCGGCGAAAATACTTTAGTAGGGGGAGATACAGTATCTTTAAAAGCTAATGATCCTACTGTAACAATCAATTTTACTCATAAAGGTGCTACTAACAGTAATGCAGTAATTGTCATCGAAAGTTCTTTAAATAGTACAAAAAAATGTGTCGCTATTGCAGGTACCCTTGGTTCAGTTAAAACTGGTATTTATACAGGTGATTTAAATACAACTCTCGATCGTGATAATTGTAATCCTGCTGATTAAAATTATTTGTTTACAATTATATTGATATTTTTAATTATTTAGATTTACCTAAAATTCAATTTATTTATATCGTTTCTCCGTATTTACTCTCTTAACGCCTCAAATAATAGTTGTTATAAATATGATATATAGCAAGGGGAGTTCGGAATAAAATTAAAAATTCAGTCATTTAAACACTGATATTTTTTTGATAAATTTACGAGCATTTGACGAAGAAATACGCAAATAGTTTTAGGATGAAATACCTATATAAATTTTTACAATTAATTGAAGATTACGAGAAGAATTGCTTATTTATAGGGGGTTATGTATCTCATTACTCTCGATTATAGTTAAAATAAAACAACAAATATATTTCAAAAATGTCTTTGAATAATAATTGAGATTAGATAAATTTTATTTGAATTGTGATTATTTAGTTTAGAGAAAAATAATGAGAATTATTTTTTGTTAGAGAGATACTCTATTCAACTTAATTATAAAGAAATTAGATAGATACTATGAAGAATAATACATTAATCGAGCTATTTAATAGACCAAAACATTCTGCTGGCTATACATTAACAGAACTAATTATTGGTGCAGGTATTTCTGTGGTGGTAATTGGGGCTGCAGGCATGGGGTTAATGAATTTAATGAGAGGCAATAACACTTCAACTAATCAAGCAGACAGAAGAGCCGAAGTTAACCGCGCCCTAGAATTTATTTCCGATGAAGTTAGAAGAGCAGAGACGATAGAACTAAATCCTGGTAGTGTTAGTAACCTACCTTCTGGTTTTGGTACTAATGGAGAAGAAGCAGTTCTGGCATTAGATGTACCCAATCTCGGACAAAAGAATCCAGATGATAAAGTCATCTACTACGTAAAACCTAAACCCAATAACGACAACACTTGGCTTGGACCCAATATTATTTATAGATATGGTCCTCCACTAGATACCAGCGGTGGTAGCTACACAAATGGAAATTGGGTCGATCAGGCATTAATTGACAGAGTTAATAATCAAACCATTACTCCTAGTTGTAGTGGTGGAACAGCTATTCCTGCCAAAGGTTTTGCTGCTTGCGTCGATAGTGGTGAAAAAATTGCCAAAATTTACGTAAATGGAAAATTTTCGGGTAGTAGTAGCGATGAATATAAAGCTGATATGCAAGTTTATGCGAGGGCAGAAGCAGAACATTTAGATGGTGAGGAATCTAAAATAGATTTCGAGATAACAAAAAGTTCTAATAATTCAACAGTTAAAATTATTGCTAGCCAAATGGGTTGTTCCAGCGATATTGCTGAATATAATAGTGGCGGTGGAAAATGCACCATAACAACAGATTTCAAACAAACAGATGGCACATTAATCGCTACAGTCAATTCTGGTTCTAGTCCTGTAAATATAGGTACTAACAGTCCATTTAAAGTCACAGTTGCTCCCTCGACTACTGGCTTAGGCTCTCCTTTTTCTTCTTATTTTGATGTTAGTGGTAATCCTCAAACGGGAGGAGAGCAAAATAACAACAAAGCTATAGAGATAGAAATTGATTTATCAAAAGACTATTTAAATGAAAATCCAGTAACAGTATTAGATACTAGTAATTTTTCAGCAGACCAAGTTAAGTTACTGGGAGATAAGTCACAGTTTAGCGATATTGAATCTTGGAATTTAAACGGCTTAACAGACCCAACCAAACAGTTTAAGAAACTGAAAGATATATTAAAAACAGAAGGTTTTCTCGATAAAGACGATGAACTTAAGCTGAAATCTAACCAATATCTTTTAGTCTTTGAAATTGGTCAAAAAGATCCAACTCATCCAGGCTTTGACTTACAAGACCAAATTATACTAGTGACTGTTCAAGACAATTAGTGTTGTAGTTTGGGTAAGTCTACAATACTAACTCAAGCTTCCCATATTTCTGTAGAAAACATACTTGAAGTAACAAAAAAGGCGATCGCTTTAAATTAAGTATCAAATCTGAATAAGAGCTATTATGCTGTTAAAGTACATCAAGAAAGGAGAAAAAAGCGATCGCGGTGTTACTCTTACAGAAATGTTACTAGCAGTAATTGTAGTTAGTATTTTGACTGCGGTTACTGCTCCTAGCACGATCGGCTTATTTAATCAAAATCGAGTTAAAAACGGCTTTGTTCAACTTAAAGGAGCAATTAAAGAATCACAAAGACTAGCTATGCGTCGAGGGAGACGTTGTAAAATTCGCCTAGATACAACTAATCAAGAAGTTAAAATTAGTCCTCCTGATGCAAAAGGTAACTATACTGGCTGTTTGTTGGGGGAAAGAAAACTACCTGAGGGAGTATTATTCAAAACTAACAGTCATCCTAACATTGTTTTTTCCGCTAAAGGAAATACTAATAGTGCGAAAACAATTGTCGTGTATAGCCCTAATACTAAAACTCAAAGGTGTCTTGTCATCTCTCTAGGATTAGGAATTATGAGAAGCGGAAACTATACGGGAGATGTTAGTGACAGTCTCAAGTCTGACAAATGTCAAACTACAGACTTTTGAATAAACTTCCGAGGAAACCTTCTCGACTCTAATACCTTCACCTAGTTTATGTCGGTACAACTTTTCGGCAGTTGTTTCTAGAAGAAACCACTAAGATCGTACTGCTTCACCACTATAGCACTACGCACTTAGATTAGGACACTCATTACTTATTACTCATTACTTATTAAATCTATCACCTACTAATAACCTAAACAAAGTTGCACATAGTTGTGTCTTGTGTAGGCTCGGGACTCGGTGACTTCCCTAAATACAATTCTTCTGCTTACTAACCAAATAGAGGCTAAAAGCCGTCCCAATAACATCACTGTTAAAAGGAGCTATCTATAGGGGTTTTCATCCACAAGAAAGGTTGTGCATTTACTGCACCATGGTGGTTCAATCCTCTGGTCTCCCCTACCATGAACATCAGTGAAGCGATGTTGCTTTTAACAATACCATCTGTGGTTTCATTTTTGGTAATAGTTACACAAACTTTAGAAGAATGTATGATTTTGTATAAGAAAGCGACCGCTAGAATTCAACAGCAAGCAAATAGTTGTATTGATGCCTTAACATATCTAACCATCTGTTAATTTCTTGGCGTTGATTAGTGTTGGGCAACAATTTATATTGGAATGCTTGCACACGTAGCTAACAAAACATCTAAACTAAAATTAGTGTATCACAAAAGCTAAAGTTAGTGCCTAAAAAGTACGATGATTTAATTTCAAGTGCTAGAAGTGTTTCGTCGCTTAAAGCTCATTTAGTGTTAGTACCTAAATATAGAAGACCATTATTTAATGATGAAATGTTGGTCAGGCTTGAAGAAATAGTGAAAGATTTATTGGCTAAATGGAATTGTAGGTGTATTGAGGTAAATGGAGAGAAAGACCATTTGCACGTGATTTTACAATATACTCCACAAATTCAATTAAGCAAGTTAGTTAACAATCTTAAAACTGTTAGCAGTCGCTATTTAAAACAAGAATTTCGAGATCGATTCTCTCAATTTTACTGGAAAGATGCTCTTTGGTCGGGTAGCTATTTTATTTCATCGTGCGGAGGAGTTACTGTAGATGTATTGAAACAATACGTTCAAGAGCAAAATCGTCCTGCTTAGTTATTATTTGTGGAGTCGCTTACATCCCATCGTCTCTCTTCGAGTAGGCGTGGGTCTTACGCGACAAAGATAAAGATTTTGTCTCAAAATTGTCAACCGATGACCGAGCGCGACAACGCGCTCGTTTTCATCCCGACTCCTGTCGCAGAGCGACAAGGAGCGGGGCTTCCCACTCGCCAAGCTAATATTTTTAAGTTAAATTATTTTAAGAGATTTTTTAAGTATTTTTACTTAGAAAAACTGGGAAGCTTTTCGTATTTTTACTGAAGCACTAAAATTCTGAATGCTCTTTTGAATCGAGATGGGAAGAAATTATCAATTATGATGGAACAGTCTCAGGATTACTATTCTATTTTACAAATATCGCCAGATGCTACCCCAGAAGAGATTAAAACCGCATTTCGTCGTTTGGCTCGTCAATATCATCCCGATCTGAATCCAGATAATACGGAAACTACAGCCAAATTTCAACAAATCTCTCAAGCTTACGAAATATTATCAGACGAGGAAAAACGTCATCGTTACTATCTGGAGTGTTACCTCCCTCGCTACAATCACGACCGCCATAAAAGTAATACAACTGTTGTTAACAATCCCCCTCAATTTACTTCTAATCGTCGAGCCGAAAAATTTTACAATCAGGGATTAAAAAAATTCCAACAACGACAATATCAAAAAGCGATCGCTAAATATACCAAAGCCATCAAGGTCGATTCTCAATTTATTGATGCCTATCTTAGACGTTGTGAAATTTACTATAAGCTAGGAAATCATCAAGAAATTTTATACGATTGCGAGCGGATAATTCAAATCGATCCTTCTATTGTTAAAGCTTTTTATTATCAGGGAAGAGCGCGTTATAGTTTGGGCTTTTTTCAAGGGGCAATTGATTCTTATAGTGAAGTAATTCGTCAGGACTCTCATCATGCTCGAGCCTATTATTATCGGGCTATAGCTTATCGGGATATTCAAGATACTTCATCTGCGCTCCAAGATTTTCAAATCGCAGGAGACTTATTTATCGCCCAAGGAAATCAACAAGCTTATCTTCTTATCAAGCAAAATATTGATAATTTAACTCCAGCTAATTCCCAATTAGACCATTTTGTCGGAGGCTGTTTTAAAGCTTTACAAAATAGTTTGAAAACTGCTGCTGGTGTCGTCAAAGTGTTATGTACATCTAAATAAAAATATCAATCAAAGTATTGATTCAATAAAGCTCGAACATCAATTACTACTTTAAGACGGTTATTTTCGATATTTTCTAACAGAGTACAACCACAGACATAATTGGGTGTATTTAAAATAGGAGTAAAAGACTTGAGAGTTAATGAAGATTCTACTAAAGGTTGTTCCACCCCTATCTCTAGGGCAATTAAATTAGCATTATGTCGAACAACTAAAATTAATTTAGAAGGATGAATCCTCAAATCATCTCGGAGCAGGTAATTATAATTTAGCAATTCAGATAATTGATAAAGAGGAACATTTTGTTCTTGCCAAATAAAAATTTGTCGATTATCTATGTATTTAATTTGCTCTGCTTGAGGTATAACCATTTTAAAAACAAGGTTAGCTGGTAGAAAAAAAATATTATAGCCAGATAACCACATAAAAAACTGTTCGGTTTGAAGAATTCGTTCCGCAGAAAAGTGAGGTATTTCCTCTGGCTTAATTTCTGGGATAACAGTAGTGGAAATTAAGCCTCGATCGCTTTCTAAAAGAAATAAATAATTACGCCAATCTTTGAATCGCTCGTTTGTAGTATTTTTTGCTAAAGCAGTTTGTACTGCTTGCCAACAAGCTAATGCTCTTTGGGTGATTAATTGATTTGCAGGAAGATTATCTTCTAGACAAATAGCCACAGATTCGGCGATCGCGATTAAGTCTTCTAATTCCAGTAATTCCCCCAAACCAGAAAATATATCTGCTTGGTGTTTTAACTCTGTTAATTGTTCGGCTAAATTAGGGCTATCTAAAACTAATTCTAGATTGGCTAAACTTTGAACCATATCTTTATGAACCATAGCTTTCTGCAAGTCTGTATCTAACCCTGCCGATACAGTTAAACGATCTTGGAGTTTGGCAAAAGAAAAAAGTAATTCTCCTTTAGCTAAAATACCCAAATTACTTGAGGGGGCTTGACGAAGAAAAACCAGAAGAGAATACTTTAATCTGATATAAGTTTGCCAAAGCTCGTTAAACTCTAACCAATTATCTTGAGGGGTTTGTTCTAAAAAACTTGATAATAAATTGTGAAGATGGTTAATTAGACTCTGAAGCTTATCTAAATTAACAACATCAGAGATAATTTTGATAATTTTGCCATTTGTCGAGCGAGCTTTTCTAACTTGAATCGTTCCCGAATTGAGAGCATCTAATAAGTAAAGAAGATCGGTAATCGTGTTATGGGTTAGATCGGAGTTAATTTCGGGTTGGCTGTAGTTTTGAACGAGTTCTTCTAAGCCTGCCTGAATAAGCGGTAATAATTCTAAAGCTTCTTCCAAAAAAAGAAGATATGTCTCTTTTGGCTTCATCAGTTATCGAGCGTATAGTAATTATTATAGGTTTGAGGGACTCTGAATCCTAAAGTTATACTTCTAGCTGCCATAAATAAAGATAACGCTAACCAAAGTAGATGACTATTTTGATGATGCCAAGCAGCGATCGCTACAGGTGCAAACCCCAAACTCGCAGCTATAATAGTAGACTGACGTAAAATTTTCCCTTCACTTAAACCAAGAAAATAACCATCTAGCATATAGGCAAGAGAACCAAAACCCAGCACTGGTAACAGCCAAATAACATAATTATTAATAGTTTTAATCACTGCTGAATGATTAGTTAGTAACCCAAATAGAGGCTGAGGCATCAACCAAAAAACCACAGACAAACTCAACTGTTGTAAAATCAGCAGAATTGTGCCAATAGCGATCGCCATCAAACTATTGCGTAATAAAATTAGTATTACCTCTTGACTATCCCCCTTTCCCGATGCTCTAGCAGTAGTCCCCGTTCCATGCGGAGAAAACCAAAACTCCAGTATATATAGTTAAAGAGGACAGTAGCGAGGGCTACTCCTCCCAGATGACGAATTTCTGCTAAGTGTCCCAAAAATGCTACATCGATCGAACTCGCCAAAGGTACCATTAGGTTAGAAACAACATTGACCGATGCCAACCGCCAAAAGCGTTGTTGCAGTTTTTCCATTAACAAAATTAGGTCTTTAACTCTTGCTAATAACGTAGACCATGAGTGGTCTTAAGCGGGTCAGCGATCGCTAGCTACAGCTAGAGGCAAGAAGCCCCGTTCGCGTGATTCACGGGGTGCTGACATTTACTTTGAGGTTTTTAATTCTTCTGCTTCTGTTTTTAATTTTGTCAGAGATGCCATAATGGTTTGAGATTGTGCCAAATTTTTACGAGTACTAGGATCGCTCATTAAAGAAAGAGATTCACCTACTTCCCGTAAAGCCTTTACTTGCTCTGTAGCAGCCTTACCTAAATCATTAACGATCGCCGTAATTTGTTGTTTGGCAGCATTGACTTGCTGAAACTTCTGTTGGGTTTGCTCTTGTAATTGAGCTACTTTATTTATCTGATTTTCTTCTAATTCGAGAATAGAATCTATCTCTTGCACGTCAGTTTGAATGGCAGATGCTAAAGGCTGAATTAGAGCAAGCTCTTGGTCTATTTCTTGAGCCAAACTATGAATTTTTTGGGAAACGGCAGCAAATTTTTGACTTGTTTCTCGTTTACGGGCTGCTTCTAAAACTCCATTCATTCCTTCTAGTTTTAGTTGAGCAATACGCTCGCTAATAGTATTTAATATTTGTAAAAGTTCTTGGGATGAATGGATTAAATGCTTAGTTTTGGTACTAATTTCAATCGTACTCAAGCGTAGGTTTTGTTCGCTGTCGATCGCTTGAGACCAACTTTCTTGACTATCAGCAAAAGATTTTAACCACTCATTTTCTTTTTGTTCTGCTTGCCGAGCAATACTATTTAACTCGACTACAGCATCAGTTATAGTTTGGATTTGCCGATACATAGCTGTGAGAGATTCTCGATCGCTCAGGTTTTGCTCGGATAAGTTAGCGACAATCTGTTCGCTATGATTCAGTAAGTCGAGTATTTGAGTTAGTATAAGATCTTTTGTCTTTTGTTGTTGAATAGCAGTCGTTTTTACTTGATAATAAGATTGCTCGCTGTGATTGACTATTCGGCAATGCTCTAGGGCAAAACTAACCTGACTGGCAATGCTGGAGAATAAATTAACCTCCCATTCTTGCCAACTATAAGGGGCAGAACAGTGATTGGCAATCAGTAATCCCATTAACTTCTCATCTTTGAGAATAGGAGCAACTAAGTTGGCTTTAATTTGAAAATGCTCTAGTTGTTCGATATGACAAGATGTCAACCCTGCTTTGTAGATATCATCAACCACTTGCATGCGTCCGGCTTGATACTTTTCTACGTAACCTTCCATAAAACAAGGGTCTTTAATTTCTCTCCATAGAGCTTTAGAAAAACCTGGAACTACGGATTCGGCCACCACAGTACCATTCCACTGAGGATCGAAATTATAGACCATAACTCGATCGCATTCTAAAACTTTGCGTACTTCTGTTACCGCTGTATTTAAAACATTTTCTTCGACTAAAGACGAACGAATTTTTCGACTAATATCGGCGATTAATTTATTTTGTCTGCTCTCAGCTTCTAATTTTTCGACTAATCTAACTCGACCTAGAGCAAAACTGATTTGTTGGGCTACTTGGGTAAATAATTTAACTTCCCAATCTTGCCAATAGCGAGAAGCAGAACATTGATGGGCAATTAACAAACCTAATAATTTATTGTCTTCGAGAATGGGGGCAACTAAATTAGCTTTAACTTCAAACTTCTCTAGCTGTTGAAGATGACAATCAGTTAATTCTGCTTCGTAGATATTGTCTAATACTTGGACTCGACCTGCCTGATATTTTTCGATAAAACCTTCGGCAAAACAAGGGTCATAAATTTGGGCTTGGAGCATGGGTGGAAAATCAGAAACAACTGATTCTGCTGTTACCGTGCCATTCCATTTCTTATCAAAATTATAAACAATAACGCGATCGCAATTTAAAAATTCGCGGATTTCTTCTACTCCATCAGCCAAAATTTCTTCTGAATTGAGAGAGGTGGAAACACGATGAGTAATATTTTCTAGTAATTTGTTTTTGTCTCCTTCGGCTTTTACCTTAGCTAATAATCGAGCATGCTCGAGAGCGAAACCTACTTGGGTAGATATCTGGGAAAATAAGTTTATCTCCGAGCGCAACCATTGACGGGGAGCAGAACATTGATGGGCTATTAGTAAACCAAAAAGCTTACCATTATTTACAATAGGTGTAATTAAACTAGCTTTAATTTCTAGTTGTTTCAATAATTGCAAATGCTCTGGATGAAAATCTGCTTCAAAGACGTTATCTATAGTTACAATACGACCTTCCATGTAGGCTTGAATTAGATGTTGAGGAATACAAGGGTCTTTAATCTCTTTACTTAAAGCACGGAGCCATCCAGGTAAAATAGATTCAGCCGAAATATAGCCACTCCAATTAGAATTAAAACTATAAACTAATACTCGGTCTGCTCTAATTTCTTGGCGTAGTTTTTTAACAGTAATATTTAATACTTCGGTTTCGTTTAAAGACTCTCGAATTTGGTGAGATAGTTCGATAAACTTTTGAGCTTGTTCTGCCTTAGCATCTGAATTTTCCAATATTTGGGTGTGTTCGAGAGAAAAGCCTACTTGTTGAGCTATGTGAGTTATTAGTTCGATTTCTTGAGGTTGCCAATTACGAAAACTATTACATTGATGGGCTATTAGTAATCCTAAAAGTCGCTCACTTTTATTACATTTTATCGGAGCAATAATATTAGCTTTGACAGCAAATCTTTCTAAAAATTTTAAATAACGCTCGCTTAAATTAGCTTGATAAACATTGTCGATCGCCCGAATATAATCTTTTTGATAATTTTCTAAGTATTCTAATTCAAAATTTAGGTCTTCAATAGTTGTCCATAAAATTTTCGGTAGACGAGAAGCAACAGATTCTTCCACAAAAGTTCCTCTATTACCAGATTCTATCCGCAAAATTGTTACCCGATCTGCTCTCAAAACGCGTCGAGTTTCTGCTACCGTATTTCTAAATAATTCTTCTACCGAACGAGACCTTTGTAAGGAATAAACCACTTCCATGATTGTTTGGAAGTTTTCTTTTTTAGCTTCTTGTTTCCAAAGTAAATCTGGTAATTTTTGCTCGATCAGATTAAGATTAGCGACTAAATTGCTCAACTCATCTTCTTCAGTCAAATCATCGGGTATATTTTTTTGAGCATACAAACGGTCTACTATTTTTGCTGTTGTACTTGCCGATTTTAAAATAGGATCGATAAATCGATCGGCTAGCATAAAAGCGATCGTTCCTGTTACTCCTGCAATAGTTCCTGTCGCTAAAACTAGCCAGATAGATTGTTGATAGAGAATCACATAGGCTATTTGTTCTTCTTCAGTTGGACTAATTTTCGCTTCGATCGATTGATTTTTAATATAACTAGTAGCTCCCAAAAATACTACAGGAATTATACTTAGTAATAAAATTCTTGTTATTATTTTATTCTTGAGGTTTTTGCGTATTATTGTTGTATTGCCATTGCTATTATTTATATTATTATTGTTATTAATTGTCTCGTTATTATTTATTTTTGTGGGTAATGAATTTTTATCTAGCTTAAAATCAGAAGAAGGTAAATGTTTCATTAAGTAAGACTCCAAGTTTTATTAAAAAAAGTTATTTATATATAAATAATATTAACTACTAATCTCAATTATTCTTAATTTCGTTCTAGCTTGCTAATTAGAGCTAGAAAACCCAGTCTCCACCAACTACATACTCCTCTATCTATATTTTGCCGACTAAATACGTCAATACAACAAGCTGGTAAATGTCCTTTGCATCCCTTAAGCTCGAAGGTTAATTCTGAATATTTTAGCCATTTTTCTTGACGATACCAACCAACATTTTCAGCAAATTTTTGCCATGCAAAGTAATCCCATTGGTTTTTTTTTGGCAAATCTAGATAAATTTTTCTTTGAATATTTAAACCAAAGTGACCATTGCTATATTCTTGCCATAAACGGTCGATCGTATTTAATTTTTGAGAAGGAAATTTAATTATATCTTTAAGGGTTAAACAACCTTGTAAGCTACGATTAGCAATTTGCAATAATAACTTCCAAGTTTCTTTGTCTGCTTCTAAATAATTTCGCTCGGCTAATAATTGTTTTAGATTTTGACAATCAGTTTTTCGATCGGTAATCTTTACTCCAGTCAAGACTACTGTATTAGAATTAGTTGTCTTGAGAGGAATCTTATTAACTAATACTTTTTTCGCTGTATTTATTTCTTGAAGTAAGGGTAACTTTTCTAAATCTCGTTTGACTTCGATCGCCGATTGATAACGATTAGCCACCTCTGGTTGCAGTAGTTTAGCAATAATTTTACTAAATTCAGGATTGGGTGTAATTTCTGCTTGTTGCCAAATTAAATTTAGAGGTGTACAAGATAAATTTATTCCCCGGTCTGGAGGTATTATTCCTGTTAGTAAATGTAGCGCAGTTACACCTAAGCTGAAAAGATCGCTAGCAGTAATAGCTTGACCTTGGATTTGTTCTGGTGCTACATAACCAGGTGTACCAGTAATAGTACCAATCTGAGTGAGAAATTCTTGACTTGATTGTAAAGAACTACCAAAGTCAATCAATACTAAAGTATTATCTTCTTGACAAATAATATTGCTAGGTTTTATGTCGCGGTGAATAACTTGTCTTTCATGAATAAATTCTAGGACTGGCAAGAGATTAAGCAAAATTTGTTTAACTTGCTCTTGACTAAAACGCCCTTTCTGAGTAAGTTTTTCTAATAAGTTTTGACCGGGAATAAATTCTTGAACTAAATATAATCTTTGTTGTTGAGTTAAAAAAGCCAGCAAATCGGGAATTTGGGGATGATTGCCCAAATTTTTGAGGATAGCTGCCTCTTGGCGAAATAGATTAATTGCTTGTTGTTTATTGGCTTCACTTAATTGTCTGGGAACAAACTGCTTGATTACACAAGGGGTTTGGAGACGGTGCTCGTCTACTGCTTCAAAAGTGTAGGCAAAGCCTCCTGCACCAATATAGTTTAAAGCACGATAACGATCTGCCAACAAAAGCTTTTCCTGGCAATTGTGGCATAAATATGGACTTCCTAAGTTGATTTGCAAACAATCGGGATTCAGACATTGGCTGACTTCAGTGGGAATTATTTCCTCTCGGTCGTTTAGAGTCAGAGGTGTCCTATCCATAAAAACATTTCAAAGATCATATAATTAGTTTAAGTGAAATTGCTTACGCGACAACACTTAAAAAATTATTATCTCAGAAACTAGAGATTAGTTTGTAGCAGAACGAGCGCGATCGTAAAATCTTTACAAAATAGCTAAGAATATTAACTTGGAATATTTTTAGCCACCACTAATCTTCACTTTGTAACCTAATTTGCTCAAAAGGGTCACTAATTTTTCTTTGTGTTCTCCCTGAATTTCTAAGGTATCATTTTTGACGGTACCACCACTTCCACACTGAGCTTTAAGTTGTTTGAGTAATTTAGTTAAGGTTTCTGGTTTATGTTGAAAACCAGTAATAACAGTTACTGTTTTACCCTTTCTTCCTGCTCGTGTTGCTTGTACTCTGAGATTTTGTTGTTGAGGTGGTAAATCTGGGACACCTTTTTCTAAGGCAGGAGAATTATCTGTCCCAAATTCTCGATAAACTAAACGGTTTTTACTAGAAGACTGGCGTTTAGAAGACATATGAACAAAAGCAAATTGGTCTGAAACCTTTTCATAAGCTAACACAGTCTATCCAACCGCTAAAATATTTTTAGCTACATTAACATTGCTCAAATTATTAGTATATTAATAAAACAAAAATTTATGACTAATAATCAGCGTTCTCGTTGGGATTTGGGAAGATTTTGGCAAACTTTAACTTACTTTGAAATAATTCCCTTTATTAACTATTGGCAGCGTTTATTTTTTCGTCGTCAGTCAAAGAATAACTATAATACACGAGTAAAAATGAAAATTTTAGTAGCAGGTGGAACTGGTGGAGTAGGTAAGCGGGTCGTACAGAATCTAATAGATAATAATTACTCTGTAATTGCTTTAGTCAGAGATGCCAACAGAGGAAAACAGATATTAGGCGATCGAGTAGAATTGTTTGAAGCCGATCTTACTATTCCTGAAACCCTCAAACCCCAGATGATGAAAGGAGTTTCCGCAGTAATTTGTTGTACGGGAACCAGAGTACAACCAGTAGAAGGAGATACCCCAACCAGAGAAAAATACTACCAGGGCATCAAATTTTATCTTCCTGAAGTAGTCGATACTCCCGAACAGGTAGAATATGAAGGCATGAAAAATTTGGTTAAGCTTGTATCCCAACATATTCAGCCTACTAGTCATCAAGTTTTATTTGATTTTACCAATCCTACTACCGATATTAGAGAAACTTGGGGGGCAGTAGATGATGTGGTGATGGGAGGGGTAAGTCAGAGTAATATTCGCCTAGCTTATGATAAAGCCATCTTTTCTGGTATGGTTTCAACCGATAATAATGGGGGCTTTGCTTCGGTACGTACTCGCAACTTTACGCCTCCTCTAGATTTGTCTGACTATGAAGGAATAGAAATTAGAGTTACAGGAGATGGTAAACGCTATAAATTTATTACTCGCTGTGAAGGTAAATGGGATGGTATTGGTTACTGTTATTCCTTTGATACGGTTTATAATTTCCCAACTACAATTCGCATTCCGTTTAAAGATTTGATTCCTGTCTTTCGCGCCAAGACTGTTAAAGAAGCTGGAGAATTTGATTCGAGTAAGGTGTACTCGATGCAGTTGATGTTGAGTAAGTTTGAATACGACGGCGAATTGAATCCTAAGTTTGAAGCTGGTTCGTTTAGCTTAGAGGTAGAGTATATAAAAGCCTATGGTGGCAAACCCAAACCTCAATTTGTCCTCATCAGTTCGGCAGGAGTAACTCGTCCCAATCGTCCTGGTATTAACTTAGCAGAAGAACCACCAGCAGTGAGAATGAACGACCAATTAGGGGGTATTTTAACCTGGAAATTGCGGGGAGAAGAAGTAGTTAAAGCTAGTGGTCTAACTTACACGATTGTACGTCCTTGTGCGCTGACAGAAAAGCCAGGCAATAAAGTTTTAGTTGCCGAACAAGGAGATAATATGAGAGGGCAAGTCAGTCGGGATGCGATTGCTCAGTTGTGTATCCAAGCAATTAATTCTCCTGAAGCGGTTAATAAGACTTTTGAAGTTAGAGAGGAAGATATACAAGGTGAGACTGACTGGCAGAAGTTATTTGCCGATCTGCAACAGGATTAAATATTGTTTACTCACTTCTGTAATAAAATTTCTGTTGGTTGCTTGTCATACCAATTCAAAATTTAAAATTAAGCAAGACAACTAATGTACGGGCGGTTCGCGAACCGCCCGTACGGTGATAACTGATAAGGTGATAACTGATTATGACTACTACACCCATTCCTACTAACGAACTTCCAGACGCGCTAGGACGCTTTGGTAACTACGGGGGAAAATATGTTCCCGAAACCTTAATGCCAGCTTTAGCCGAATTTGAAGCAGCCTATGCTCGATATAAAACCGATACAGACTTTCAACAAGAATTACAAGGCTTGCTAAAAGACTATGTCGGTAGACCTAGCCCCCTCTATTTTGCCGAACGCCTCAGTCAATACTACGCTCAACCTAATGGCACTGCCCCACAAATCTATCTCAAAAGAGAAGATTTAAATCATACAGGAGCCCATAAAATTAATAATGCGATCGCTCAAGCTCTACTGGCTATTCGGATGGGTAAAAAGCGGATTATTGCCGAAACTGGTGCGGGCCAACATGGAGTCGCTACTGCTACAGTCTGCGCTCGTTTTGGTTTGGAGTGCATTATCTATATGGGCGTAGAAGATATGGAACGCCAAAAGTTAAATGTATTTCGGATGCGCTTACTCGGAGCTAAGGTAGAGCCCGTAACCGCAGGAACGGGTACCCTTAAAGATGCCACTTCCGAAGCAATTAGGGATTGGGTAACTAACGTGGAAACTACTCACTATATTCTTGGTTCTGTCGCCGGCCCTCACCCTTATCCGATGATAGTTAGGGATTTTCATGCCGTAATTGGACAAGAAACCCGCCGTCAGTGTGCCGAAAAATGGGGAGGACTACCAGATATTCTCTTGGCTTGTGTGGGGGGTGGTTCTAATGCAATGGGACTGTTTAGTGAGTTTGTTAAAGATTCTTCAGTGCGTTTAATAGGTATAGAGGCAGCAGGAGAAAGTGTAGCCTCAGGTAAACACGCTGCTACTCTCACTCAAGGTCGTCCTGGGGTACTTCATGGGGCAATGAGTTATTTACTACAAGATAGCGAAGGACAAGTAGTAGAAGCTCATTCGATTAGTGCAGGGTTAGATTATCCTGGAGTAGGCCCAGAGCATAGCTATCTTAAAGATACCAGTAGAGCAGAATACTATAGTGTAACTGACTCTGAAGCAGTAGATGCTTTTTGTCGTATCTCTAAATTAGAAGGTATTATCCCCGCCCTAGAAACCGCCCATGCTTTTGCTTATCTAGAAACTCTTTGTCCTCAATTAGAAGGCAGTCCGCGCATTGTCATTAATTGTTCTGGTCGAGGAGACAAGGATGTACAAACGGTGGCTAAGTATTTAGAGAAAAATAAATAGAGTAGGGGCAAGGTACTGCCTTGCCTGGATAAAAGTTCAGGAAATAATATGGATAAAGATTTAAATAACTTTCAGGTGTGCGATCGCGATTTAGATGATACTACTCTGTCTCGCTATCTACAAGCAGAATCCATCGCTGTAGATACAGAAACTATGGGTTTGGTTTTAGGGCGCGATCGCTTGTGTTTGGTACAATTATGTGACCCTGATGGTTATGTTACTGCTATTCGCATCGAACTAGGACAAACCGAAGCACCCAATCTCAAAAAACTATTAGAAGCAGAAAAAATTACTAAAATCTTTCACTTTGCTCGTTTTGATGTGGCTCAATTCCGCTACACTTTTGGTATTGAAACTAAACCAATTTTTTGTACTAAAATTGCCAGTAAATTAGCCCGTACTTACACTTCTAATCATGGACTGAAAAACTTGGTTCTGGAATTAACAGGGGTAGAACTAGATAAAAGCTCGCAAAGTTCCGACTGGGGTAACTCGGCTAACCTCACAGAAGCGCAATTAAGTTATGCTGCTAACGATGTCCGTTATCTAATTCCCGCAAGAGAGAAGTTAATCGCCATGCTCAAACGAGAAGACCGTTGGCAGTTAGCACAACAATGTTTTGAGTGTATACCTGTTTTTGTTGCTCTCGATATCGATCGTTATAGTAATATTTTTGAACATTAAGAAAAAAACTAAGAATCCGCCAAATCTCCCGAAAAATTAAATGCTGTCTAACAAGGGGAAAAATATGCTCTCATCAATTGTCCGTCCGATGGTCAATACTCAAATAAAATTGTTAGCCAAGACTCGAGCTACGCGCCCGACTTTAGTGAAAATAATAGCTAAATGGTTGGGATTTTTAGGCGTTGAAGCCCAAGTAACCCATCTAGATATTGCCGAAGAGAAAATTCAAGTCTCACTGATAGTCAGCCAACCCGATGCAAGTGCCGATGAAGACTGGCAAAATATCTTACAACATCTCAAGAGCAGTAAATCTCCAACAGAAGAATTAGAGCCAGAGCTAGTCAAAATTCCTCCACAGCAGAAAATTAAATATCAACGCCTCCTCGCTTATGCCATTCAAATTAACAATCCAGACCGCTCCGTTAATTGGGAGAGTATCTATCCGAAACTAAAGTTACTGGGACTAGAAGAATCCATGTTAATGGGAATCAAATCCGCCTTAAAAGTACCGCAAAATATCGACCGTCTAGTCAAAGATTTAGATGCTGATGTAGCAGCACTCGCTTTGTCTCAGACCGCTAGTATCGCCCTCTTCGATCGACAAGTTAACCCTGAGGAATATCGAGTCTTACAAACGTTGATTGAAGTAATGACTAACAATTGTTAATCTTCTTATGCCAATTTGAAAAACGATCGCTACCAATCGATCTTCGTGTCCCCGTGTCTGGAGTGTATACCCAATACTTTTCGTTTAAAGACTTAACTATTTACAAATCTTTATGAGTAAAAAGCTTAGCATTTGCCCCTGTATAGGTGGCAGCAATATGACCGTCACCAGTGAGTTTATATTTATAAGTTACTAATCCTTCTAAGCCTACGGGACCACGGGGAGGCATTTGCTGAGTACTAATACCTACCTCTGCCCCAAAACCATAGCGGAAACCATCAGCGAAACGAGTAGAACAATTGTGGTAAACTCCTGCTGCGTCTACTTGATTTTGGAATAATTCGGCAGCTCGATCGTCTTCGGTGACAATGCCGTCGGTATGTTTAGAACCATAGGTATTGATATGCTCGATCGCCTCTTCTGTTGAGTCTACTATCTTAATTGCCAGAATTAAATCGCTGTATTCGGTACTCCAGTCTTCTTCCTGAGTCGGAATAACATCGATAATTTGACTAGTCCGTTTATCTCCCCGCAACTCTACTTTATGGGTTGCCAAGGCTGAAACTAGTTGAGGTAAAAATGTAGGCGCGATCGCCTGATGGACGAGTAAGGTTTCGATCGCATTACAAGCTGCGGGATAGTGAGTTTTCGCATCGACGGTAATACTAACGGCTTTCTCTATGGCTGCTTTCTCATCTATATAAAGATGACAAATACCATCCGCGTGTCCCAAAACGGGAATGCGAGTATTATCTTGAACGTAGCGCACAAAAGAATTAGAACCTCTAGGGATAATTAAATCGACGTCTTCGTCTAGTTCTAATAATTGCTTAATTTCTTCTCTAGTTGTGAGTAATTGTATGGCGAAGGGATTAACTTTAGTTTTGCCTAAAGCCTGGTGAATTACTTTAACTAGTGCTTGGCAAGAACGAGTTGCTTCTTTTCCTCCTTTGAGAATAACCCCGTTACCAGATTTGATTGCCAGACTGGTAATCTGAATTAAAGCTTCTGGACGGGCTTCAAAAATAATCCCTAGTACCCCTAAAGGACAAGTAACTCGTTTGAGGATTAAACCATCATCTAATTCGCGATGGATTTGACAACTACCGATAGGATCGTCTAGTTTAGCTACATCTCTTACCCCTGCGATCGCTGCTTGTAATTTAGTTTTTCCTAGTTTGAGACGAGCATATAAAGCAGGAGAAATCCCCTCATCTTGTACTGCTTGGCAATCTGCTGAGTTAGCTACTAAAATTTCTGGTGCTGCTGCTTCTAGGGCGGAAGCAATCGCTTCTAAAGCCTCATTTCTTTCAGAAGTAGAAAGTATGGCTAATTGACGCGCCGACTGACGAGTTTGTCTAGCAATTTGAATTAGAGAGGGTGAAGTTAATTGAGAAGCAACCATAGAGCGAGCAAAGATAAGTAATATCACCTATTTTAACCAATCGATCGTCGATCGATAATCTATTTATAGATTTTAATCAGGATGAAACAGCTCTAGGGATTTAAAAGGCGTATGACCGCAAATAAAAGAGCTTTCATCGATTCTCTTCTACCTCAGCTACTTTTAGTTTGGTTTTCAGCACCGAATCGGGATTTAAACTAATGGAGTCGATTCCTTGGTGGACTAAAAATTCGGCAAACTCTGGATAGTCGCTAGGGGCTTGACCGCAGATACCAATTTTGCGATTATTTCTTTTAGCTGCGGCGATCGCCATCGAGAGCATAGTTTTAACTGCTCGATCGCGTTCGTCAAACAGATGAGAGACTAGAGCAGAATCGCGATCGAGTCCTAAAGTTAATTGGGTTAAGTCGTTTGAACCAATGGAAAAACCATCAAACACTTGACTGAATTCGTCGGCAAGAATTACGTTACTGGGAATTTCACACATAACATAGACTTGCAAACCATTTTCACCCCTAACTAAACCGTATTTTGCCATTTGGGCTATCACTTTGCGCCCTTCATCGGGAGTGCGACAGAAAGGAATCATCGGAATAACATTGGTTAAACCCATTTCCTCCCGAACCCGTTTAAACGCTTGACATTCCATACCAAAGGCTTCACGATAGTTCGGATCGTAATAGCGACTCGCACCGCGCCAACCTAGCATGGGGTTTTCTTCTCTTGGTTCAAATTGTTTACCACCCAAAAGATTGGCGTATTCATTACTCTTGAAGTCTGACATCCGCACGATAACGGGTTTGGGGTAAAATGCTGCTGCAATAGTAGCAATACCTCTGGCTAACTTATCGATAAAGAAATCGGATTTGTGTTGATAATGAACAGTCAGACGATCGATTTCTATTTTTTCAGCCGAGTCTTTGAGTTCGTCGAACTTAAGTAAAGCTAAAGGATGAACCTTAATGTGATTGGCAATGATAAACTCCAGTCTTGCCAACCCCACACCATCGCCAGGTAAAGCCGATAAACTAAAAGCCTCTTCAGGATTGCCTATATTCATCAAGATTTGTGTTTTGGTTGGAGGCAAATCATCTAATTGAGTTGATTCAACAGTAAAAGGAATTAAACCACCATAGACTTTACCTTCTTCCCCTTCAGCGCAAGATACAGTAATTTCTTGTCCTGTCTGAATATCTTTAGTAGCATTACCACAGCCGACGATCGCGGGAATACCCATTTCGCGGGCAATAATCGCTGCATGGCAGGTTCTACCTCCCTGGTTGGTAACGATCGCACTGGCTTTTTTCATAATTGGTTCCCAGTCGGGATCGGTTTTGTTAGTAACTAAAACTTCCCCTGCTTGGAATCGATCTATCTCCTTCACCTCTGAGATGACTCTGGCTAAACCAGCACCAATCTTTTCACCTACTGCCCTACCTGTCGTTAAAATATCGCCAGTTTTTTGTAATTTATAGGTCTGCAATACATTATTAGCTTTCTGAGATTGTACGGTTTCGGGGCGGGCTTGTACGATAAATAATTTCCCTGTCTCACCATCTTTCGCCCATTCAATATCCATGGGGGTATAAACACCGCGCACATCAGAATAATGTTTTTCAATTTGACAAGCCCAAGATGCTAAAGTCAGAATTTCTTCATCATTAATCGCATATTGAATTCGTTCTGAAATAGATGTGGGTATATTCTTGGTTAATTTACTACCGCCCATGTCATATACCATCTTGATTTCTTTGCTACCGAGGCGTTTATCTAAAATTGGGCGATAGCCTCGATCGATGGTAGGTTTAAAGACGATATATTCATCGGGATTAACCGCACCCTGAACCACATTTTCACCCAAACCATAGGCAGCAGTGATTAAAGCTGCATTTTTAAAACCCGTTTCCGTGTCGATCGAAAACATTACCCCAGAAGTAGCTAAATCCGAACGCACCATCTTTTGTACACCGACAGAAAGAGCTACATTAAAATGGTCAAAGCCTTTGATAGTACGATAGGAAATAGCGCGATCGGTAAACAGTGAAGCAAAGCATTTATGACAAGCGTCCAGAACACTTTGGATACCACAAATGTTGAGATAGGTTTCTTGTTGTCCTGCAAAACTGGCATCTGGTAAATCTTCGGCTGTAGCTGAGGAACGCACTGCCACATCGATATTATAGCAATACTTTTCACAGATTTCTCTAGCTTTCCCTTCAAAGCGGTCGCATATGGCAGTTTCTCCAGCAGGAAGGTCGCATGATTCAAAATCAGTATGATATCGCTGACATAATTGGCTGTAGGCTTCGGTAATTGCTGTCGATAATTCTTGAGGAAAAGGAGTATCGAGAATCAACGCCCTAGCTTGCTTACCACGCATTTTTAAGTTGTTTACATCTTCTACATCGAGATCGGCAAACAGTTGACGTAGTTTACTTTCTAATCCAGCCTGTTCGATAAAGTAACTATAAGCATAAGCAGTGGTGGCAAAACCTCCTGGCACATTAATTCCTTTGGGTGTTAACTGCTGGATCATTTCTCCTAAAGAAGCATTTTTACCACCTACTAGGGAAACATCTGACATTCCTACTTCTTCAAACCAAAGGATCAAAGCTTTTTCTTTATCTGGCAGCAGTTCTCTTTGGCGATCGACTATTGTTACCATAAATTTCAATTCCTCGTTTGACTTTTACCTCTTCGCGTCTTGCAAGTAACTTAGTAACTTATTGAAGCTTCTGAATCTGTTGTAGATTATTATGTTGGGGAACTTGTGAGGAAATTCCCTATTTAATCTGAGTTCGTATTGAAGCTGAAACTATTGTTACAAGATTGCTCGAGCAATACGATTTTTCCCTTAAATTTCCTGGGGAAACCCTGCCAGAAAAATCTCTAAAAAGCTGATAGCTGACATTCGTCAATTAGCAAACACTTTTCCCCTCAGTAACAATTTATAACTAAGTCATTGACAAATATTACATAATCTTAACTTGTGACGAATGGATAGCTGATAACTAATAGCTATTCTAACTAATAAATTTTCGTTCGAGAGTCCGAACTGACGTTATTTAGTTCGATCGACAATTTTTGGGAAATATTTAGTTCTCTATATTGCAATTTTCTAAACCAATAAAAGATCGAAAGAGCCAAATTTTTCTATCATCATAGGAAGTAGCCAAAAAATTTTTCTATGACGGCATCGACAGCAGTACAACCCCTACTAAGAGAACCAAAACGTTTAGAAACTCGTCTCAAAGAAATACCCACAGAAGCAGGAGTTTATTTGATGCGGGAGAGCAATGGGGATATTCTCTATATTGGTAAATCAAAAAAACTGCGATCGCGGGTTCGTTCTTATTTTCGAGATTCTCAAAGACTCAGTGACAGAATTGCCATGATGGTGCGTCAGGTAACAGAGATTGAATTTATTGTTACCGACACCGAAGCAGAAGCGTTAGCTTTAGAAGCTAATTTAATTAAACAACATCAACCCTACTATAATGTACTCCTTAAGGATGATAAAAAATATCCTTATGTGTGCATTACATGGTCAGAAGATTATCCTCGCATCTTTATTACTCGTAAAAGAAAGTCAGGCAAAGCCCAAGACCGCTATTATGGCCCTTATGTAGATACTCGCTTGTTACGCTACACTCTGCACATTATTAACCGGATTTTCCCTCTACGCCAGCGTCGTCAACCTTTATTTAAAGACCGTCCTTGTTTAAACTACGATCTGGGGCGTTGTCCTGGGGTATGTCAAGCTTTAATCAGTCCCGAAGAATATCGAAAGATTATGCAAAAAGTAGCCATGATCTTTCAGGGACGAACTGATGAACTAGTGAGTAAGCTGCAATCTCAGATGGAAAAAGCCTCAGCAGAATTAAACTTTGAACAAGCTGCCAAATTAAGAGACCAAATTAAAGCCTTGTTTGCTTTAAATGCAGATCAAAAAGTTTCCTTACCCGATGATACCGTTTCTCGTGATGCGATCGCGCTAGCTGCTAATGAAGAACACTGTTGTATTCAATTATTTCAAATTCGCGCTGGTAAATTAGTAGGACGTTTGGGTTTCTTTGCTGAAGCTAAATCTGCTACACCTGGGGCTATTTTACAACGAGTATTAGAAGAACACTACACTACCGTCGAACCTGTCGAAATTCCTACAGAAATTATCGTCCAACACGAATTACCAGAAGGAGAAATTTTAACCGAGTGGTTGAGTCAAACTAAAGGGCGTAAAGTTAGTTTAATTGTTCCCCAAAGACAAACCAAAGCAGAGTTAATTGAAATGGTGGAACGTAATGCCAACTATGAATTAGAGAGAACACAAAGATATCGGAATTATAACGATCGGGCTTTACAAGACTTAGCTACTATTCTCGATTTACCCGATCTGCCCAAACGCATTGAAGGTTATGATATTTCTCATATTCAGGGTTCTAATGCTGTTGCTTCCCAGGTAGTATTTATCGATGGTGTTGCTGCCAAACAACACTATCGCCACTATAAAATTAAAAATCCGACAGTTACTGTCGGTCATTCTGATGATTTTGCCAGTATGGCGGAAGTTATTCGCCGTCGCTTTCGTCCGTACTTAACCTCACCCCCAACTTCTCTCCTACTAGAAGAAGAGAGAATTGAGAAGGAAAATGATTTTCCTGACTTAGTAATGATCGATGGTGGCAAAGGACAACTGTCAGCCGTAGTCGAAGTATTGCAAGAAATGAACTTGTTAGAAGAGGTACGGGTAGTTAGTTTAGCCAAAAAAAGAGAAGAAATCTTTTTACCAGGAGAATCTGAACCTTTAACCACCGAAGCAGAACAACCAGGAGTACAATTATTACGGAGAGTAAGAGATGAAGCCCATCGTTTTGCAGTTAGTTTCCATCGCCAACAAAGACTAAAACAAGGAAGGCGATCGCGTTTAGAAGAAATCCCTGGTTTGGGTTTTAATAGGCAAAAGCAACTCTTGGCTCATTTTCATTCGATCGATTATATTCGGGAAGCTTCAGTTAAACACCTAACAGAAGTTCCTGGCATTGGTAATAGCTTGGCACGGGAAATTTATAACTATTTCCATCCAAATTAATTATTAACTAAGTATTTAGACTTAGAAAAATCTGCTAAGTTTTATTAAGAAATGTTAAGAAGATAGTCTTAATGGACTCTTAAAAATAGACAGAATGAAGGCAGAGGAACTATTGAAGCGATATGCAGATGGAGAAAGAGATTTTAAAGGAGTTAACTTATCTGGAGTCAGTTTGTCAGGAGCGATCTTACCAGAAATCGATCTCACTCATGCCATTCTCGATCGAGCAACTCTCAATCAAACTGTTTTAACTGAAGCTAATTTAACAGGAGCTTCTTTACAGCAAGCTAATCTAAATCGAGCTATTTTGACAGGTGCGATCGTGCCTGATGGCTCAATATATAGACCATAGATAGTTTCTTGGAAGTGAGCGATCGTCATAGATCGTCTCCTATTAAAGGATCGTGCATCGCTCGAAAAAACTAACATAACATATTGTGTTAAAATAAAATAACAAAAGAACGAGGACAAAAAAATTGAACTTTAGTATTTATCTTAAAGACGAATTAGCTTCTAGGCTGAGTGCGGTCGCGAAAAAAGAACAGGTGTCGCGAAACAATTTAATTGTCGAAGCAATAGAACGCTTACTCAAAGAACGAGAATCTAGTTTTTGGGGAGAAGAAGTGATGAATTGGCGCGGTTGCCCTGAGTTTGAGCTACCTGCCAGAGATGATTTACTGCCACCAAAAGAAGAGATTTTTTGATGGCGTTTTTACTCGATACTTGCACCATTTCCGATTATATCAAAGGCGATCGCTCTACAATTCACAGGCTCAGACAAGAAAAGCCTTTTGATATTTATATCTCTGCATTGACCGTTTTTGAAATTGATTTCGGGCTACAGCTTAAACCTAGCCTAATTAAGAAGATTCGCCCTCAGTTAGAAATTATTTATCGAAAAGTAGAAATTATTGATTTTTCAATAAATGAAGCCTATAGCGCAGCAAAGATTAGAAAAGATTTAAAGTTAGCTGGGACTCCTATTGGATTTTACGATCTTTTAATTGCTGCTACTGCCCAAGCAAATAACTTGAGACTAGTCACCAGTAACTGTGATGAGTTTTCTCGAATTGAAGGACTAGAAGTTGAAAACTGGAGAAATCATACTGATTAATAATTCGACGCTTAAACCTTATAAATTCGGTTGTATAGTTAGCGTATAATCAGGGTGTATTCATTAATTTGAGCTTCTATGCGATCGAGTTCCGTATAGCGAACACCAATAACTCGCATATATTCTTTTTCAAAAGCATTTAACTCTGCCTGAAAAGTTGCTAAATCTAACTCTTTTTCTGCTAACTCTGTTTCTAATGTAGCTAGTTCGATCTTCTTCTTTTCAAGTTCCTCTTGTTCGGGGGTAAGCTTATGTATAATTCCATTTTCCATAATTCGGAGAGACTATTACAATAATATCGCCACGATCTTAGTTGACTGAATTACCTTAAGACTTCAGTAAAATCAGCTAACGATGAAAATTTAAACATAGTATTTTATCAGCGAGCGCATTTATCTCAACCTTGTCAACACCAGAAAGCTACACTCAAAAATACAATCGACTAAAGCAAAACAATACTTGTCAATCATTCTGAACTTCTGTAACTCCTGACTCCTGAATTCTACATTACTTGTTATAAGCTTTAGCAGAAGCTCTAATCCAAATAGATGCAGCAGTTAAAAAGGGAATTAAAATAAAAATTGCTCCAGAAATTAAAGGATGATCTCTTACCGCAGAAATAGACACCATTAAAGTAATCCCCAATCCACAATACAGCAAACCAACTAAAGGTATACCAATTACTAATAAAGCAAATTTATCATCCGAGTTCATATATTTTTTCTCCAGGTACAATTAGTCAATTTTAAAGCATAAAAAACGATGTCATCTGAGTCGATCTTATTTGAACTCAAAAACTAAATATGCTAATGTCAGTTCGGGTTAAGCGCGATAAAACCTCCTTTACCCCTACAGCGATTGTTCGTAAAACACTTCAAAAAAATACTCTCTGCGCTCTCTGCTCGGTGCGCGTTCTGATAGCGAGGAAGCGGAGGAAGCCCGCGTCGGCGAAAGACGCAAGGGAATGTCCTCCAAGACAGCCTCGCCAGGGTCGCACCGCCTCTGCGGTTAATCAAAAAATTAATCAAATTGAGGACTAGAGAATAGGGATTTTAGCTTATCCCGAACTCAGGTTGTATAAATTCATGAGTTAAAATCGATCGCCACTCGAGACATAAATTTTATAAGCAAAGAATGAGAGTTTCAGCTTATCCCGAACTCAGATTACCTAATTATCTTCCCCTAATGCAGTAAGGGCTATTTTTACTAATTGATAAAAATGAGGTTGAGTAACATCGATTTTTTGGGCATTATCTCTGTTTGTACCTAATAAACCGTCTTTACTACCAGGATAAACGGCTAAAACTTTACCTCGATCGTTTCTAATTCTTAACTCATTGATAGAACCAGATAAACTACAAGCATAAGTACGTCCTTGATAGTTAAATATTGCTTTTTTATTACTTTTGGGATTAGTAATTTGAGGAGGTCTTACACCTATAATTTCTAGCTCTACATTAGTTGTATCTTGCCAATGATTTTCTCTTAATTTATAAGCAATATCGAGACGATTGGCTAAAGGAAAATATTCTTGCCAACGCCAGGCGATCGCTTTTATTTCGGTATCGGAATTATCTTCGGCTAAAGTTAATTTAAGGTGAATTTTACCAACTATTTGTTGTTCTTTGATTCTGATATTGGGAGTCCAAAAAACAGGAAAAGCATTACCTATACCCCAAGGTTGTAAACTATCGATTTGTTCGTAAAGATTAAGAGATAATTGTTTTAAGCTAGCTCGAGCATCGATTTTAATCAGAGGTTTGAGATGTTTTGTCTCTAAACATTGATGGGCAAAGTTACTCAATCTTTGTTGAAAAGCAACTAAATTTTGAGTAGGTAAACTAAATCCTCCTGCTGCTTTATGTCCTCCAAATTTCCCTAATAAATCTCGACAAAATTCTAAAGCATCAAAGATATTAAATTCTTCAATTCCTCTAGCCGAACCACGAATTTTACTGCGATCTTCTTCTTCGTAAGTACCAATAAATACAGGAACACCATAACGTTCTACTAAACGAGAAGCAACAATCCCAATTACGCCATGATGCCAACCTTCTTTAACTACTACTAAAACTCTTGCTTGTTGCCAGAGTATAGGAGTATTTTGTACTAACGCGATCGCTTCTTGTTCGATTTCTTGGCATAGTTGTTGACGACGACGGTTAATTTGTTCGCATTGCATCGCCCTTATCTTAGCTAATCCTGGATCGTCTGTAGTCAACAATTCAATAACAGTTTGGGGATCGCCAATACGTCCTATAGCATTAATTCTAGGGCCTAGTTTAAACCCAATATCATCTGGTTGCAATTGCTTTTGTTCTTCCTTGACTCCTGCTACCTGCATTAAAGCTTGTATCCCTTCTAGCTGGGAGTTAGGCAACTGGCGTAAACCTCTTTTTAACCAACGACGGTTAACTCCTACCAAGGGTGCTAAATCCGCAATTGTCCCCAAAGTAAATAATTCTAATAATTGAGTAGTTAGTCCTTTTAGTTTATTTAATTTTTGTGCCGTAGCGATCGCTAAAATATAAGCAACTCCTACTCCTGCTAATCCTCGATAAGGTGAAGTGACAGGCAATAATTTCGGGTTAAGAATAGCATCGGCAGGAGGTAATTGAGGTGGTAAATCGTGATGATCGGTAATAATTACACTCAGTCCTAACTCTACCGCCAGTAAAATCGGTTCGTAAGCAGAAATACCATTATCAACCGTAAGAATTAAACCTACTCCCGCAGCAGCAAATTCTTCGACAATACGAGTATTAATGCCATAACCATCTTTCATGCGACTGGGAATAGCATAGTCTACATCTGCTCCTAAATGTTTTAACGCCCGCAATAGTAAAGCAGTACTAGTCATGCCATCTGCATCATAATCACCGCAAATAGCAATTTTCTCTTCAGACGCGATCGCATCTACTAATAACTCTACACTAGTAGCCAGATCGGAAAATTCCTCTATAGGCGAAGGTAAAGCCTGAGATTCTGGTTCGATATAAACCTTTGCTAAATCTGCCGTAGCAATACCCCGATTAAGAATTACCTGTGCTACCAAAGGAGCAAACCCAGTACTTAGAGTTAATTCAGATACTTTTTCTGGTTGTACTTCTGCAATTTGCCATCTTTGATTTGGTAGCCGAGATCGATCTTCTCTCATTCAATTTTTTAGTAAAAGGCGAACAACCATTTTACTGTAACTACGGTCAAAGAGAATAACGCTCTAACTTGATATCTTTTGAATGAGAGCGTTGATTGGGATACATTCATAACGTAGTCAATCAGCTGCTTTTTGGTAGCGACTAATTTCAAGATCGCTAAGACGATGCTCAATGTTTATACTCGCATTGCGATCCGCCTGTAACACTTCCCCGTCAAAGGTGAAGAATCGATCTCCGTCCCGTCTCCCCAAGAGAGTTCCGTTACGGCTATCAACCTGCGAAGTGTAGGCTGGATTTATCAACGTCACCACCGATTGACGACGCTGAGAAACTTGCTCTATCGCGGCACGCAATTCACCTTTACACCATGCAGCCAAACGACGATTAATCTTTTTGCTCTTCCTTTTATTGCGGATAGGTTGAGATAAATCCTCACAAACAATTTGCTTATGAGTCTGAAAAATCTGATGAACGCCCGTTCTAATCTTGGTTCTAATGAGTGCGCGCACCTTGGTTTGAGACTTGTTTTGATTTTTTGTGCCTAAGTTACAGCGTTTAATTTGGCCATGAGGCTTTTTCCTGCTTAACGCCCAGAGCTTCTGCCTTCTCTTCCCTTTGATGTGGCGTTTTTCTGTAGCAGCAGTCATGATTTGGCCAATACCATCAGCATAGACAACATTGTCAGAACCATAAAATGGAGGCACTGTAAGACCAAAGCTAAACTTGTTTGGTGGAGGCTAGAGCCTGTGAGACGGGAAACTCAAAAGCGGAATAAGACCCGCACCGAAACGCGAGGTTTGGAGATACTCCCACCTCACGAAGTAGGTGGTGAGTAGTTCATAAAGTAGCAATTACTTGCTAATTGCTACTGGCTCGACGACTTCCCCATCTTTTCTATTTATAAACTAATTAATATACTGACCTCGATATTTTCGGAGAAGCATTTTGCGGAGAAAATTATTGTCTGTAGATGCCTTCTGGCTATCTTTTTGGCTCACTTCATCTACTTTACTCCGCTCTTTTTCTGATATTTTACTACTATAAACTGATTGTTGTTTAGCTTTTGTCGAAGAAATTTGGGGAGCGCACTTTTTTCTATTAGAGTGTAGATTTTCACTTACGTGAGATTGAGTCCAAATAGTAAAGCCGTATTTTTCTTGAATTAATAAGATTTTAAGCTTTCTTTTTGCAATTTGTTGACAATATTTCAAAGCTGGCTCTTTGCATCTCAAAGAAAAACTGGGGCCTTTTGCAAAAACTTGGTTCTCAAAAGTTAATTTTTCACTATTTATCTTGATAGCTCTTGCTGCCAGTTCTTCTTGCGTAATCTGGATGATAGCTATACTCATAGGTTCTCAAGTGGTACTTCTCTAGATTATACTTGTATTTTTTTGTGTTACCAAAAATAGTTGTTTACACTTAATAACTAAGTATAAAATTTATAGTATTGTACAGGAATTTACTTAAATAAATTTACTTAATTATCAGTTTTGGTTTTGTCGATGTAGGATCAAAAATTAAGTATGTCAAAATTTGAAGAAGCTCGGGCGAAATATTTGAGCGTTTAGTAACTTAAAGTCAAAAAAGTTTTTGATATGGTTGAGATCGACTCGAAAACTCAACGTTAATTCCTAGTCTTACTCTGGGTTAACGCTGACTGTATTTCGCAGTCAGTTAAACCAAAGAAAACTTAGAGCTTTGAAAACTAGTAGCTATGCCTCTAATCATTACTGAGCCATTAAAGATAGAAAAATTAACTATTGCGATCGCCAATTTACCGAATTCTCTCTCAGGAATTAAAATCGTACAATTATCTGACTTACATTACGATGGCATCCGCTTATCAGAAAAATTGTTAGCTCAAGCGATCGAAGTTAGTAATCGAGAGAACCCCGATCTAGTAGTCATTACAGGAGATTTAGTTACAGACGATCCTCAACCTATTGAAATCCTAGCGTCAAAACTGATAAAACTGCAATCTCCCGTAGGTACTTATGTTTGTTTGGGAAATCACGATAATGTTTCTCTCGCTAGTAGGAAACATATCATCAATGCTCTTACGAAAGTAGGAATTAGAGTTCTTTGGAATGAAATTGTTTATCCATTGGGCAAAGAGTTAGCTATTGTAGGATTGGCAGAATATTGGTCATCTGAATTTAATCCCAAGCCTGTTTTTGAGCAAATTGAACCAAATATACCTCGTATAGTTCTTTCTCATAATCCAGACTCCGCAGAGATTTTAAAAAAATGGCGAGTAGATTTGCAACTCTCAGGACATACCCACGGTGGTCAAATAGTTATTCCTGGGTATGGTGCTGCACCCCTATTATTAAGACAAGTTAGAAAAAAAACCCCCAAATGGATTAGTTATTTTATTCCTTATCTTAGAGCCTGTTCTGAAGTATTAAAGCACTGGCAATGGTCAGAAGGATGGCATCAAGTAGGCAAAAATCAACTTTATGTCAATCGGGGTTTGGGTACTTACTTCCCTGGTAGGTTATTTTGTCCTCCAGAAGTTACGGTAATAACTTTAGAATCTAGATAACGATCGATACACTATCTTGACAAAGTCTTAGAGAACCAAGATATGCCTGAAGTGGTTAGTATTAGTAAGCCAAAAAAAGCAGAAGGTTCGTGAGTTGTTCTTGTCCTGATACTCAAGGTATTGATGCCAATGGCTCGATTAGAACGTTAGTACTATAGACTAGCCTGGCAATATTAGCTTTTTCACTAGTTACACCCAAAAACAGAGCCGAGTTATCTAGTTCGAGCGAGGAAGTCCCTGGTAAAGAAAAACTGCCTAATAAATACGTACTGCTATATTTCCCGACCTTATGAAGAGAGGCACCACGCGACCGAATTTAGATAATTTCAAGAACTCTTGCCACGGCAAATCTTCAATCAAATCATTAACTTGCTACTTGTAAAGACGTTCTCTCGAACGCCTTTACATTACAGACTAACGCATAGCTGCGACTGGCGGTAAAACAGGTTGTTGTGCTTTAATATTTCTCATGCTGCTACTATTGTTGTCATAGATAGTCTTATCTTCGTCTAATAACAGATTTCTAATCAATCTAGCTGCAATCTTTTGAGTTAATTTCTCAGCTACCTGTTGCCCTAATTGTTGTGTTTCTGGTTTGGTAATTATTTTGGTGATTAGAGAAACAATGCGGGTAGGATCGAAGCCTGGAGTTTGTTGCAATATGCCAATAATATTTTTGAGATGCTTGACGGTGTAAGACTCTTCTCTTAATTCTACGGGAGTTTCTTGTACCGCTAGTCCTACTTGTTGTCTAAAAGAAGTAGAAATATTAAACCAAGTCCTGCGTCCCACATTATCTAAGGCATTGACAATTTCATCCGCTAGGCGATCGCGAATAAACTGACCTCGTTCGGAGAAGAGAAAATCTAATGCCTGATTGGCTATTTTATCAAAATCATAATCCACTGAATTATTAGCATTACGCATCAAGTTTTCTAGACGATGCCAACGAAATCCTTCTTCTTTAAATAATAAATCTTTTAAAGAGGCTCTTAATTCTGGTGCAGGATCGGTAAGTAAACGTTTGGCAATATAAGGGTAAGCCTTACTCAGTACTTTAAAATTTGGTTCGATCCCGATAGCAATCCCTTCTAGAGTTACCATCGAGCGAATAATTAAAGCGTAGTAGGCAGGTACGCGGAAAGGAAACTCATACATCATTGCCGACATCTGATCGGTAATGCTCTTAAAGTTTAACTCAGCTACACTAGCTCCAAGGGCATTGCCAAAGACATTAGCTAAGGCAGGAACGATCGGTCTTAAATCTGTATCTGGAGTGAGGAAATCTAATTTAACATAGTCGTGAGATAAAGCTTCAAAATCGCGGTTAACCAAGTGAACTACCGCTTCAATTAGCCCATATCTCTGATAGGGTTTGATTCGGCTCATCATGCCAAAATCTAAGTAAGCCAGTCTACCATCGGGCATGGCTAGTAAATTACCTGGATGGGGATCGGCATGGAAGAAACCATGTTCCAACAGTTGTCTGAGAGAGCATTCTACCCCTACTTCTACTAAATGGGTTGCATCAATACCCTGCGCCTGAATTGCTTTAATATTGGTCAGTTTAGTTCCACTAATCCATTCCATAGTCAGAACTCTGCGTCCTGTATATTGCCAATAGATTTTGGGAACGTAAATTTCTTCTATATAGCCATAGAGTCGAGCAAATTTATCTGCATTGCGTCCTTCTTGAACATAGTTAATTTCTTCAAAAACACGACCAGCTAACTCATCGGTAATAGCAACTAAATCAGAACGTACTCTTTTAATATTATTTTGTACCCAACTTGCTATAGTACGCATAATATAGATATCGAGAGTAATAGAGCGAATCAGATCGGGGCGTTGAACTTTAACAGCAACTTCTTCTCCAGTCTTGAGCTTACCTCGATAAACTTGTCCTAAAGATGCAGCAGCGATCGGTTGAGGAGAAAGTTCCGCATATATATCTTCTGGTGATGCACCTAATTCTTCTTGGATGAACTTAAAGGCAATTTCATTAGGAAAAGAAGGTAACTCATCCTGAAGTTTAGTTAATTCGTCTAAATAGGTAGGAGAAACTAAATCTGGTCTGGTAGAGAGTGCTTGACCGACTTTAATATAAGCAGGGCCTAGTTTGGTTAAAATTTCTCTTAATTTGGCTGCTCTTTTTCTGCTATTAATTACAGATTTATTGGTGATTTTATCCCGCCATACAGCAAAAGCCAGGAGAGCAAAAGGAATAACAATACTAATTAATCTACCGATAACTCTTAGGGGACGGTAACGATAATAAGCAATTATTTTATCGGGATTGTAACGCCAATCCGCATCTGTCTCTTCCTCAATGTCAGTGGCTGGAAACTGATATTGCTGTTCGGGTAACTGAGAGGGAAATTTTGTTGATTCCTGTAGGTAAGAAGTTTTATTTATTATATTTGTTTGAGACATAAGATTTAAATTGACGTTAGCAACGTTTTGTGAATAATTGTAACAATTAAATGAAAAAAGCTCATCTATCTTGGGGTTAATTACGAGCGATTAAACAAAACACCTACTCATCTCCTCTGCTCCCCTGCCCCTCTGCTCCCCTGCACCTGAAGCTCCTCTGCCTCATCTCCCTTCCCAGTCCACCAAGCAACCGCATAAGATTGAGTTGGCTCGTTAATTTGTCTTTGGTAATAAACACGAATTTTATAGCGTCCAGAAGAAGGAATAGGACAAAAGATATGTTCGACACTGTCTTCTCTGCTAATCGAAGAACAAGTATTGCGTAAATTGTTATTTTCATTAATAGGCATGAGATAGACATCAAGATTATTTAAACCGCGGTCGCGAAAAGTTTCACCAAGATCGTATTGATTATTATTATTGCGATCGTTTAGTGATACTAACCGATCCCAAGTTAAGGTAATGGCAATATAATTCCCCTCAGATATAGGTTGTTCCAATACATAATCTTTGTAAGAGTTAACTGCCAAAGTTCGGTAATCCCAACCAATTTTTGGTGCAAAAACTTTGGGAGAGCTTTGTCCTGCACTAAATTGTTGATAGGCACGAAAAACATTAAGCTGTCCTGTTCCCATTTCCATATCTAGAGGAATCCTGGGGTTTCGATAAGCGTCTGACTCTAGCCAATTAAAATTCTTTTCGCTGAGAATCGTTTTTTCCATGCCTAAAAATATGCTGTCGCCTCGGTCTTTAATTTTGTCAGCAGAGTTAAGCAAAACAGCCTTCATCACTTCATGACGGCGACAATCGAGGCTACAAAGAGGAACGGACAGATTCTTAATTGATTTAAGATTAACTCTATTACCTTTCATAATTCGATCGCCATATTCTTGTAGTAGAGCAACAGAACCCGTAATGTGAGGTGCAGCGAAGCTTGTCCCACTAACTTGTTCGATTTTTCCTCTCTGATTATAGATAGAAATATTACTCCCTGGAGCCAACAGACTAATTGCCCGTCTCGTACCGAAATTAATTTCTTTTTTTATTACACTACGACCAATACCAACGGGGAAAGCACTTAAATTAGCAAAATCGACTTTGGTAAATATACCTTGGCGTTTAGTAGTATAGGCAGTGGTAATACCGTTAAAGTTATCTGTAGGGATAGGAATACCTCCTTTTCCCTGATTTCCTGCAACAACATAGAGAGTATTGTGTACTCTGGCTGACCAATCAATACATTCGGTTAGCAGGGCTTTGCCGTCTAATTTAGCATTTTCTCTAGAGTCTCTGGCTAGAGATTCACCGAAACTAAAGTTGATTGCTCTTACATCTCCTCCATTTTGTAAAGCAATATGTTGAGTTGCCAGACATTCTTGTTCTTGTCCTCCCTTTTGCAGTGAACCTACAGCAGAAGCATAGAGTTTGGCTTTGGGTGAAATACCCCGCAGATGTTTACGATTGCCGATCATGACCCTAGCTACCATAGTTGCGTGATTATCAATATTTTTATTGGAGATAGCCAGATTATCGCGATAAAAAACTGAATAAGGATTACTCCCAGTATTTTTGGCTCCTGCTTTATCTAAACCAAACTTTCCCGGTCTACCAATTTCTACTTGACCGATACCAATTTTGCGTCCCAGTAAATTGTAAGGAAACTGATGTAAACGCAGAGCATTAATTCCTTGTTTGCCTACAGAATTATTTAAAGCTAAAGCTGGTGCCATTATTCCACAACCAATTAAACTAAATACCAACCCTACCCATCTTTTGCTCATATTTCTTGCTCTTGAAAATTGTCGGATGTCCCTACTTTAATATAGTAATTTCCGTACTAATCTGTTAAAATACTTGCACTAAGGAGATTAATAGGTTAAAAGTAATTAGTGATTGTCCCTTTGTATGTGCATCCATAAGTATAAAGATACGCAATAAAGTCGGGGAACAAAAATTAATAGCAATTTATCCAAATTACATATTAAGAGAATTTGAGCGTATGACAAAACAGCTTGCTCATCCTATGGTGAAGTTACAGCGTAAAATTGCTTCACTGGTGGAATCTAAAATCATCAAACCAGAAGATAGTATTGGCAAAATAGCCTTGCTTTTAGGTAATGATTGGGCTTACTGGAAAAATGAATTGTTAGAATTTGACTTTTCCATGAAAGATCCTGTTAAAGAACTACTGATGATAGAAAACTGGGACGAAGAATAGAATTTTTTCGCTAGTTATGATTGCTTGGTTAAATAAAGAAAAGGAAGTGATAATTGTTTTATAGGCAATCTTCTAGCGCTTCTGATAATTCTTCAGCAGTTTGATAGCGGTCGCGAACTTCCGAACGGCACGCTTTTTCAATTACCTTACCTAAAGAGGGAGCCAAACCAGGAATACTAGAAATATCGAATTCATATTTAGCTCCCTTGTAGCGATAGTATTGCATTGGTGCTTTGCCTGTTATTAAAAAGATAATTGTCGCACCGACACCGTAAATATCTGATTGAGGGCAAGGTTTGCCCCGATATTGTTCGGGTGCGCTATATCCTTCTACCCCAATACGAGTTTCTAGAGAAGTTCCTAACTCTTTAACTGCGCCAAAATCCAACAACATCAAACAACTATCGATGTTACGCAAGATTAAATTAGCTGGTTTGATATCCCGATGTACTAGGGGAGGCTCTAAATTATGAAGATAAGTAATAATTTGACAAACTTGGATCATCCATCTAATTGCCCTTTCATGGTCTAGAGGGCCTCTTTGATAAATAAATTGTTCTAAGTTATGACCGTGAATCAATTCCATAACTAAATATTTGCGGTCGTCCAGCACAAAAAAGTCATAGTATTTAGGAATACCTGGATGATCGAGGGATTTTAATACCCTAGCTTCTCGCTCGAATAACTCTCTAGCTTTCGCGATACGGAGCATATCTGCGTTCATTTCTTTGAGTACCAATAATAAAGGAACTTTTTTGTTTTTTTGGGTTTTATCCCAAACTAGATAAGTAGTCCCCATTCCTCCTCTACCCAAAGTCCTGAGTATTTGATATGGACCGACGAATTGTTCTTTCTCTACTAGAGGTTGACCGCAATGAATACAAAAAATGCTATCGGGAGGATTACCAGAATGACTACAAGCAATATCAGTTTGACGGGGGTCTTGAATCAACTTTGGTTCTTGAGTAGAAGAACTCAACTCAAATTTGAATAAAGGACCATTTTCTGCTAAGCGAATTAAATCTTGGTCTTTGAGAATTTCTTCGGTGACTAAAACATTATTGACCAGAGTACCATTAGTACCTCGACTAACTAATTTCCATTGCTGTTCGACTTGAGTTAGTTCCAAATGTTGTCGAGAAACTTGAAAGTAGCCATGAAGCACAATATCATTGTTTTCAGAGCGACCAATACGAATCACTGACTCACTATAAAAACGCCATTGCTGTAGTGGCTGATTGGTGTGTGATTCTAACAAGGTAAGAATAACCATATATTCTAAAATGAACGGAAAAATTTCTTGGTAAAAGTGAATTATCAGCGTTTATTGGCTAGGTTTAAGCTTTATTCTGATTAGAATGGCAGTTATGTTATCGTGACCATTATACTGGTTAGCAAAATCAATTAATTTAAATAAGCCTTCGTCTAAGTTAGCACTCGAGCTAATCAGAGGACTTAGATAAGTTGGCCAGTGAGATTCTAATAAATTACGATCGCAAAGACCATCAGAACAAAGTATGATAAGACTATCTTCTTTAATTTCTAACATTTGTATTTCTGGTCTAACATAGTTTCTATCCCTCGGTCCCAAAGCTTGAGTTAATTGGTATGCATCAGGACGACCGTAGGCAATTTCTGGCTCAACACCTCTTTTGATTTCTCGCTGACCCACTTCATGATCTTGGGTAAGTTGTTCTAAACCTCTTTGACGAGTAACTTGATAAATACGACTATCTCCCACATGGGCGATCGCTAATTTGGTATCTTGTAACAAAGCCATTACTAAGGTAGTACCCATTCTACCACTACCAGAACGAGAATTATCCAGATTAGTTTGATAAAGAGCTTGATTGGTAAGTAAAATTCCTTCTTTAATCAGTTCTTCGCTAGGTATTGCGTCTTGCCAACGAGTTTGAAAATACTTTTGAAGTGTTTCTACTGCCATAGAACTAGCTACTTCTCCCGCAGCATGCCCACCCATACCATCGCAGACAATATATAATCCTCTAGTACTAACATTTTTTTCCAAACCATTTTCTTGTTTAATAGTTCTGCTTTGAATACCAAAAAAATCTTCATTATGGTCTCTTTGAGAACCAATATCCGTACAGCCAGCATCGACTATGCTAGCTAGTTCCATAGGTAAAACGATGGTTGGTTGCTCTTCTAATTCTCTCTCGTAAGCAATATTTTCTCCCTCGTCATCATCGGCAAAAAAAGCAAAATCTTCAAATTCTTCTGAATCATATTCTGCTGAGGATGGTGAAGACAAATCAAATTCGTCATCATCAAGAGTCCGATCTAAGTCAAGGTTACTTATTTCTGGAGCGATTTGATGTAATTGTTCGCTCAATTTATCTACAGTGGGAATTTCACCATCGATAATTTGATTAAGTAGGTTAGTGAGTTTTTCTTGGTTAGTTACTCCTGACTCTTCTAGCCATAGTTGCCACTTTTGGACTAAATCTCTTAGGGTGGGCTTGGCATCATCAGAGTCTAAGTATAACTGTTGCAAACAAAAAGACTCATCTTCATCTACCCGTAAATTACTTTTTACCAGTAAGCTTTGAGTGCAGTTAATTCTGGCTAGAGAATTCCATAGATTGAGCATTTCATTCAAAGACCAAAGAATTTGGATTAAAGGCAAATCTTTTCTCGACCAGATATCTGTCAATAAATCCCAGGATGAACGATCTGACAGCAAAACAACCCCTTTATTTTCATATTGCCAAGCATCGTAAATTTCAGGAATAGTTGAGGTGAATTCCTGCACGATTAAATAAGGTAGAGCATGAGTAGGAAGACCAATTAGATTCCAATATTGAGCAACATTAAGATAAGAGTTATTTAAATCTTGTTTTAATTCCCCAAATAATTCGGTTTGCTCCGCTTTTATAGTTGCTAAATAAGATTTTTGCAGGGGTCGACGGTCTATAACTCTTCCTTGGAATAGTTCAGTGGTTGAAGATGGTGTTTCTATAGGTTCTAAAGCTTTCCCTTCACTGAGAGCGAGATGATAGCGTTGATTAGGATCGAGATATTCTAAAGTTTCAACAACTTTTGCTGGTTGGGCGTTTTGAGAAGAGACTAACGGTGTTTTTTTAGCTGAAGATTTTTGTGGCTCTTTTGGTTGTTCTTGAGAAATTATTCCCCACAATATAGTTTGGACAGAAGCTCCACAATGAGGGCATTTTTCAGCTTGTAAGGGAATGCTTACTTGGCAATTGTGACAAGTTTTATGTTCTAGATAAGTTCCGCAACCTTGACAAAACTTATTGGTATCTGGATTTTCATACTGACAGTGGGGACAAATAAGCATACTGGAACATCCTCGATCGATCTACTATATCTTTAAGTATTTCTAAGATTTTCAATAAATAATTAGCGAGAAAGAATATTAAAAAAGCTATTGATTTTCTAGTCAAAATAACAATATGGTGACAATGTTAGTCTAATAAACTTCATAATGGAAAGATATGAATAGTAAGTATATTTTGCTCACAGGTGGCACTGGTGGATTGGGATTAGGGGTTACACCAGCAATCTTAACTTATGCTACTAAAGTGACAATCCCTTACTTGCAAGAAAATGACATTAAATCTCTACAAAAAAGGCTTTCTGCTACTGATTTTGAAAAAATTAATTTTGTTCGAGCTAATTTAACTCAAGAAAATACCGTCCGGCAATTAGTCAATGATTTGGGTAGAGTAGATGTCTTGATTCATTTAGTTGGTGGCTTTTCCATGGGTGCAACTCATGAATTTAGTTATGATGATTGGCAACAAGTTTTCAATTTAAATTTGAATACTACCTTTTTGGTTTGCAAACATTGCCTCAGAAAAATGCGCGAACAACAATATGGTCGTCTTGTCACTGTAGGCTCGAGGGGTGCTGTAGAACCAGCAGCTTCTCTAGCAGCTTATTCGGCAGCCAAAGCAGGAGTGGTAGCCTTAACTAAATCGATCGCTCAAGAGACAAAAGATTTAAATATTACAGCTAATACTATTCTTCCTAGTGTAATTGACACTCAAGCTAATCGAGAAGCGATGGGAGAAGAAAATGTAGACAAATGGGTAAAACCAGAAGCCATAGCAGAACTCATTTGCTTTTTAATTTCCGAAGCAGCTAAAGATATTAGTGGTGCAGCTATTCCCATTTATGGTCAGGCTTAGAAACGATAAAATATATCCATAAAAAACGATATCTCTTAGTTTGTAAAATAGAAGAGGTGCGAGCGATCGCCTAGTATATGATAATGAGTAATTATTTTTTTTCCGCTTTTTTGCCTCCCCTTCCTTTAGACAGTCTTTTTTCTACTCAAGGCATTATGGTGATGCTGCTAGTGGCATACGCGGGTGCTATGTGGATGTTCCTTACCAGCGCACCCAAAGTTTATACTATGATGGTGTCCGATCTTCAAGTTGCCCAACAATTTTATGGAGGTTTATTAGATTTACCTGCTGCGGATGTGCCACTTCATTACTACTACAACTACGAACAAACTCTAGGTGTGGGTAGTATAGATCCCCTATATATGTCCCCTAATCCTTCTAATTCTGGCATAAATGGCTCTGATGGGCTTTGGTATCAATTGAAAAAAAATACTCAACTCCACATTATTTCTGGTGCTAGCTTGGGAGATAAAAGACGGCAACGTCACGTTTGTTTCGATCGCGAATGCTTAGAGGAAGTTTTACTGCGAGTGCAAGCACGACGCTTAAAGTATAAAATTCGTCGCGATAAACCACTGAATTTTCTGGTAAAAGATTACGAAGAACGAGTGTTTGAAATGGCAGAGGTTTCTAATTAGGAGTTAGTGGTTAGGAGTTAGTGGTTAGTGGTGGCTAAATTTTTAACGAATGACACCTGTAGGGGTGGTTCCCGAACTGCCCCTACTTGGTAAATATCATTAGATGTTGTTGGGGTAAGATATCTTTGGTTTCTTGCCAGGTTAAGCCTACTGCTTTCATTTCTTTTTTGACTTGTTTTTGACTCATCTTATGGAGTGGTTTGATCGGAATAAGGGGATTTTCTTGACGATACTCGACTAAAACTGATTTTCCTCCTGGTTTGAGCGATCGCACGATTCCTTCCATCATTTCTCTGGGATATTCAAATTCATGGTAAGCATCTACCATGAGAGCTAGATCGATACTTTCGTCTGGTAATTGAGGATTTGTTTCTGTACCCAAAATAGTTTCGACATTGGTTAGTTTATTTTCTTGTTTGAGAAAGTTAAGGGCATCGAGCATTTCTGGTTGAATATCCACGGCAAAAACTTGACCTTCTGGGAGTAAATTCGCCATCCGAAAGCTCATATAGCCAGTTCCCGCACCAATATCAGCAACGACATCGTTAGGTTGTAGGCATAAAGCTTCTACTACTGCTTGGGGTTGTTCTTCTGTTTCTCTGCTCGGTCTTTCTAACCATAGCATTGCTTGATGTCCCATTACATGAGCTATTTCTCTGCCCAAATAAAATTTACCAATCCCATCTCGACTATGAATGGCTTTTTCTTGATAGTAGGAAGCAGGATTGCTCTCTTTGGCTAGTACTGCTGGTTCGTAAGTAAAGTTGAATAGAGCGAAAAAAACGAAGGAAAGAGCGATTACTGTAGCAACAGCGTATTTTTTCATAAAATTAACCTGAGTTTGGATCGGCTTTAACTCTTATTCTTTCATTTATTTAAAATCTATGTCTAATCGATCGTTTAGGTTTAAAGGAGGTTCGATCGGTAAGTAAATTCAGTTAGTGCTTTATTTTAAGCTAAATTGGCTTAACCCGAACTGAAGTTAACTTATTTTATTTCTAGTAACATAGATCGGTAGCCCAATCTTGATGACCTCGATTAGACCGACATTTGTACTGTTTACCAGCCCAAATTACGCGCCATTTTTTATTTTCAGACATAGAGCCGTAAGGAGCAAATTCAACTCGATATCTGATACCAAAAACTGAGTCATCGGCTAAATTAGTTTGGGTAATAGTTACTACGGCTTTATTTTCTTGAGGGTAAGTAACTTCAACTTCTTCGCTTTCGTTTTCAACTTTTTCTGGTAAACCAAGGGCAGATAAAGCAACTTGTTGGGGATTGTTACCGATAGGTTCTTGCCAAACTTTACTTAATACAAGAGGATGATAATTATTTCTGACTTGTTCTTGAGAATTATCTCGCTCGACTTTACCTTTAATTTGCCAGAGAATAATAGTCGGATTGGGAAAATTATCGGATTTTGTTGCCCAGGCTAGCAGATTACCATCGGGACTAAAAGTAACGGCACTTGCTTTGCCCTTAAACGGAACGTCAATAGGGGTTTCTAGAATTTTTCCCCTCGGTACATATAATACTTTTCCTTTAGAAAAATTACCTGCAATTAAACGTCCACTAGGATTGAGACTAAATAAACCATGTTCGCTAGTCTGAGTTAGGGTTTTTTCTTCTTTACCTTTTTGCCAATTCCAAACTTTAATCTCACCATCGTAACTACTACTGACTAATTTTTTATCTCTAGCTGTAAAAATAAGTCGGGCAATATTGTTTTTATGTCCTTCTAAAGTGGCTATGAGTTCTATATTGTTGTTACTCAGTTGCCAGAGTTTAATCTGGTGACTCGTTTCTTTTTGTCGATCGAGGGTAAGACTGGTACTCGCAGTAGCCACGATCTTACCATCATTACTTAGGGCAATAGCTTCTACGGGATGTTCGTTATTCAGACTGGCTATCTGTTCTTTACTTTCTATCTGCCAAACTTGAATACCAGAATCACAGGAAAGATAAATTTTCTTTCCTTCAGAATCAAAAATAACTTGTCGGCAACCTGCATTATCTAAGCTAAATACTTCTTCCCCTGTAGCAGTATCCCAAACAATTACAGATTTTTCTGGAGTTAATAAGCCTTGACTCAAAGTACTACTAGCCAAAAAACGACCATCGGGGCTAAAAGATAGAGAAGTAGGAGCGACTGCCATTTTAGCTGTTGATGAGTAATGTCCTGGTAGAATGTGTTGTACTTCTCCCGTGGCTAAAGACCAAATTACTATCGATCGAGGGTCTGCACTAGCTAGTAAACTCCCATCAGCACTAAAGTTAAGTAAAGTGATTTTTTGATGGTGGGCTTCTAGAGTACGAACTGCCGATCTCTGTTTTTTATGTTCTCGAGCGCTTGTTTTTGGATGAGTGATGACTGAGTTTTGTCGAGGTGAAGCATTGGCTAGTCGATCGAAATACAAGCTAGGTTGGAGGAATAAGACTAAGACTACACTTTTACAGAATAAACGAACTAAAGATAAAATTTTTTTAACCCTCCACCAACTATAGAATCGATATTTCTACGCGATCGTAGCAAAATTTTAAAATTAAATTAGAAAGCTCACTCATATCAAAATGGAACAATCACCAGCTCAATTTTTGACTCCAGAGGAATCAGCCAAAATAGAATCTGCCTTGCTATCGTCTTCAGAGAAGTTTTTAACTCGATTAACTATTTCTTCTTACAGATTGCTGAAAATTATAGCTGAAGATATAGGAATTTCAGTAGATGAATTAACTGCTACTCAAATCGTAGAATGGATGGAGAAAGATAGCAAAATCAAACGAGAACAAGGGATAGACGCTTCTGTTCTTAAATGGTAAGAATGGAAGTTCGGAATTCGGAGTTTAATAAACTAATAATCGATCGACCAAGAAAAAACAAAGAATAAGTAATTATGCTTGAATTAAAAGTACCTAGTATGGTTTGTGAAGGTTGTGTAGAAACAGTTACTAAGGCAATTAAAACTCACGAACCCGATGCTAAAGTAAATATTGACCTCGATAGTAAAAAGGTAACTGTAGATACCGAAGCATCAGCAGAATCAATTAAACAAATTATCACTGCTGCGGGGCATGAAGTAGAGTAAACAAATCTAACAAACAGCTCTCTTAAATTTCTGCAAATGTCTGACAGGATGTCTGACAGGATGTCTGAGAAGTATAATTAGTCACTTAGATCGAGAGCGATCGATTCAACAATTTGACGAAAAAAGTAGCTTTCGATTGAGTCAATCCTATTTAATAGATAGCTTCTTTCGACTTTTCAGACATCCTCTTAGAATACTTGGCTTTTTTCCCTCTAAATTTTCAATAAAGAATCGATTTTCAGGTATTAAAGACACCAAGCGAGGATGTTTAAAACTATTGTTACATCAGGGTTTTAGATTTATTCAGCAAACCCTATATATGTTCGACTTTAGCTGCTAACTTTTCTAACTCTTGAGGGGATAGGGCCCAACCAAGAATCATTCCTGTTGCACCACTCAATATAATGGGGAGAAAATTCCAATCAGAATGACTTATTTTTAGGGAAGCTCGATTTAATTTACTATTTGCTATCATTTTTCTTGACTTATAATTGCTCTACATTCTTCTATTAATTAGGTAAAGAGCATAATTTTTATGCAGTCTTAGAAATTTTCTACAAATTAAATAAATATTAAAATCGGGACTTAAACAAAAATTAAGCCCAAACAAAGCCTAAATTCGCTTTATAAGCTATGAATACGTCACGATTATGATTCGGCCATTGGACAAAACGATAAGACATGGCTGTACGAAAAGCCTCTAATGCTTCAGGAAATGTGTTCAAAGGTGCCGAATGCACTGCCACTTTCCACCTCGAATTCAATTCGAGGTGGGTTAGCAGTTTATTTTGTTCGTCTGTAAAATAATTACGCCAGTTAAAAGATTATTGGGATGAATCTATTTTGGGAATTACGCTATAAATTCAGTGTTATTGTTAACAAAATAGTATTACCTTTCTACTATTCTCCCCAGTTAACATTGGTTAAGTCAGCATTAGTTAAGTCAGCATTAGTTAAGTCGGCATTAGTTAAGTTTGCCCCCATTAATTTTGCTCTACTTAAATTAGCTCCTTGAAGATTGGCATTAGTTAAATCTGCTGCAATTAGTTTTGCTCCTGACAATTGAGTATTGGCTAAATTGGCTTGTTGTAAATTAGCAGAAATAAAATTAATATTGGTTAAGTTTGCTCCTGCTAGATTTATCTTAGCTAAATTGGCAGAACGAAAGTTTTTTCTACCTAAAGCAAAACTGGTTAAAAGATTATCGCGATCGCTGACACTGAGAGTTCTCTTTGGTAAGCTTTTCCAGATAAAGGTAAATGTATCTTTGCTTTTTAATACTTGTTTTATTTCATCATAAAAAGGATAATCGCCAATACCACTAAGATTAACCCAACCTCTAGCCCTAGTTAAAGCGACAAATAGCTGATTGCGGAGATAAATATTACTTTCATCTTTAGCAATAAAATCTGCACCAATTACATAAACCATGTCTGCTTCTTGTCCTTTAGCACGATGAATTGTAGTAATAGTGATTGCTCCTTCGCACCAAAATTTATTGGCTCGATCTTGGTTTGATTCAGTCTGAAGAAGATTATAATTACTACTGCTGGGAAGATAAATAGTAATATTTTGTTTCATTAAGAATCTAGCTGTTTGTCGTGCTAGTTCGGCTGCATCATTAAAAGAGCCTAAAATGATTACTAATATTTCTCGAGCAGGACGTAATCCATCGTGACGAAGATTATATTTAATGTTATTAGTTAAAACGGTTAATTCTTGCTGACGAGAAGGATAAGTTTTAAATTCAATTATTTCTCCTTGCCATAATTCGGTAAGAGGATTAGGAGAATTATTAGGAGGACGTTTGAGAGTAATTTGTTGTCCTGTTGCTAATTTTCCTGTTACTTGATAACCAATTGCCAACCATTCTTCTGAATTTGTAAAGCCTGCTAGCATTCCTTGGGGACGTAACCAGCCCATCCCTATTCCATGAGCAAAGGTTAAAATTTGATGAGGAGTGCGATAGCAACGAGACATTATTTCTGTTTTATTAATCCCATTAGGATATTTGCCTGTAACTAAATGTCCTAATTTATATCCTAATAATTCTCTGGCAGTAGGAATTTTTAAACTAGCTAAACTTTGCCCTTCGTCATATGCCCAAATTAATCTTTTTTGCTCGGGATGAATTGGATTTACAGGACGTAATGCTTGATAAGCTAACCAATAAAATGGTTGTTTATCTTGATATTTCCAATTGTTAACTACTAGGTCTTGTCCTTCGTCAATTAAAATAGCATCAAACACTTGAGGAATAGTTCTAGTTTGCAACAGTTGATGACAAATTTCTCCTAAAGCTTCGTTTGGTGCTCGATCGACTGTTTCTCGAACAGTTAGAGAAATACTTCCTGTTAGTTGACAAAGGGTACTGTAAAAACCTGGTTGGGTTTTTCCTCCCCAAGCATGGAGTATTTTTAAGTTGGAATTGTGACGATCGAAGGTTTGTTGGTTATTAGTAAAGTGACGAATCCATTTATCTATTTGCTCGATAATTTTAGGATAGAGACTACGAGAGAAAAAGACAAATGCTATTTGCCAATCGGGATATTTGAGGTGCATTAATGCTGCTTTTTGACAGAGAATAACTGTTTTGCCAGAGCCAGCTATTCCTCTTATTTGTTGGGCTCCTGGAGGAATTTGTTTACCAATTTTTTCTTGTTGTAAGTCTAATTGAGCGAGGCGCGATCGCGCTTGTTGCAAAATACTACTACGGCTTTGTTTATGTGCCAAAATAGGTCGAGAAGATGGGGTGTATAAGAGGGTTCCACCGAGAATTGAGAGGAGTAATTGCCACTGAGTTTCGGTTAGGTTGTTTTCTGAATTTAGGGATGGTTGTTGTTGAATTTGTTCGCAGATGCACGTAGACAAACGCAGATGTTCTTGGAAAAGGATCGGTGGAGAGGTGGGGAGTTGATGTAGATTTTTTTGCTGCCATTGTCGATCGGTGATGTGGGGTAAGGCGAGCAGAATTCTGGCTGGAATTTGTTTTTTGAGGAGTGGTTCGCGATCGATATATTCTAAGAGAGCAAAAAGTTGATTTTCGGCTTGTTGATAGGGATTACCATAATCGGTGTAATAATTTTGGTATTGCCAGCGATGTCCTTGAATATTTACTATTTGTTGGATTTCGATCGCTTTGACTTCAATGATAATTAAACCTAATTGAAAGTCGGCAATGAGGATATCTGGTTCTTTTCTGAATTTTCCTTGGGGTGAAAAAATAGGATAACGCCAATAGGCTATACATCTTCTGTCAGCAAAAGCTAATTTAATCGCATTCCAAACTAGTTCTTCTCCTGCTTCTCCTTTGCAATTTAGGGGTTCAGTAATAATAAATTGAGCTTGTTTTTTCAATACTAATAACTAACAACTAACTACTAACAACTAACTACTTTTTTAATGGTAAAACTAGGGTAAAAGTCGCTCCTTGGTGCAAACGACTATATAGTTGAATTGTGCCTCCATGGGCTTGAGCGATCGCTTTGACAATAGAAAGTCCTAAACCCGTACTTTTTGTACCACGATTATTCGAGCCAGTTTGAAAACGTTGAAAAATTTTCTCTTGTTCCTGTTCGGCAATGCCAGTCCCGGTATCGCGCACCCATAAGCGAAGATAGTTTTTATCGATAGCAGAACCAATAGCTATAGTATCTTCTGGATTAGTATGCTTGGTAGCGTTTTGTGCCAAGTTGGTAATTGCCTGAACTAATCTCTGACGATCTACTAAAATTGAACCCGTTCCGACTTCATCTAATTGCCAATGGCGATCGGCGATAACTTTGGCTTTGGTGTATATTTCTTCAGTTAGAGTACTAACTTTAATGTTTTCTAATTGTAAAAAGTCTGGTTGTTCTGATTTGGCGAGGAACATCAAATCGGCAATAAGGCGGTTCATTCGTTCTAGTTCGTCTAAAACTACTTCTTTAGTTTCCTGTTGTTCTTCGAGAGTATCACCCATCAATTCTAAATGCCCTTGAACAATAGTAATTGGTATTCTAAGTTCGTGACCCACATCATTAAGAAAGTTTTTCTGAGTATTAAATGCAGATTCGAGGCGATCGAGCATTTCATTAAAGGTTATGCTGAGTTGGGCAACTTCATCATCTCCCTTAACCTCGATACGTTGTTTTAAGTTGCTTTCTGTAATTTTCTGCGCTGTTTTAGTTAGTAAGCGTAAAGGAGTTAAAATTCTACCGGCAAAAATCCAAGCCAGAATAGAAGTAATTGCTACGGCTATTAGTGTTACCTGAATAATAATAAACATAGCTTTTTGAACTTCCTGGCGAGCGCTTTGAGTGGCAATAGCCACGACAAAAACCCCCCGCACTTTGCCCCTAATCTCAATTGGTTCTGCCCAATATTCAATTTGCTGCTCACAATTATCTACTTTACCGCGCTCTTGGTCGGTAAGCTTTTGCCAGTGTCTGACCATTTCTGAGTTGCGGTCGATCGATGGTGGTAATTTTTCGGGATAGGGAATAGAAGCATGAAAACCGTCTGGTAGTAAAGCAATAGTATATTCATTAAAGATCGGTATATTGCGTTTGAGGAATACATCAAAAATGGCTCTAATATTTTCACCAAAAGGTTGTGCTGTGTTGGGGTCATTACCACCTACCAACAAACGAAATTCTCGTATTTCCTGATCGAGAGCCTGTTCGATTCTGGTCTCAAGACGAAATAATAAAACTCGACGAATTGCTAAAACTGCGGATGAAAAAGATAACAAAATTAACAAACAATATACCGCCAGAATCCGAATCTGAAAGCGGTGCGACCCTGCGGAAGTCTCCTCCGCACTGGGTAGCGCACCAAGAGATCTGTAAGATATATCCTGTCGATTTTGGTCTTGATTTTTTCTCATCTCAATTCCTACAGTAACAGCGATCGCTACCAGAGAATAAAAACAATTCAACTTTTATTGGTTTATACTCCCCATGAGGGGTATTTTAATCCTGTTTGTGTTTACTTTGTACTGTAGATTACTATGTTTTTTTCTTCTTTAGAACAAACTTTAGCTCAAATTACCAACCAACCTGGTTGGGAAAAATATCAACAGTACCGTCAATTACTTGAATGCTGGCAACAAATAGTAAGTAAAAAAATAGCCCAACAAACTCGTCCTCTTTATATCAATAGACAAGTTCTTTGGGTTGCTACTTCTAGTTCTGTTTGGGCACAAGAGCTTACTTTACAAAGACATACTCTTCTCAAACAACTAAATACCCACTTAGCTTTTTCTCTTAAGGATATACGCTTTTCTTCTAGTCAATGGCAACAGACTGGCGATCGCAATTTATTAGGGCAAAATAGCCAAGATCGGCACTCATTGCATCCTAGTTACATAAATATTAATGCTGCCCAAATTGATAACGACCGCTTACCTTTAGTTAACGCTCCCCAAGCCGTAGTTCAACGCTGGCTTACTGTACTTCAAGAGCGATCGTCTAATTTATCTGTTTGTCCTCAATGCCATTCTCCTACTCCTGAGGGCGAACTTAAACGCTGGTTTTTATGTTGCCATTGTGCAGCTAAGAACTGGTCAGACAAATATTAATCTGTTACCAGAAATAATTCAACTAAAATAAACTTTGAAAACAAACAGCCATCATCCTCAGTCTAGATATCCTCCGATCCCCAATATTTTTATAAAAATATCAGACTATCATCAATCCTCTAAATTTTTGTATTAAAAAATACTATTTTGTTATTTATTTATATATATATATGAACCAATCATAAAGAGAATATAAAAAAAACCTATCTCGGGGATCGCTACAAGCCATACATAATACTGGCTATAAACCCATAATTAAGGACTCAGTTATTAAGCAAAATATAAATATAAATCTAACTTAAAGTTATCCTCCAAAGATAAAAATTCTAATGAAAAGAGCAAATTTTTTGGTGTCGGCTTGCCGATTTTGCCGTTTTTTCCAGCCAGAGGGGCGCAGAGGAGGTTCTTGTCAAAAGCTTAATGTACCCGTCGAAAGTAATTGGTCAGCTTGTGTTCTATCGTCTTTACCATTTACTCAAACGCGGGAAAACCTAGAAGATATTATTTATTTAGAACATTCACTTTTATTAGACTGCACTGAAGAAAACTCTTCTTTAGAAATTAACGAAGTTGAGGAAGTTATTTAAATAAGCACGATGTTTACAATCTAAACTCTTTTAAACCGAGCGATTTTTTAATTCTAATTTTTCCTTTGAATAACTTTTTTTTTGAATCTTAATTCCAGTCGCACCCTTAGTTATTTGAGGCACGACTGAAACAAAAGAAACTAAACCGCAAATTTTAACAACAAGATTAAGGTAACCAAGGATACTGGCGGAAATCTGGTTTACGTTTTTCTAAAAACGCCTGTTTTCCTTCTGCTCCTTCTTCTGTCATGTAGTAAAGCAAAGTAGCATTACCAGCAAGTTCCTGTAAACCTGCTTGTCCATCGCAATCTGCATTAAAAGCAGCTTTAAGACAGCGAATTGCAATGGGACTATGAGCTAAAATTTCTTTTGCCCATTTAATCCCTTCTGCTTCTAATTGGTCTACAGGTACGACACAATTAACCAATCCCATGGCTAAAGCGTCTTCAGCAGTGTATTGACGACAAAGAAACCAAATTTCTCGGGCTTTTTTCTGTCCTACTATCCGAGCAAGATAGCTAGAACCAAATCCACCATCGAAACTACCTACTTTCGGGCCAGTTTGTCCAAAAATGGCATTATCTGCTGCAATAGTTAAGTCGCAAATAACCTGTAAGACATGACCGCCACCAATAGCATAACCAGCTACTAAAGCGATCGTTACTTTAGGCAGAGAACGAATTAAGCGTTGTAAATCGAGAACATTCAAACGAGGAACACCATCATCATCGATATATCCAGCTTTCCCTCTTATACTCTGATCTCCTCCAGAACAAAAGGCATATTTGCCATCTGTATGAGGTCCCGCACCAGTCAGAAGAACTACGCCAATGTTCTTATCTTCACGGGCATCATAGAAAGCATCGTACATCTCAAATACTGTTTTTGGACGAAAAGCATTGCGCTTATGGGGACGGTCGATCGTAATTTTGGCGATTCCATCCCATTTTTGATAAACAATATCTTCGTAAGTTTTGACTGTTTGCCATTCAACTTGCATAAGAGACAAATATTATCTAAATAGCTGTGGGCATATTATCGCGATCGAGTAATTAATGATTACTAAGAATTGTCAATCTACTATTAAAATAAGCTGAAAATGTTAATTTTAAATTATAAAAATAAGTATTAATTTCTAAATAATTTAAAAGTATAAATCTTCAATAAAAACAAAGGAGTTCTAAAAAATAAGTTGGGAAAAATTCATGGAATAATCATAATTAAAGAGCGAGTTTTCACCTAGAATAGCTAACAAGTTATTTAAATCATAGATAGTTAATAAGATGTTTTTGGAATCAAACTATCATCAAAATACAACTTAATATATCGAAAAAAATATTTACATAATCGGTCAAAAAAATGATTGTAAAACAGATAATATATTGCCCTAATTGTGGCGATCGCGCAGAAAGATACAACTGTTCGGAAAGCAATATAACCAGGACATCTTGCTCTCATTGCGACTATTTAATGGTTCAATGTTCTCGCACGGGCAAATTAATAGAAGCTTATGCTCCTGGAATGGCTGATTATTCTCCCCTATCTAGATACGAGATGAGCGAAGCTGTCCGCAAGCAGCATCTGCCTCTAAGCCACGAGAGTAACGTATGCTAACTGCAATACGTTCCTGTTTGAGTAAATTTTTAAATTGCTCGATCGCTTTTTTACTAGGGCGTTGATAATCTGCTTCTTGAATGGGATTGTAAGGGATTAAATTAACGTGACTTTGAAATCCTTTTAAATGTCTGGCTAACTCTCGGGCATGTTTTGGTAAGTCATTAATACCCGATAACAAGATATATTCAAAAGATACTCGTCTGCCAGTAATCTGCACATATTCCCGACATTCATCCAATAAAACATCTAGAGGATAGTGTTTGGCACTAGGAATTAATTGCTCCCTTAATTGCTGATTAGACGCATGAAGACTAACCGCAAAAGTAACTTGTAGTTTGTGTCGAGCCAGTTCTCTGATTTTTCCAGGTAATCCCACTGTAGATATTGTCAGCGATCGCGCTCCTATGCCTACATCCTGATTCAGAGACTTAACCGCAGCTACAACTTCATCCAGATTAATTAGCGGTTCTCCCATTCCCATAAAAACCACATTGCTTACCCGTTCGCCAAAATCTTCTCGAACAGTTAAAACCTGATCGACAATTTCGTAAGCTTTAAGATTACGGGTAAATCCTCCTTTGCCTGTAGCGCAAAAATCACAAGCCATAGGACAACCAACCTGAGAAGATACACAAACCGTCAAGCGTTTAGCAGAAGGGATACCCACTGTTTCAATAATCAAGCCATCAGCAAGACGGAGAAGGTACTTACGAGTACGATCGGGAGCAATACTACGATAATGAATCTCAGAACGCCCTAAAGGGTAATATGTTAAATTTTCTCGCCATTTTTTCGGTAAAACAGAAATATCTGCTAGAGAACGCGCTCCTTTTTGATATAGCCACTGATATATTTGTTTGCCCCGATAAGCAGGTTGCCCTTGTTGTTGTACCCAATCAGTTAACTCAGCTAAAGATTTACCTAATAAAATTTTTTCTGTGGCAGGTTGAGCAGACTGTTCGATGGAGTGAGTAACCATTAATAATTTTTTTGATATCATTGAAGGTTGTGATATAGCGTTACCTATTAGTGTTAAGACATAAAAATAAATTTACTCGCTACTAACTACTAACTACTAACTACTAACTATTTTGTCCTAACCTATGCTGGTATTGCTATATAAAAAAACTGGGTTATTTATGTACCCAGTTTCCTTAATTTTATTCAATTATCTATCTATTAACGAATATATTCTTTAAGAATACTATTACGGTTGGGATGACGTAATTTACGTAAAGCCTTAGCTTCAATTTGGCGAATACGTTCGCGAGTCACATTAAAGATCTGACCGATTTCTTCTAAAGTCTTCATACGACCATCATCTAAACCATAACGTAGGCGGAGTACATCCCGTTCGCGAGGGCTGAGAGTATCGAGGACGTTTTCAAGGTCTTCTCTTAGTAAACTTTTAGATACTTGATCTTCTGGAGTTTCTCCATCAGCTTCAATAAAGTCTCCTAAACGAGAATCTTCTTCTTTACCAATAGGTGTTTCTAAAGAAATAGGTAACTGAGCGGATTTAGCAATAAAACGTAACTTTTCGATGGTCATTTCCATCCGAGTTGCAATTTCTTCTTCGGTAGGTTTGCGTCCCATTTCCTGGGAAAGTAATTTAGTAGTTTTCTTAATACGAGAAATAGTTTCATATAAGTGAACGGGAAGGCGAATAGTGCGAGATTGATCGGCGATCGCACGGGTAATTGCCTGTCTGATCCACCAAGTAGCATAAGTAGAAAATTTATATCCTTTTTCGTGGTCGAATTTTTCGGCTGCACGAATTAAACCGAGAGAACCTTCTTGAATTAAATCTTGAAAAGATAACCCTCTGTTCATATATTTTTTAGCAATAGAAACCACTAAACGAAGGTTAGACTGTACCATTTTGTCCTTTGCCCTTCTGCCTAAAAACAGACGGCGACGGAACTTAGGTAATTCCATATCTACTTCTGATGCCCATTCACCGTCGCTAATTTCTCTTTCGAGGCTATCTTCTAAGCGTTCGCGAATTCTTTCTAATTCTAATAAATCCGCAATTTTACGGGCTAGCTCGATTTCTTCTTCTGCGCGTAATAGTCGAATACGACCAATTTCTTGTAAATAAATGCGGATAGAGTCTTCTGTATAAGGCTTTTTTCTTCCTCTTTCTGTACGACGACTAGTAGTCGCCTGTTTTCTTTTTTTAGTACTAGCTGCTTCCTCTATATTTGTTGATAATTCGTCTTCTAGTCGATCGGTATCATCATCAATTAATATTTCCCACTCGTTTTCTGGACGGGTAATAGTTGCTAGTACTTGATTAGACTGTGTCATAGCGTTTTCCTCTTGCTCCTTCAGTAAAGAAATTGAAAAAATTGCAGTTTTTCAAATAAACCGAACTGTATTTAGTTATCTTTGATAAACTAGTTTAGTTACTCACCTAGTGCAAACACTTAAATTGTTCTTACACTAGCTTAGTTTCGATCGGGGGAAACTGGCAGTGAGTATTTCTAACTAAATTATTTGAATTCTCTCCGATTTTAGCTTCGATTACCGTAAATGTGGTGAAGTTTTTGTCGGGATTATGTAATTGAAACATAAAGTCTGAAAAAAAATTTTAACCGAATCTTTTTGTATTCCTTGTTGGCATTGTAAGCAATTTGACTAAAAATGACATCTTAAATTTAAGAATTGCGAGGTTAAAAATTTTATTAAGATTGTCTGCACTTTTTTTGGCTCGTTCAATCACTTTGTTTAGTACATGAATACCTAGTTAGTGAAAACTTTGAGAATTGAATCAAGAAGACAAAAAGCTTTCTCATCAGGTTAAACCTTGCCATCAGTTCCATCACAATTAGTTAAGTTAAGTTAAGAAAAAAAAATTATTGCTTTTAGTTAAAAATTCATTTGTGCAAGAGATTGATTGAAAATCAATATCAAAATAGAGAATACTAAAAAAGTTACTTTACTGCTAGTTGCTGTTGAATGAATAGATTGTTAATTTCAATTTGGACAATCGCGATCGTACCTTCATCTCTAGTTGGTTGTACTGTCCGAGAAAATACGGAAACTCAAGCTACAAATGCCAAAACAGGAACTCTTGCTCTAGTTGCTAATGGGGAAGATTTTATCCGTCAGGGCTTTGTTTCTAAAGATGGTTGGCAAATCAATTTTGACCATGCTTATGTCAGCCTAGATCGAGTAAATGCTTACTCTAGCGATCCACCTTTTAATCCTTCTGGGGAAACCCAACTTAAACCGACACAAACTGTTTCCCTGGTAGATAAAATTACAACTGTCGATTTAGCGGAGGGAGAAGAAGATGCGGAACCAATTTTGGTCACTCAAACTGATGCTCCTGTAGGAACCTATAATGCGTTAAGCTGGAAGCTAGTGCCAGCCCAAGAAGGTTCTACCCAAGGCAATTCTATTGTCTTAAAAGGAACTGCTAGTAAAGACGGTCGAGAAATAAATTTTACTATTGGTTTCGATCGAGAACTAGAATATACCTGTGGAGAATACGTAGGGGAAAACCGTAAAGGTATTGTTCTAGCAGCAAATATGGCTCAAGTAGAAACAACTTTTCATTTTGACCACATTTTTGGCGATAATTCCTTACCTGCTGAAGATGCGTTAAATCAAGAAGCGATCGGTTTCGAACCTTTCGCCTCTCTGGCTCAAAATGGTCAATTAAAAGTAAATCAATCCGATCTAGCCAAAAAACTTAACTCGGAAGAGTATGCAAAATTACAGCAAGCTATCACCGGGTTAGGGCATGTAGGAGAAGGTCATTGTCGTTCTTCATCGAATATCGAGCGATAAAACCCATGAACCTTAAAAGTTTCGGAAATAAATTCTTCTGGAGGTACATTAGCCTGTAATCTGCAATTAATAACCGAAAATCTGTCTGGCAAAAAAATTGCTTTTTCCCGTTTTTCACGCTGCAATCTTTATGATATGTCAATTTACCAATAGCAGTTAGCTTTTATTAGCTACCAACCATACTTGTCTATAAAAAATTCTGCCAATATATATATTGGCAGCAAGACAAAAACTCAAACCTACTGCTCAGTAATGACTAATCGACACAAACTGAATTATTTAGCTTCTTTCCTTCTTTTTGCAAGTCTAGGATTTTCCAGGCAAGTACTTGCTCATGGAGCTAATATAGTCTATCAACAAACACCAGCAATCGAGGTTAAAGCTACCTATGATGATGGTAAACCCATGAGCAATGCTCAAGTAGTAATTTACGCCCCCGATAACCCTGCTATTCCTTGGCTAAAGGGGAAGACTAATGAAGAAGGAAAGTTCAGTTTTATTCCTCAGTCCAATATCTCTGGCAATTGGGATATTAAAATACGTCAGTCTGGACATGGCGATATTATCAGTATTCCCTGGCAAACAGAAAATGTAGCTTCTACTGTTGAATCTAGGGACAATATGCCCAATTCAAGTAATTGGCTTGCGTCAGCTAATAATAATTACAATCCCATCCAAAAGGTAGTTATGGCTGCTACTGGAGTCTGGGGTTTTATCGGTACTGCCCTATTTTTTTCTCGTCAAAAATCTTCATAATCAATCTTGGTTGATTATTATTTTCTGTTGAACTTCTACTCATTTCTTGCTTAATGCATATTCCCGATGGTTTTGTTCCTCCTAGTATTTGTATTGCTGGCTATGCCATTACTGGTGGTGTAACTTGGTACTCCCTCCAACAGATAAAAAAAGACTCAAATCCTCAAAAAAAGATTCCCAGGGCATCTTTATTTACAGCAGCTTTCTTTGTCGCTTCTTTAATTCATATTCCCCTGCCACCTGCAAGTATTCATTTAGTTTTAAATGGCATGATGGGGGCAATTTTGGGCTACTATTCTTTTCTGGCAATCTTAATTGGATTATTTTTTCAAACAGTGATGTTTCAACATGGAGGATTATCAACTTTAGGTATTAATGCAGTAATTATGGGTATCCCAGCTTTATTTGCTTACCATATTTTTCATTTTAACAATCGCAGTAACACCAGAAAAAAAATATGGACACAAGTTTTAGCTTTCTGTGCTGGAGCAGGTTCTTTAATTTTATCTGCCACTCTTTTCACGGTAATTATTATTACTAATATAACTTCTGAACTAGATGCACAAACAGAAATAAATGCAATTTATCTATCTTTGATTAGTTATGTAATTCAGGCAATTATTGAAGGTGCATTTACAGTAATGCTAATTTCTTTCTTAGAACAAGTTAAGCCTGAAATTTTGAGACAATAATGAGATTAATTATTGACCGTTATGCCTATTTGGATTCCTTAATTCATCGTTGGCAACAAAAATATAAATTAGTCGGACTGATTAGTTTAATATTTGCTTTTTCTTTTGTCCAAAAAATAACTTTATTACCAGTAATAGTAGTTATAACTACTGTAATTTTTTGTTTGTCTAATTTACCCCTGTCTTTTTTATTGTCGAGATTGCGTTATCCTGGTTGGTTTATTTTAGCAGTGGTTATTTTACTCCCATTTGTTGCAGGAGATACGATAATTTTTCAGTGGGGGTGGTTAACCTTAAAAGAAGAAGGCTGCTGGACGAGTATTTTGATTTCTGTTCGCTTTTTTTGTATTTTGACTATTAGTTTAGTTTTGTTTGGAACTGCTCCTTTTCTGACTAGCATTAAAGCCATGCGATCGCTAGGATTACCTCAAGTAATTGTCGATATGACTCTGCTAGCATATCGCTACCTAGAAGAATTAGGAAATATGCTCACAACTATGCAAAGAGCGATTAGATTAAGAGGATTTCGATATCAACAATTTAGTCGTCGTAATCTGAAAATTTTAGCTCAATTAACTGGAAGTTTATTAGTACGTAGTTATGAAAGATCGAATAAAGTATATCAAGCAATGATCTTACGAGGATATGGTTATAAAATTCCTCAGATCGATCGTCAACAAAAAAACCGTTTGAGCCAATTAGATAAATTAAATTTTTTGGCTACATCGGCAACTGTAATTATAGCTATTAGTCTAACAATTGCAGAAATACTTTTACCAGCTAACTAAACTATGAAAGAACTAACTCGATCGTCACGGTTGATTAAACTACAAACTCCCGCAGTAACTATCAGTAATTTAGGCTTTGCTTACACTGAAAGTAAGAATACTTTAACAGATATAAATTTACAGATATCTGCTGGAGAAAGTGTTGGTTTAATTGGGGCTAATGGAGCGGGAAAAACTACGTTATTTTTAACTATCTGTGGTATTTTAACGCCAACTTATGGAGAAATAAAGCTATTTGAAAAATTAGTCCAACCAGGTATATTTAATCCCGATATTGGTTTGGTATTTCAAAATCCAGACGATCAATTACTTTGTCCTAGAGTACGAGATGATATCGCTTTTGGACCGGAGAATATGGGCTTGTCAGCAGAAGAAGTAGACAAGCGTGTTTGTGTAGCTTTATCCTTTACTGGTATATCTCATTTGATCGATCGCGTTCCCCATCATCTTTCTGGAGGAGAAAAATGTATGGTAGCTATCGCTTCAGTTTTAGCAATGCTTCCCCAAATAATTCTCTATGATGAACCTAGTGCTAATCTAGATTTAAGAGCAAGAAGAAGACTAATTAAATTTTTGCAAACTGCTCCAGAAACTACGATTATCTCGTCTCACGATCTAGAAATGCTCCTAGAAGTTTGCGATCGCGTTATTTTACTCAATCAAGGTAGAATTGTCGCAGACGGCATCCCTCAAAATATAATGAGCGATCGAATTTTGATGGAAGCTAATGGTTTAGAAGTACCCCACTCTTTAACCCATCATCATTAACAAGTAGCAAGTAGCAAGTAGTAGGCTTTTCTATTTAACATCTATAAGTTGTTTAAATTACCAATCAAATCCTATTCATTTCAATGATTATGTTCTATACCAATAGCCTCGGATAGATGAGATAGTCCTTGGGTTTCTAATCTTTTTAATAATCCTGTTAGAATATTTTTCACCATCCAAGGGCCCTGGTAAACCCAGCCAGTATAAACTTGCAATAGGCTAGCACCAGCGGTAATTTTGTCCCAAGCATCGGCAGCCGTAAAGATACCACCCACACCAATTATGGGTATCTCTCCCTTGGTTTCTTGCCAGATAAAGCGAATTACTTCGGTAGAACGTTGTTTAATTGGTGCCCCACTAATACCGCCCATTTCGTCTTTTATGTGGTTACCCGTGGCTTCGAGTATATCTGTTCTCAAACCCTCTCTACTGGTAGTAGTATTGGTAGCGATAATACCAGCGAGACGATAGCTTTTGGCTAAAGTAATAATAGCAGCGATCGCTTCCCAATCGAGGTCGGGAGAAATTTTGACTAGTAGGGGTTTGTTCTCTTCATTAACTGTCTGTAAAGCAGATAAAATAGGTTCTAGTTGTTCTCCCGCTTGGAGCGATCGTAAACCAGGAGTATTAGGGGAACTAACATTAACTACAAAATAGTCAGCCCAATCTTGGAGTAATTTAAAACTACCCACATAGTCTTCTGCTGCTTGTTCTAAAGGGGCAATTTTTGATTTACATAGATTGATACCAATAGGAATTTGGCGGGGTTGTCTTGCCCAAGTTTGTTGCAGAGTATCTGCCATTACTGCTGCACCCAAATTGTTGGCTCCCAAACGATTCAGGGCTGCTTTATCCTTAGGTAAACGAAACAGACGAGGGCGGGGATTTCCTGGTTGGGCGTGAAAAGTAACTGCTCCCACTTCGGCTAAACCAAAACCTAAACTCGACCAAATACCGGCACCTAAAGCATCTTTATCAAATCCCGCAGCTAAACCCAAAGGGTTAGGAAAGTCTAGTCCCCAAATAGTTTGTGCCAAACGAGAGTCGCAAAAACAGAAAGATTGTTGTAGTTGTTTAAGTGCCAAACTTCCCCAAGCCGTATGGCGAGATTTTTCGATCTTACTTAGAGTTGTAAGCATTTGCTTATGAGCATTTTCTGGATCGCCTTTAGCAGCAGATAAAGCCAGGGGATAAAGAGGTTTGGTAAAGTTAAACATTGAGTGTATTTCTAGTAAGTGAGTGACAAATTTATTTGGCTTTTAGCGACCGATTTTAGCCTACGGCAAGGATTTACCTGAGGGTTCAGCATTTAGTTAATTTTAGTTCTTTAGGTACTTTTTCCAGAACTTTGTCAGTTCATTCCAAGAATTTTCTGCTGCTAGAAGATTATAAGAAGAGCGTTCTTGACAGAAAAAACCGTGTTCGGCGTTATCATAAACTTTCAACTGATAATTTGTGCCAAGTTCTTGAAAACGAGAGTCTATTTGCTGAATGCGCTCTTTAGGAATAAATGAATCTGCCCCTCCAAAGAATAGGAGTAGCAATTGTTCTATTTGCATCTATAAACTCCGCAGCATCCATGTCGTGCCCGATTTCATCGCCGTGCTAACCACTATGTCGTCCTCACGCATTTCAATGCCTTTCCACCGCTCGCTATTAAAATGTTCCGTTGAATAGATGTGTGTTTTTTGTGGTGTCTCTGACATAAGCTCTTCTCCCAGGGACTTTTTGTTTTCTGTCCACTAATTGAATTTTTGCTTAGTTTATTCCTCTCTCAACGTCACCCTCTCACTTCGCTTCTTGCTAATTTGCTTATTTGGTTGCACCTCTCTAGTCTTTTTCCCAACTCTATTTCCGCCCAATTACTGTATATTTTCCGTTGGCGATCGTGCGTTAAAAGACTTACATAATTAATGATGTAAAGAAGATACGGTAATATATCTGTAGGTTTTCCTTTATATCTCTGTCCCTACTGTTTTTGTTTTAATTCCTCAGCTAATTTGCGCATTTGTTCTTCTTGTTGGGCTAATTTTTCTTGGTCTTGTTTGAGAATTTGTTCTAATTCTTGTAGTTGTTCCCGACGAGTTTCTATTTCTAGGGCGCGACAATTCAATTCGAGATTTTGGGAAGTAATTTCTTGTCGCCACTGTTCGACTTTAGTTTTTTCTATTTCGACAAATTCAGGACTAATAGTATTAGTACTATAATATTTTTCTAAAAGACTTAAAACTAAATCTTTGGCTTCTTTAATACTAATTATTTGTCCTTTGCTTCCACATTCTATTAATACTAAAGCTCCTTTTCCCCAAGGATTACTATCTGCTAAGGGTAAGCAATGTGATTCGCCTATTTGCCAAATATGTTCTGACTTTTGGCAGGCGAGTAGTTTTAGTTCCATTTCCCCTGAAGTTGAATTTTGTTGAACTTGAGCTAGGTGTAACATAGCTGAATTCAGTGCTGGTCATTAATGAAAGTTGGCAAATAGAAGTCTTTATAGTTGATTGAAAATGACCAAATATTTAGTTTACTCTAAACGTTGTAGGCGATCGCGCAATATCTCTGCTTGTTTCTGGGCTTCTGCTAGAGAATCTTTAGCTCCTTGAATTACATCAGCCGGTGCTTTATTGACAAAGCCAGGATTGTTGAGACGACCAGTTAAAGATTTCACTTCTTTTTCTACTTTAGCTAAATTCTTTTCTAATTTACTACGCAAAGCCTCAATATCAACAATGCCTGTTAAAGGAATTAATACTTGCACTGTGGCAAAAACGCCTGCTATTACCTGCCCCGGGTCTTTTGCCAGAGTTTGAGTAATCTTTAATTGTTCTATTTTGATTAAATCTTGGATGTAGGTTTGAGTGGCTTGCAAAATTTTTATTTCGGCATCGCTTTCTGTTTGTAAAATTATAGTAGCTTTTGCTCCAGGTTTGATACCAGCTTCTACTCTCAGATTACGAATAGTACGAATAATACCGAACAGTAAGTCAAAGTTTTGTTCTAATTCTGAGTTAATTAAGTTTTGGTTTACTTCGGGATAAGATTGCAATGCTAAAACTCTATTACCATTAGCTTGAGTAAGAGTTTGCCAAATTTCTTCGGTAATGTGAGGCATAAAGGGATGGAGTAATTTTAGTGTTCCTTCCAGAACATAAGCTAGAGTTTTTTGGGCTACTGGACGAGTAGGAGAATTATTGTCTTTCCATAGTCTAGATTTAACTAGTTCGATATACCAGTCACAGAAATCACCCCAAATAAATTCATAGAGTCCGTTGGCTGCTTCCCCTAAACCATAAGCTTCGATATATTCTCTAGTTTGTTTGACGGTTTGATAGAAGCGAGAAAGAATCCACTTATCGCTTAACTCTAACTTATCTGATTGTGGTTCACCTAATTCCTGGGGTGTTTTGCCGTCTAGGTTCATCATTACAAACCTAGAAGCATTCCACAGCTTGTTAGCAAAGTTGCGGGATGCTTCTACCGATGGAGATTCATCGGTTTTGCGGTCGTAGTCAAAGCTGATATTTTGTCCCGCGCCAGCTACTTTTTTAATGAGGGTATAACGGAGGGCATCTGTCCCATATTTATCGATCATTAACAGAGGATCGATGCCATTGCCCTTAGATTTGGACATTTTCTGTCCGTTTTCATCCAGTACCAAACCGTGAATATAGACATCTTTAAAGGGCATCTGGTTGGTAAAATGCCCTGCCATCATGGTCATCCTAGCTACCCAAAAGAAGATAATATCGAAACCAGTAACTAGGGTAGTAGTAGGATAATATGTTTTTAAATCGACTGTTTCTTCTGGCCATCCCATGGTAGAAAAAGGCCATAAACCAGAAGAAAACCAAGTATCTAAAACATCGGGGTCTTGTTCTAGGGTAATATTATCTCCGTACTTAGCTACAGCTTTGGCTCTTGCGGATTCCGCGTCATGAGCAACAATAAAAGGAGTATCGTCCGTAATTTCTCCTTCTGTTTCACTGACAACGTACCAGGCAGGAATTTGATGCCCCCACCACAACTGACGGGAAATACACCAGTCCTTTATTTTTACTAACCAATCGCGATAAACTTTGTGCCAACGCTCGGGAATATAACGGGGTGAATTTTGTTCGTCTAGGAAAGTTAAAGCCTTTTGCGCTAAAGATTCCATTTTGACAAACCACTGTGTAGATAACAGGGGTTCGACGGGAACTTTCCCGCGATCGCTATAGGGTACACTATGCTTGTAGTCTTCTACCTTGACTAATGCCCCTAACTCTTTCAGTTTATTAACTACATTCTTACGGGCAATAAAACGGTCTTGTCCCTCAAACTCCCCTGCATTTTCGTTGAGAGTGCCGTCTTTGTGCATGATATTGATAAAGGGCAGATCGTGTCGTTTGCCCATTTCAAAATCGTTAGGATCGTGGGCGGGTGTTACCTTAACGCAACCAGTTCCAAACTCTGGGTCTACTAATTCATCGGCAATAATCGGTATTTCTCTGCCCATGATGGGTAGAGTTACAGTTTTACCAATTAAATTCTTATATCGCTCGTCCTCAGGATTAACTGCTACTCCTGTATCTCCTAACATAGTTTCGGGGCGAGTAGTAGCAACTTCGACATAGCCATTCCCTTCTGTCAGAGGATAGCGAAAATGCCAAAGATGTCCATCTACTTCTTGGTTTTCTATTTCTACATGGGATACTGCCGACTCGGAAGCAGGGCACCAATTTACTAAATAATTACCGCGATAAATTAATCCTTCCTCATACAGTTGGATAAAGGCGGTTTTAACCGCTTCAGACAAGCCTTCATCCATGGTATATCTTTCTCGCGACCAATCAACAGAGATTCCCATTTTTTTCTGTTGATTGATAATTTTACCCCCAGATTCTTCTTTCCACCGCCTAGCTCTTTCTAAATACTTATCTCTGCCCAAATCGTAACGAGTTTTACCTTCTGCTTTTAATTGTTTATCTAAGATAGTGCTAACTGCTATGCTGGCATGGTCTATGCCTGGTAGCCAGAGAGTGTTACAACCGATCATTCTGTGATACCTAGTTAAGGTATCCATCAAAGATTCATTAAAAGCATGACCCATATGCAAGCTACCAGTAACATTAGGTGGTGGAATAACTATGGAATAGGGTTCGCCTTCTCGGTCTGGATTAGCTTTAAATACCTGATTTTCTGTCCAAAATTGTTGCCACTTGGCTTCAGTAGTTTTAGGGTCGTACTGGCTAGAAAGAATTGGAGTAGTCGCAGTCATAAACCGACGAAAAAATTAAAAGCAAAATATACAAAGCAGCTTACCATTTTACAAGCGATCGTTGTTTCTGTCCTTATTTACGCTAACTATTTTTAGAAATTAGCTCGATCTCGGTCATTAGTTCTTCCCGCCAGGGTTGTAAAGCTCGATCGATCTCTGGTGCATATATATAGGAAGGAAAAAGCTCTTGAAACCAAGTAGAGATAGCTATATTATCTACTACTATTAAAAAATCGGCAGGGATAGCCCCATCAATATGACGACTAACTACCCCAAAGCCCAATCTTTGACGGCGAGACTGCATAGCTGGAGTATATTTTTGTAACCATTGAGTAAAACTATTTGCCTGGTTCATTCCTACTAGTAATTTCTCTAAAATTTCTGGAGAAATATTAGTTTTATTTTCTTTTAGCCAAGCTTGTTGTAGTAATAGGGAACGTTGGGCAGGATTTAACCAAGCTTCGATGACTAAACTTGGTGCTGAGTTGTTTAAATTGGCTGGATTTTGCTCTATTTTGGGGTCAGAATCTAAATAGAGAAGTATTTTAGTTATAGATGTACCACTAACCGCCCAATCTCTGCTAGCTGCTGCTAAATTACCTTGCCACCAATACAAGCTACCGCGACAGCGATACCAATAAGTATTGTCTTGTTGTTGTAGTAACTGTGTATATCGAGTTTCCATCCGTTGCAGAATTTGAGGATAGAGAGGAGATAGTTCGGGCGATCGCCAAATGGGACTGGTGACGATTTCTAGTGGATTATGCAATCCTTCTAAGCTAAAGGCTTCGATCGCTAAATCGACTTTTCCCCGAGATAGTAAACCAAAACCCAAACTATAAAAAATACCTCGTTTGGCTGGTACTAGTCGAGCAGAATTAACAAAATGTTCGATCGCACCTGGTTGACGACTATTAAGTAATAACCAGCCTAAATTACTGTGTCCGAATTCTCGATAGGGAGAAGCTTTTACTCCTTTGGCTAGCCAAGCGATCGCCTCTGTGGTTAATTGTTTTCGTTGACTAATATCTTTTGTCTGTAATGCCAAATTTCCTAAATTCCATCCCAATTGATAGGGATAATAAGGCTCCCAAGGTGCTAATTGAGAAGCTTTATTCAGACTTTGGACAAATATATCAATTTTATTTTGAGCCAAAGCAGAAAAACCATAATGAGAAAGTTGCCAAGCACGATGGACGGGAATCAACCAAATAATTACCGCCGTAACTAACCCCAATCCTGCTAGAGATAGAGATTTTGGTGATTTGAGATATAATTCTTGCTGTCGCCAAGTAGAACTCAAGCAAGCCAGGAAGATAACTAAAGTCCCGCTAATACAGATGTTGTCTAGTTGATAGTCTGTTAGACTCATAACTCCATAAGCCAATAAACTAGAACCCAGACACCAAATCAAAACTCTGTCGGTATACTCTGCTTGGTTATTTTGCTGCCAACGATAAAAAAGATAAGCAAATAAAGCGATCGCGACTATACTAAAGGCGATCGACCAAATTCCCATTTCTGCCCACAGTTGAAAGGGGGTAGTATGCAATTGATAGGCTAATTCCGATTCTCTTCCCGCCCAACTAGGACGATAAGCTTGATATAGTAGGGGAACTCCACCCAAACCAATACCAGTGAAAGGATGAGCCATACCCATACGCCAGCCAGTAGTTACATTAATAAGGCGATAGGCAAGCTGTCCGTCTGTATTTCCGCTAAGGATATCGGTAATTAAATTGCTAAAGCGATCGTCTCTAGAAATTACCCCAACTATAGCAGCCAAAGCACTTATTCCTGCTAGTCCCAACCATAAACGAGGTAAGCGGGTATAACCGAGTAAAAATAGAAGACTGATGCTAACTAAAGCAATTAAACCAAGCCATCCACCCCTAGAATTAGTAGTGTAGAGATCGACTAACCCCAAACCAACTCCAGCAAACCACAACCAACGTCGCCAACCTTTCTGTAAAATACCCAATCCCATTAATAAAGGCAAACACAGTAGTAAGTAACCAGCCACATAATTTTGATGTCCGATAGGTGCCCAATTGCGTAACTCGATTACAGAAAAATCAAACTTTAAATTAACTCCAAGCTGTTGCAGTTTTTTGATTCTTGCTAATTCTGGTAGTAAAGTTTGCCCCGTCCAAAGGAATAAACTAACCACAATAAAAGCAATATTTAAATAGCCCTGTCCTACTAAAATTCGATACCGTTTTTGAGGATTATTCAGCCAAGAATTGAGTACATATAATACAGCCAGAAAACAAATTGCTATCCAACTGTACCAGAATGCTTGATGGGGAAATTGAGCAAAAATAGTAGAGATAAATAAACCAATAACTATTAAACCCACTATCCAATCTAAACCGTTACCCAACCAAGATAATCTTCCCTGCCATAACCACCAGAGTAAACAGAAAACTGGCAATAGTAAGCCGACTTGCCATAAAAAAACAAAAGACCAAGAAACCGTAATGCTATGGCTATCGGGAAATAAAGTAAAAAATACGTATAAAAAGCCTGTTAAAAGTAACAGTAATCTTCCTTCTGAAATCTTAGAGGAGTTATCGCTAGCTTGTTGCATTAAATTACCCGATGGATAAGCTGCTTATAATATTCCCCTCTAAGTCAAAAAATCTTCATTTAACAATAAATGCTCGATGATACTAAATTCCTTTCATCAAGGCTTTTGAACGCAAGTGAGTATAGCTAAGATATAGCTTTTCGATTACACAATGTTCGCACAATAACTGTAGTTTAGACTAACTGCTTCGACTGCGTCAAAGAAGCATTTTCAAGAAGAAACTAAAGGTAAAGTAACTGTAACTGTAGTACCTACTCCCACCTCACTATTGATTTCAATCTGTCCTTGACAGGTTTTAACACAGCTTTGAACAATAGCCAATCCCAAACCAGTACCGGGAATTCTACCTACATTACTAGCACGATGAAAAGGTTCAAATAAATGTTGTCTATCTTCTACAGGAATGCCAATTCCCCAATCTCGAATACGGAAGATTACTTGTGTTTCTTCACCAACTAAAATAAACTGAACCCTATTACCTTCTGGAGAATACTTAATGGCATTTGCCAGCAAATTGCCCAAAATATGTCTCAGTAAATTTCGATCCCAACTTCCTTCACTTAATTCACCTCGACAAATAAACACGATTTCTATTTGTTTTTTATGAGCATTAAACTGTAATTCTTCAACTATTTCTGCACAAAAAGATTTTAAATCAAGTTTAGCTAGTTGACACTCTAAAGTGCCCAAATCTGCTCTACCAACTAAAAGAACTTCATCTAATAATTGAGCCATATTTTTGCTAGCAAGACGAATCATGCGAAATAGAGCCGTTTTTTTCTCCTCAGTCAATAAATCGCTTTTATTTTGCAGTAATTCGGCACAAGAGAGAACAGTTGTTAAAGGATTGCGAAAATCATGGGAAAACATAGAAACTAAAGTAGATTGAAGCTGATTAATTTCTTTAGCTTTAATTAGCTCGTCTTTACTTTGCTTGACTTTATTTTCTAAGTTTTGTTTGGCTTCTCGTAATAAATCTGAAGCTTTTTGACGTTCGATCGCATACTGGACAGAACGAACTAACACATCTACGTTGACGTGTCGCTTGACTAAATAGTCTTGTGCTCCTTCGCGCACTGCTTGAAGTGCTAATTTGTCGTCATTATAATTAGTTAGTACTACAATAGGCATTTTAGGAGCGCGATCGACTAACAATTTTACCGATTCTAATCCTTGACTATCGGGTAAAGTTAAATCGAGCAAAATAACATCGAAGGAATTTTGTTGGAGTCGATCTATTCCTTCTTGTAATCGCTTGACGTGAACTAAACTATATTGCATTAGCTGGAAGCTTTTCAGCACTTCTTGTAAAAGTCTTGCTTCGGCTAAATCGTCTTCAATCAATAAAATTTTGACTGAGCTTTCAAACATGATTTTTGCTCAATTCACTGCCCCATTACAAGTGTAAGCTTTTTGGCATTAAAGTAGGTTGTATAAAACGGACGTTAAAAGCATACCCCATCTTCCTCATCTTCCTCATCTCTCCCATCTTCCCTATTGCCAAGAAAATGAGATACTGCTAAGTAATAGCTGTTCATTTCTTATACAGTCCTCTACATACTTGGTTATTATGCATAGGTATACCCGTCTTTTTGATGGACACGTCTTAGTTTATTAACGTGAATATTTTTAGCCTTTTGACCAAAAATCGTAAAATTAAAGCTATTGGATTTAGAACGAGGATTAACCCGTCCTAAATTACCTCGAGCATCTAGAGCTAAATCTCCTGATTGCCAACCTTTAATCGGCTTGAGAGGATTGTATCTAATGGGATATCCATATTTATTTAAAGCTGCTTTTTGTCTGCCTCCATGTCCTTTACAAGTAATAATTAAAGGTTGATTAGCTAGAATTTCTAACTTATCCACTTGTCCTATACAAGCTGCATCATAAAAATGAGTTTTTTCTAAACCAAATCGACAGCGATTAAATTTAGTCTGTCCCCCAGTTCCCGTCAACACTGGCAAAACGGTTTCTTTTAAACTATTGAATAACTTCCATCTAGTAGTATTGATCGCAGCAGCATCGCGTAAGGTCTTTTTAGATTGCGCCAAAATAGCTTTAACTAAACTAGGTTTTTTAGCTAAAAATTCCTCAATGGATTTACTTCCTTTTCTTTGATTACACTTTTGACAAGCTAAACACAAGTTACTCAGTCTGCTACTTCCGTTAAGTGCTTTTGGGACAATATGCTCAACTTGTAAAGGCACATTTTTAGATGAACAATAAGTACATTTTCTTTTCCACTTCTCTAATAGATACTCTCTAATCTCATAACCAAGTAACTCACCTTGCTGATACTCAACTCCTGATATTTCAGGATTTTCTAGCTTTTGAGTGTCAAACCGCACTAATTCAACAGCAATCGATTGAATAGGTGCAAATTTAATTAATCTTTTCCCCCAAGTCATAGTAGTTAAGACTCTATGCATCAAGCTTGGAGCCAACCATCCTTTTGGTCGTGTACGATTAAGAAATCTTGGCTTTCTATACCTGAGTCTACTTCGCCTTAAGCGACGGCTAGCACGACGAGAATCAAGTTTTTTCTCGATCGATGAACCACGATGATTAAGTTCAGCTACCCAAATAACTTTATTGTCTTGGACTAAGGCCATCCCTGTAGTCTTAGAACCAGGATCGATTTTTAACTCAATTTTGGTTTGATTACTGGGGGGACATTCCTTTTTCAGAATGATGGTAAACGGAAATCGTCTATAAACCGCAGCCTTACCAGAATTCAAAAGTTTTTTAGCTCTTGAGGGCTTACAGGGTGTTAGAGGTCGTTTTTTAGCATCTACCACTAAAACATAATTGGGTTTAATCATAGTTTTGATTAGTTCCTAAATATTAGGTAAAGTGTGCTTCGAGAATCTTAATTAAGCTTGTCATGCTAAGAACACGCTTAGCTATAAACCTTTTTACCCGTTCCTTAATTCTTAACGACAGAGCGATGGACTAGCGTTCATCCAAAGGTGTCATGACTTAACTAAGGGAGATTCTAAAAATAGAATCTGACTCTGCAACCTATGACAAAAAACAGTCCTAGTTATGACTAGGTTTGTTTAGGTTTTTCATAGGTGACCATTTTAGTCGGAAGGCAGAGTGACAGTAGCCAGCCAAAACTCTTCAATACGCTTGACAATAGTAAAAAGCTGACTGAGATTACGAGATTTAGTGATAAAACAATTAGCATTTAGATCGTAGCTTTGTTGAACATCATCTTCATTTCTGGAAGTAGTTAACACAATTACAGGAATGCGCTTTAAATTGTTGTCAGACTTGATTTCTGCTAGCACCTCACGACCATCTTTTTTGGGCAAGTTTAAATCTAAGATAATCAAATCTGGGCGCATAGCATCCGCATAAGGTTCTTCTTGGCGTAGATAGCTCATAGCCTCTACCCCATTTCTAACCGTCACCAATTGATAGTCTATGGAGCTATTTTTTAAAGCCTCTTCAATTAGACGTATATCAGCTTTGTTGTCCTCCACTAAAAAAACTATTTTTGGCTTTTCGTCCATTTCTATGGTCACGCTTACTTCCTCCGACAGGGATCGTAAAGTAGAATGTTGCTCCCTTACCTAATTCTGACTCTACCCATATTTTGCCTCGATGACACTCAACAATTTTTTTACAAATTGCTAAACCCATTCCCGTTCCTGGATACTCGTCCCGTGTATGCAGGCGTTGGAAAATAACAAAAATGCGATCGCTAAACTGAGGTTCGATACCAATGCCATTATCTTTAACTGAAAAAAGCCACTCATCTTCCAAACGCTCTGCCTTAATCTGAATTTCTGGGGGTTGTTCGCTATGGAATTTGATCGCATTACCAATCAGGTTCTGGAACAATTGCATTAGCTGAGTTTTGTCAGCCATGACTGTAGGCAGCGCGCCGTAAGTAACTACTGCTTTAGTTTGATTAATCCGTCTTCCCAAATTAGTCAAGGCTTGTTTGAGAGCAGTTTCTACTTCAGTTAGTTCAAATTGACTATCTTGTAAATCTACCTTAGAGTAAGCCAAAACGTCATCAATCAAATTTTGCATTAGGCTTACTCCCTCTACGGCAAAACCAATAAAATCTTTGGCATCTTCATCCAGACTTTCACCGTAGCGCATCTCTAGTAATTGTACGTAGTTCGATACGTGATTGAGAGGCTCTTGTAAATCGTGAGAAGCAACATAGGCAAATCTTTTTAATTCCGCGTTAGAACGTTCTAAATCCTGTGCTAGTAAAGCTAATTCATCTGCCTGACGGAGGACAATATTAACGATCGCTTTTCTCAATTCCAGAACAGCATTGACTTCCACTTGTTTCCAGGGCAAAGAGGTCAAACGTACTGTTTCTTTCCACTGCTCGAAAGATTTGCGAGGAGATAAACGCAAATTACCTTGAGAGTGGCTTGTTTCATAAGCTTGATTGGGATCTCCACCCCAGTTAACTGTTTGAATTACTTCTGGCCTAAACCACAATACATAATTTCTTCGGGAGATAGGAATAGCCAACAATCCACTAGCAACATTTTTATACTTATCAGCGTCGGGATAAAGCCGTGCTAGAGAATCGGTAACAAAAATTTCCTCGTTAACATTTTTATTGAGCCATTGAACTAACAGATTTAGTTCTTCTTCTTGGGGAGTTTCGCCGATCGAAGTCCAGACACCATTAAAACATATTGCTGCTCCTCGAGCATTAGTTAAATCCAGCAGATTGGGTTCATTTCGAGTCAACCCATCGACAAAGTTACTGGATTGAGCCATGTAATCGAGTAATTGCGAGCGAATATAAGTCAGTTTCATGCGGTAGTCATAGTCTTCCGTTTCTTCTCGATTAGAAATTTCGGCGAATATTACTCTTCCTAAGAATTCACAGGCTTTACGTAATTCATAGGAAATGTGTTTGGGTGTTTGATGGTGACAGGCAATTAATCCCCAGAGTTTTCCTTCTTCAATCAGGGAGATAGTCAGGGATGCACCCACACCCATATTGTGGAGATATTCTAGGTGACAGGGAGAAGCACTTCTGAGAATTGAAAAAGTGAGATCGAGAGGACGGTTATTTAAGGGATTGTGGCAGGGAAATAACTCGACAGGTTGAGCCTGAGCATCGGGAATCAGTCTAATCCAATTAGAACTAAACAGTTTTCTGGCTGGTTGAGGAATATCCGATTCTGGATAGTGTAAATCGAGATAAGATTCTAAATGTTCTAGTTTTTCTTCCGCGATTACTGCTCCATGACCATCTTTGTCAAATTTATATAGCATTACGCGATCGAATCCCGTTACTTTACGTACTTCTCTAACAATAATTTGACAAAAGTCGCGCAAATTGCCAGTTTCTTGTAATTGATTAATAGATGCCCGTGCCAGATGATAAAAACTCAAGAAAGGAATGTTTTCTTGAGAAATAGTGGGTTCTAATTCTAAAATTAATAATCCCTGAGAATTACGATGGAAAACGCCATCAAAAATAGCATAATCATCTCCCTCTTTTCTGATCCAAATTTTAGTCGGATTAATAAAATCTAGGTTATCGCGAGAGAGTCCCCCTTGAATTTTTTCAAACTGAAAAGGATCGAGCAAGTCTTCTAAACTTTGTTCGATTATATTTTCTGGCTCGATTCCAAAAACGGCATAGGTATTAGTACTAGCTTGAACTATTTTTAGTTCTGGCTCTTGCAACACCAAAACTACCCCATGAGGCTGAATTTGTCCGGAAGTATGAATTGTATCTCGGTATAGATTAGTTAGATCGATATTTGTATTTGCCAGTTGTGTGGTTATTTCTGTCATCATCTATCTCCTTTGCTTTAATCTTTTGATGCTATGTAAGATAAAATTAATTAAATTTAAAAATCATACCCTCGTAAGCTAATTCCGACCGCCATAACCTAATTACCTGTTTTTTTACTTGACTTAATAATGCTCGGGCGATATTTCTAATCTGTTCTCTTTCTATACTGTTAATCAATGTGGAGAGTGTTTTAATTGGATATTTATGAGTATTTTTAATCAATAATCGAGGTAATTATCTGTAGGCATCATCATTCAGATTAGGTAATTAGAGGCTGATATTTCGCTCGGCTCAAAGTTATGATGTAATTCTTAACGATTAAACACATCTTTTCGCGTTTGTTTGTATCTCCACATTGGTAATCACATTATCCGCAGAATAACCATCAGGAGAAAACTAGGTTAAATGAGTCTATTTGGTATTTAATAAAAAAAGCCATGTAAACTTAGCTTTATTAGTACAGTAATTGAGGATAGAGGATGGAACTAGAATATCCTGAAGATTTAAAGTACCTAGATAGTCATGAATATGTTCGTCTAGATGGGGAAATTGCGACTATTGGGGTCAGTGCCTTTGCGATCGATCAATTAGGCGATATTGTGTTTCTCGAATTGCCAGAAGTAGGGGATGCAGTATCGGTAGGAGAAAACTTCGGTACGATAGAATCGGTTAAAGCGGTTGAAGATTTATATCCTCCTGTTTCTGGGACGGTAATTGAAAGAAATGAAGAAATGATTGAATCTCCAGAATCGATCGCTGAAGACCCCTATGGCGAAGGTTGGTTAATTAAAGTAAGAGTGGACAATCCTGACGATGAACTAACCGATACTCTATCTGCTGCCGAATATCGCGCTCAGGTAGAAGGAGAAGAGTAGATCTCAGCCACTGAAATAATTTGGATATCTCAATTATGGCAGATTCAATTATGTATCAAGAGGATGCATTTGTTGTTTTGGAAACAGACCAGCCAGAACAATTTATGACTCCTCAAGAATTGCAACAAAAGCTTGAAGCGATTTTATCGTCTGGAGAAGTCGATATCCCTAGAGAATTAGAGAAATTTGCTTCAATAAAAGAACAAGCTCGGCATTTAATGGAAAATTATTTTGAGTTAGATGTCGGTACGGGAAAATATTTACAGTGGTATGTAGTGCGACTGGAAAAGTAAATACTTGAGTTCGGAATTCGGAGAGACCGTCGATAGTCGCTGACGGGTAAAAAATTCGGAGTTGTCAACGAGAAAATTTGGGTGATTTGCAAATGAACAGAAAACTCCGCCAAAGGATAAAATCATTTTTTTCTCGTAAGACTTTTTTCTCGATCGTTTTTCTAAGTATTTTTCTGTTATCTTGTTTATCCGCAGAAGGCATTCAACAACTAAGAGGAAAAATCCCTCCTAAACCTGAAAAGCCCGAGATTATCACCATTGAACCAGATAAAAATTTAAAGTTAACCACAAGCATCCCTGTAATTCCGTTTGTCGATGATACAGTTCCTCAAAAATGGTTGTATGCTAATTCCAGCAGTAAGTTCCAGGAATTTAGACCATTACCAGACGATCGACTGGTTAAAAACAGCGTGCCAGACTTTACCGATGCTATTGATTTGAACGCCTTCGCCAAAGAAGAACAAGGTCATCGCTCTACTTTTTTTACTGTCATCGCTTTTAAGCACCCCCAACTTTTGCGGGTTTGTTACGGTTTAACTGGCTCGAATATAACAGCGAATATGATGGTAGCCAAAAAACCTGTTAGGCATGGAGCCTTAATTCGAGTAAAATCAGGTTTGTATCCTATCGCGATCGAAGTCGATCGCGCCAAGCCAAAGGAGTTGGCTCGCCTAGCAACGCGCTTTACTAAAGTTACCGAACAAGAAGTTGAGGAAGTGTATCAATGGCGACTGGCACGTTGGCAAGAAACTATTAGTATGAGCCAAGAAAATGAAGATAAACTTTTAGCTTCAGTCAAATTTGACCCGACAACAATTCGTGGTCAAAAAGGGTTTTTTCGGGTTGGCAAAAGTGTCAATGGAAAATGGTGGTTTATAGATCCAGAAGACAAGGCTTTTTATCATAAAGGTTCTACAGGTTTAAATGTAGGAAAAAGTGGAGGTAGAAGAGCTAATTTACCCCCTGTTTCTGAAGAAACAGCTAAAAAATGGGTTGGCTATCTGAAAGCATGGGGCTTTAATGCTATGGGTGCTTGGACTACCCCCGAATTCTTTGATAAAAATATGCCTTTTACCGAAATTATTGAAACTTTTTTTGAAAAACCCTGGTTGAAAACCAAATTTCCTGATGTATGGGATTCTCAGTGGAGCGATAACATTGATGCTAAATGTAAACAGCTTTGTCAGCCTCTGAGAAATAACAAAATGTTGCTTGGTTATTTTCTAGATAACGAACGTGGGTTTATCGAAGTCCTCAAGCACAATGAAAAAATTATTGCTAATGCTCCTATCTATCAATCTAAGAAAGTTACCAACAAAAAGAAGTCCGAACTGCCTGAAGAACCAATTTTAAACACTGAAGGCATTGGTTTATTACAATTTTCTCTTTCCCAACCAGAAGATGTACCTGCTACAAAAAAAGCCTGGGAGTTCGTCTTGCAACGGCATAAATCTCTTGAAGGTCTGAGTAAAGCGTGGCAAATTGAGATAAAATCCCCAGATTATTTTAAAAACCTGACAGCGCAGCGAAAATTACTAATTTCTCCCACTTATCTCCAAGATCAACACGATTTTGTCAAACTGTGGGTCGAACAATACTATCAAGTTGTTAGTAGCAAAATCCACAAATACGACCCCAATCATCTTTTACTGGGTACTCGTTGGGGTGGAACTCCTGGTAATGCTGTATTGGCAGCAGAACGAAAATGGGCTGATGTAGTTTCTCAAAATAACTATCGAGCTAATTTCTACGAGCGTTTTGACGATCTATATCAGGAAGTTCAACGTCCTATTCTGAATGGGGAAATAAATACCTGGTCTGGTCATTTTCTCTATGTACGTAATCCGATCGAACCACCAGGCGGATACGATCGAGCAACTCGACGTAGGCTTCGTGAAGAAGAGGCTCTAAACCGAATTTTTTCCCATCCAGGGGTGTTAGGTTATACCAAATATCGCTGGCATGGAGGTAAAGGTTTATTCTCGGAAAACAAACCAAACTGGGATATTGTTAATCCCCTCAGATGGGCTAACTCCCGTGCTGTATCCATTGCCACTGATTGGGATCGACCACCAGTCAAAACAACAGTTCCTCTCAATGGACAAATTTTTATGACGCTTCAGGGGGGAAAAGTTGCTGTTGAGGAATTAACTCCCGCACGGGAAGGCGATCGACCTAGTTTTAAACTAAAAGGAGAAGAACTAATTATCGGTCTGGTTTGTCGCCAAGGAGTTTGGGATAAAACAGTCTATAGTAACGAGCTTCGAGGCACAATACTTGATTCTCAAAGTGATGGCGAAACAATTAAACTGAAGTTGCAGCTTAAGGAAAACCCTAACTTAGCTGATGCTGAATATACTCTGAACTTGACCAGAAATGATACTAAGTTAGAAGGAACATTCCAAGGTATATCCAACAATTACCCAGTAGAAGGAAGGGCAGTAGGCTATCTTCATCGTCCTGTTGCTACAGTCAGATATTAGACTTCTGCTTAAGAAGAGTAAATATAGAATGTTCGCTCCATAAGAGTTAGGCACTAATTGGTTCTACACAAATAGTTAGGGTTTGCTGAAAAAGTAAGCGAGAAAATTCACAAAAATCGGCTTGGTTAAAAGATAAGTTTTTTTGTTAATAAACATACCTGATTATCAGCTTTAATAATAGAATTAGGGAAAATAAAGCCTAATTTATA
>JASJDJ010000108.1 GCA_030065635.1 Xenococcaceae cyanobacterium MO_188.B32
GTCTAATTGATTTTGATGTCGGCAGAAACTCTCACAACACACTGTCGCGTTCCAGCCGGAGCGAACACCAGGTTCAAACCTTGATGCGGTAGGCTTTTTAGCAGAGCGCGATCGCCTTTGGGGTGAGAAATGCGGGTAGCGTCGCTAGTTCCGCTCCAAGTAGTTCACTGTGTATTCTGTGCTGTCAAAGCCAATGTCAGTCGCTCGACAAGTTTTTTTTCAGAATCGATCGCCACCTAAAAATTTAACTTTCAAGGGACATTGATTAGTACTAAAGCACTAATAAAGCGAAAATGCATAAGTTTTGTTTATAGTAAAGCTTAGTTTACTTGAGTTATAGATTCTGTCTGTGGGGATGGGGGATTAAAATGTTAAATTATCAAGAATATTTTAAAATTCATTGATTGAAAAATAATTGACTACTTCAACTGAAAACGCAGTTCTAACCGATAAAGATACCTGAAAAGAAGTTATTGACTGTTTAAGTGAACATATTTCAATTGAGACCCAAGGAGCTTTTAACCAAACAGATTTATTCAATATTTTAATCGGAGCAGCTAGTAATATCGACAGCAAGCGAAAATACAGCCAAGAAGTTAAAAAAGGCTGGTTCTGGTAAAAATATTAGATATCCCGATCGCCAAATTTAAAAGTTTCCCAGAAGCGCGAAATTCAACTAAATCTAGCTTTAATAAGTAGATTGCCCCGTCGAATTAAAAAAGGAAAGTTAAAATAAAAAATAATAGTTCAATCTAAATCGGGAATATAAACGATAAAGCGATCGCTTAGTGTTACGTTTACATAAGTTTACCCAACTTTAAGTAGATTTTTTATTGCGCCTTTTGGAATCACCAACTGTTTTTGAGCGCACCCATCTATAACTAGATGACCCCAGCCGTGGGTGGGTTCTTCGATTACTTCTGGTGGAGTTTCACTAGCATTTAAAAGAACAATTGAACCTGGATAAACTTTGGGTTGATAATGATACATGGCAATCAGATTGGTCTGGAAAACTTCCCATAAAGTAAGCATTTGCTCTATTTCTATTTCTGGGGGGGGAAGATAGCTTGCTGTTTGGCTTTCTCCAATAGATACTTTATTTGCAAGGTGGCTGTTGTCCATCCAAACCGAGAGATTGTAAGCCATATAAGGGTAGCCATGATACATAAACACTATCTTGATGATTCCCAGTAGCTTGTTGAATTACTTGCTGGTTGTGGATGATATTTCTATGAGTCACCATCACCCCTTTAGGCGTTCCTGTAGAACCAGAAGTATATTGCAAAAATGCCAAACTATCCGATGTCACCGACCGAGGCACAAACTCTTGAGAATTAGCTTCAATGGTATCCGTAGCGAACCACTTCAAGTCAGCTAATAACTCTGGTTCTTGTTCCCACCTGCGATCGATGTCAGCCAAGATTGAGGTGGTTGTCAATGCTAGCTTGGCTTGGGCATCATTGGCAATAGAGAGCAAGCGAGATAACTTTTGATTGCGTCTGGGAGGATAAACGGGAACTGCCACTACTCCAGCATACAAGCAGCCAAAGAAAGCCGTAATAAACTCTAATCCAGAAGGATACAACAATAAAGCCCGTTCTCCTTGCCAAGATTGGAGCTGGGATGCGATCGCTCTGGCTTGTCGGTCTAATTCTCCGTAGGTAAGACTTCCTGATTCTGTTTCTCCATCTTGGAGGAAGATATAAGCTTGGCGATCGGACTGATATTGCGCTCTATAGGAGAGTATGTCTAAAAGGGATGTAGCCGTTGTACTGATATCGGAGGACATCAAAGTTCTGTTTAAAAAGTTGTGTTTAAATTTTTTTTATTTTCTTAACAAACTACAACAATGTAAAAAATTAGTAAACAATGGAAAAAACTGGTAAAGAATGGAGGCAAAAGGATAAATAAGAAAAGAAAAATGAAGTACTGATTTTACCTTCCTGTGTTATTAAGGTTTAGTCTAGTTTAAATTCATCAAATTTAACTACAGGAGATTCTGGTTTACTAGTATCGTAGCGATAACTACTGATAGTTCCCGTACCAGTATCAAAAATACTAAAAACAGTAATATCATTACTAGCTATGTAAGGTAAAGGTTTTCCTAAATTATCTAGCAATGGTTTAATAGTAGGAATAACGGGTTCTAACCCATTAGGATCGCCTGTTTCTGCATAATTTAGCTGAGAATTATCTTTAGGTATCGGTCTTTTGTTATCTCCTACATGAGCACCATAAGTATTACCCACATTAGATGATTCTAAAAAATTCATTCCTTGAGGACTAATAAAACGATTCCAGAGATGAGAATGACCGTAATATACTAACTGAACTCCTGCAGACTCTAATAAAGGAAGAAGATCGCGGACAATATAGTCTTTTTCTGCAGGATATTCGTATCTAATAGCTTTAATTTGCTTATTTTCTTCATATTCAATTCGTGGGATGGGATCGGTGTAAGGTGGAACGATATTACCCCCTAAAGTATGAGGCGGATGGTGGAACATAACCATTTTGTATTTAGCTTTTTGAAAAGCTTCGCTTTGTAATTCTTGTTCCAACCAGCGATATTGAGAACTACCTTTAGCAATTGGTTCAAAAATATGTTGTCCGTGACCCCATTTTTCTGGGTGGTTTAAATCTGCTTCTTTTTCCTGATATCTTCCTTTTACATCAGGTTCCAAACTAGGCGATCGCCAAATATTAGTAACATATAAAACTATCAGGCGAATATCACCAAAAGTAACGGCATAATATTTTTCACCACCGCTAGAATCTTCAGGCAGGGTAAAAATTTCTTCGTAAGTATCGGTATTAAAAGAGTTAGCTTTTAGCCAAGCTTCTTGTTTTTGAGGGTCTCCATGAGGATCGATTTGGGCTCTATTTTGCCAATAGTATTTTTCTGCTTGAGAGCGAGGAACAGCATCATAAAACTGTTGTTTGAGAGGATCGCTAGAGGAAAATCTGCCCATAACCTCATGATTACCGATCGCGGGAAAAATAGGAGCGTGTTGAATTAATTCTCCTCCCCGATAAATTACATCAATGCCACTTTTATTTAGTTTATAACTTGCCTTTCCTTGTAAAACAGGAAAGAATGCTCCACCCCGATTATCGTCAAACCATTCTGAAGCGCGATCGGGTATGTTAACTAAATCTCCTGCCATAAAAACTGCGTCTATTTTATCTACCGTTTCTGCTACTTTTTGCAAATTTGCTGCTGTCATTGGCATCAATTGATGATCGGAGGTTAGTAAAATTTTTAAAGGTGTTTTCGGTTCTGGTGCAGCAGATAAAGTAAATACACGACTGAGAATTTCTTTGCCATTGTTAATACTTATTACTTGATAGGGAATGCGCTGATTTGACTTTAAATTAGGAACGATCGCTTCGTGTCGCCAAATATCTCTAGAAATTGGCTGCCGATAATCTACGTCTAGATTAGAATCTCTATCTTCTCGGACAAGACTTAGTTTTGTAGTTGTTGCTTTAACAGCATAGTTGAGTTTTTTACCATAGATTACGTTGTGGCGATCGCCTTTCCAGTCAGTAAACCAAACTACTCTCACCGAATTAGGAGTTGGTAATTGCAAAAAAGGATCGCTTAAAAGTGCAGAAGAAGTATCTGATGGTGGAGCATACTTTCTCGACCAAAAATCCATAGTTAATAACCCGATAGTGAATAGAGATAAGACCGTAATACGAAAAAACTTCCAATGCTGAGATTTCATTTATTAAATTCTGTTTGCTTATGCTACTTAGATAAATATTTTTGCAGTTATTAAATACATTCCTTTCTCTCTTTATCGTTTATTTAAATTAAAGCAAATAAATTATAATTAATCTTTACATCGAACACCTTATTTTTACTAGACTATAAAATTACCAATGCTAAAATATAAGAGTAACGATAAATTATAAACTTATTTTTGAATTTTAAAAGCAAGTAAGTCTAATTGATTTGGTGGTATTTTCTATTAATTAGTTTTATGGTTCCTTAAAAGACCATGAAACTTTTTTTACCTGAATTACTATTTAATTTTAATTTGCTAAAAAGCCCTTTTTTTTTCTTTTAATTCTTTTCCTCCTTTATTATTTATTTAAAATAGTCTAAGCAAACTATAACCAATCTTCATATTATACCTCTTATTTTCACTGAATACTGAAGATGAATATGCTAAAATATAAGAGTAAAAACAAATAGTAAACTTACTTTTTTATTTGAAACCCAGATAAATCATAATTAATTTGGTTTGATGATTTTTTGATAGTTCCTACGTCTCGATCGAGATTGTAGGGCTTTTTTTGCAAAACTATTACTCGACTACAATTTCTTAAGTTAATTTAAAACATTATTCAGTTCCCGTTCTAATTAAAATTATTTTGTTCTCTTTATTATTTATTTAAATTTAAACGACAAAACTACACTCGCTCTTCATAGTAAACTACTTATTTTCACTAGACCATAAAAATCCCCGTGTTAAACTGTAAAAGTAAAGACAAATTCTAAGCGTAATTTTTATTTTCAACTAAAAAAATATTGATTTCCTTGGTGGTATTCTTCCTCGATCTTTCCCACAGCTTAATGAAAGTCTGTGGGACTTTTTTTATTGGCTTCTTACTCAGCTAGCGTAACTAGAAACTGGAAACGCTTATTTATTACCTATGAAGTATGTTCCTGTAAATACGTGCTCTGCTGCCCCTGTCATATAAACTCTTCCATCTCGTTCAGACCATTCAATTTGCAAGCAGCCCCCTGGTAATTCTACAGTACATAAGCGATCGCATTTCCCATTAAGCACGCCAGCCACTACCGAAGCACAAGCCCCAGTACCACAAGCAAGAGTAATACCAGCCCCTCTTTCCCAAACTCGCATTTTGATATAATCCGGTCTTACTATTTGGATAAATTCAGTATTAGTACGTTGAGGAAATGCGGGATGATGTTCAAACTGAGGACCTATTTGAGCTAGATCGATATTATCGCTGTTTTCTACAAAAGTAATGCAATGAGGATTTCCCATACTTACACAAGTAACTAACCAAGATAACCCGGCAACTTCTAATGGTCGATCGATAACCTTATCTGTAGGAGAACATAGAGTAGTAGGAATTTCAGCTGCGGTTAGTTGTGGTACACCCATATCAACTCTTACCTGTCCATTACCTTCTAATTGTGGAGATATTACTCCTGCTAGAGTATGAATTCGGAAAGATTTATTAATTTGCTCTTTTCCTGTCCGATCGGCGATAAACTGAGCTAAACAACGAATACCATTACCACACATTTCTGGTTCCGAACCGTCTGAATTGTAGATTCTCATGGTATAGTCTGTACCGTCTTGTCCGGGTAAAGCAAAAATGACTCCATCTGCACCAATACCAAAATGGCGATCGCACATTTTTATGGCTTCTTCTGCACTTACTAGAGGTTCGCTACTATGACGATTATCAATCAAAATGAAATCATTGCCTAACCCGTGATATTTGCTAAACTCGATTACCATATCAATATCTTTATCTATAACTTCATACAATCATTAATTAGATTATTCAATTATGACTGAATTCGATACAGGTTTACCCAGTGTTCGTCAGGTTCAAGACTTTATTAAAGACAAACAAGAAGTAGAATTAAAACTAAGTACGGACGACCTATTAGTCGGCAAAATTATCTGGCAAGACTCTAGCTGTCTTTGTCTGGTAGACCATTACGATCAGCCTACCCTAATTTGGCGACAAGCTCTTATTTATCTAAAACCCAAAGCATAGGATTAAGTAGTTAGTAGTTAGTAGTTAGTGGTTAGTAGCAAACCAAATAACTGATAACTGATGACTGATAACTGATAACTGATGACCGATAAGTGAACTATGTTTTCATTCCAGCGTATAGAACCAGAACCAGGACAAGAATCAGTGTGGGATTATCCTCGTCCCCCCCGTTTAGAATCTTCTAGCAAGAAAATTCAAGTAGTATTCAACGAAATAACTATAGCTGAGAGTCAAAGTACATATAGAGTCTTAGAAACCAGCCATCCTCCTGTTTACTATATTCCCCCTGAAGATATTCAGATGGAGTATTTATTTAAAACCGAACGTCAGTCTTACTGCGAGTGGAAAGGTATTGCTAATTATTACACAATTACGGTAGGCGATCGTACAGAAGCAAATGCAGCTTGGTTTTATCCTCAACCTACTCTTAATTTTGAGCCAATTAAAAACTATGTCGCTTTCTATCCCAGTCGTATGGACGCTTGCTTTGTAGACGGAGAAAAAGTTAAGTCTCAACCAGGGGATTTTTACGGTGGTTGGATTACGCGAGATATTGTCGGACCTTTTAAGGGCGGTGCTGGTACTTGGGGATGGTAGTTTCAGTTATCAGCGATCGGCTATTCTCTCAAACAGCATTTAGGTTAGTTATTTACCATTTTTCACCAAAAGGTCGTAAATCTAACTCAAATGTCCAAGCAGAAGAAGGTTGTTGAGTTAAAAAGAATACTGACTCGGCAATATCATCAGGACTGATAAAGTAATCGTCGGGTTTATCGGGCATCGCTTTGCGGGTACGTTCTAAATTAATTACGCCATCGATAATAATATAGGAAACGTGAATCTTTTCTGGGTCTAGATATCTTGCCATTGATTGAGCTAGACTGCGCTGGGCAGCTTTAGCCGAAGCAAACGGGGTAAAGTTTGCGCCACCTTTAACGGATGCCGTTGCGCCAATAATAACTATATTGCCTCCTCCTAGCTTTCGCATCTGGGGGATAACCTGTTTGGCTACGGTAAATAAACCTCTTGCGTTAACCTCCCAAGCACGTTGAAAAGACTCGACAGTAGCATCGTCTATATTAGCAAAAGCACCAGCCCCCGCATTATAAACTAGAACTGATATCGTTCCCATTTCTGACTCGATACGGCTAAAGACTTCTGCTGCTTTATCAATTTCAGTGACATCGTACTGATATGCTTGGGAGTCTGGTATTTCTCGGGCTAATTTTTGCAAATATTCAATATTTCTAGCTAGCATTGCCACGCGATAACCTTCATCTGCAAACTTACGCGAAAAAGACTCACCGTTGCCCGAACCAACACCAACTATTACACATACGGGTTTGCTCATTATTTTTCTCCTTGCTTTAATTTGTTTTTATGGGGATAGGTAAACAATGTACTTAGCTTTTAATAAGTTAGTTTTAAATTTGCACGGTAAAAAAAACACCCTTGACATTAATATCAAATTGATTGTCGTAGAATTGTTCATCGACTTGTTCTAAGGGTGAAAAATAACCAATACCAGCATTGGCAAAAAGAATATCTAGGCTGCCAAACTCTTCACTTACTCTAGTTGCTAAAGTATCGAGATCGCCAAGCGATCGCACATCTGCTTGTAGGGCGATCGCATTTGTTCCCAATTTTTCAACTGCTTCTGTCAATCTTTCTTGATTTCGTCCAGTAATAATCACTCGCGCTCCTTTTAATTTCTCTGCTTTTAATTATTTATTTGACGATTCGTTATCATTCGATTTGATACAAACTTGAAGAACTTGTCGCTCTCCTCTGGAAAAATCTCGAATTTTTGGCGAAATTTCGGCTTTGACATAACGCCTCGATCCAATGTTTGTTTGTTCTTTTTTCTCTTTCCTTTTCAGTGTTAGAGAATTAGCATTCGTGTTGAGAAACATTTTTTGTCTCCTCAGTCGATTTAAATTAAACTTAAACCATTTGGTCTAAGTTTTAGCAAAAAAATTAAATCTTTTTCAGAGCTTCGATAGTCATTAAAACTACGCTTTGAGGAATAGTTTCTCTATCTAAAACTCTACCAACCAGAGCCATTCCTTGAGTCGTACAGAGTAACATTCTCGCTAAGTCGCGAGCTGAAGCTTTGGGATTTAACTCTCCTGCTGCTTGAGCCTGAGAGATAGCTTCGTAGTAAATATTCTCCAGTTGATGATAGTAACTACGTAAAATAGGAGCAATTTCGACATCGCTAGTGTTAAAGTCCGCAGCACAAGTACCCAGCATACAGCCTTTACTACCCGGTTTTCCGTGAGTTTTTTGCATACTTTGTAAAAGCTGTTCGATATTTCTCAACGGTGAACCCAATGCCAATAGTTGTTCTCTAATCGAGCGTAGTCTAGTTTGGGCGTACTGGTCTAGAGCTTTGAGGAACAAGGATTGTTTGTTGCCAAAGGTGTCGTACATACTTTTACGACTAATACCCATATTTTGGAGTAATTCGGCAAGACTGGCAGCTTCATAACCTCGCGCCCAAAAAACCTCCATCGCTCTTTGTAAAGCAACTTCTGGCTCAAATTGTTTGTTTGGTCCTCGACTCATATGTTTACAATAGCAAAACTTAAACCAATTGGTCAAGGTTTAAGGAAAATTAGTTTCAAGAGCTTAGAGCTTCTAGCCTAGAGCTTAAAACCGATTGACTCGGGGCATAGTCTTTCAACTTGTCACGAATACCTAATCAATAATTCCTAACTCCTTAAGAGCAAATTCGGCAGCGCGTTTTTGTGCTTCTTGTTTACGACGACCTTTCCCTGTACCGTAGACTTTACCTTTAACTGATACTTGAGCCGTAAATTCTTTAGCGTGATCGGGTCCGGATTCTGCAATAATAGTGTAAACTGGGCTTTCCTTGTAATTAGCTAATGCCCAATGTTGAAAGCGATTTTTAGCATCGACAAAATTAGTAGTTTTATTATTAGGTTGAGTATTAACTAATTCTTCAGACAAAGATTTAAATAGGGGTTGAATATAACCTCGTACAGCTTCGATCCCTGCATCCAAAAAATAAGCTCCGATAATTGCTTCAAAGGTATCATTAAGTAAAGAAAGGTTTTCTCTGCCTTTATCTTTTTCTGCTCCTTTGCCCAACAACATTATTTCCCCTAATTTAAGCTTTTGACCTAATTTACTGAGTTGCTCTTCATCTACTAATTTAGAACGCAATCGAGTTAATTGAGCTTCACTCATGTAGGGATATAGTTTGTAAAGTAGTTCCCCTACTAAAAATCCTAAGACTGCGTCTCCCAAAAATTCTAGTCGTTCATTATGTTCTTTAACTTCAGAATGCTCATTAACATAAGAGCGATGAGTTAAAGCTTGGTTTAAAAGCTGGCGATCGCTAATTGGTGGAAGTTTTAGGGACATATCAGTAATATATTAATTTTTGTTAAAAAAAGCATAATTTACGCCTTATTGTTCTGAGTCAAATATGGGAATAATGATGTTTAGAGCATCAAATGTGTTTAGATTTTCGATTTCTCCAGTATGGCAAAAGTTCTATTTGTAAGTTGTTTTAGTAATGGAGAATATCATGATAAAGACCAGCTTATTAAACAACTTTTAAGAGAAGCTCAACAGAAAAAAAACTTATTAGTTCAGCGTAATTTAGTCTTGGTAAGAATAGTAGATACTATCTTACTTATGCGACCTATCTGCCGTCAATTTAACGGCCAACCTTTAGACATAGTTTATCAAGAATTATATGATTTGATTAAAAAACAACTTTTACAAGAAATAAATCAATACTTAGAACAATTTAATGTTAATGATATAAATGATATAGTTATAAGCCAATGGCTCGAAAGAATACAAAATAAAGTATTCAGACAAGTATTAGATGATAACCAGTTAAAAAAGCTAGGACTAGCAGCACAAAACTATCCTCCTCAGAGCGCACTAAGAAGCTATGCCTTAACCGAACTAATTAAAGCAATTCAATTATCTGGAAGACTTTGTCATCCTCACCAAGAAAGATTTCCAGCTCAATTTTATCAATTGCTTTATGAAGAAGCAATGATAGAAACTTTGACTTATATTTGCCTGAATATTGACAAATACGATCCCGATAGAGGTAACAAAAAGTTCATGAATTGGGTAAATTTTCGACTAGATAAATTAATTTTTGATTGTTACCGTCGCTCTAATTATTTACCGAGTCAACAACTATCTTCTATTCAAGATATAGAAGAAATTTATCAAAAAGAAAACCAACCTTTTTTATCTGAAATTATTTATCAATATATAGAAGAAGATCCTGACAATATTTTTAAATTAACTCATATTAGGAATAAGCAAAATGCCAATTTCCAAAATCTAGCTTTAGCTAGATTTTCTGGAAAAAATTGGGAAGAAATCTCTAAAGAATTAGATGTAGCGATTCCTACTCTTAGTAGTTTTTTTCAACGCTGTTGTCAAAAATTTGCTTCTTTGCTACAAAAAAAACTACAAGAATAAGTTAATAATTTGACGAAATACAATTATGATTGAATTGATGACCAAATTTTTAGTATACACAGTTTCCCTAGGGATAAGTGCTCACGATCGAGCAAAAGAGTTTAGTCTCTATCAAGCAAATCTTAAGAAAGCAAGACAAGTTTATTTAAATACTTTAACTGTATGGAGTGTTCAAATTTATCTTAATCTTTTAGGCTGGAAAACTAGTTTAGAAACTAGTGATAGCTGGAATCCTATGTTCCAATCTTTGATGGACGTAGCAGATTTAGATATTATTAATTGTGGCAAGATAGAGTGTAGAAGAATACAATCGTCAACTAACTGGATAAGTGTGCCAGCAGAAGTCTGGTTCGGCAGAATCGGTTATATCGCTGTAGAGTTAAGTCCATCTTTACAGGAAGCAAAAATATTGGGGTTTGTCAGTCAATTGAATGAGGGTAAAATATTTTTATCTACACTACAATCTCTAGAAGATTTACCCACTTATCTAGAGCAACAAAGACAAAGAAAACCATTAATACTACCCGAACCTGTAAGATTGAGTCAGTGGTTAGATGGAGTATTTGAGCGTAGTTGGCAACAACCAGATAAGTTAACTTTACCCAACAGTACATTTTCTTTTTGTAGCACCTCTCAACTTACCGTTAGTAAAACGAACAATTTAACTAACGATGCTGGTGTAACCCGTGTAAAGTTAATAGAATTAAAGTCTATCTATAGTACTAGTCAGATAGCTTTGATCTTAAATATTAAGTCTCAAAAAAAAGAAGAAATTGAAATTTCGGTTAAAGTCTCTCCCACTTATATTTGTACTCACCTGCCTTATGGGTTAGAAATAACCATATTAGATGAAAGAGAGCAATTAGTCATGCAGGCTCAAGCTAAAAAGACAGAGAGTATAGAGTTTCGTTTTAGTGAAGAAATAGGAAAAAAATTTAGTATCAAAGTTTCTTTAAGTAACTTCAGTAAGGTAGAAACTTTTGTTATTTAACTTATTAAAAAAAAATTAAAAGTAACATGATTAATTCTCTTAAGATATTAAGGAGTAGTTTATGGTTAGCTTTGTTAGTAAGTTGCTCTCTACCAAACCAAACTAATACTCCCTCATCTGTTCAATCTGAAGCAGCAACAGTAATTAATTTGACTCAAACAGGATGTCAATTTTTGGAAACAGAAGCACGAGATTACCAATATCAGCCTAAGCAATCTGTAGATTGTAAACAGATTAATAGCCAAACTTTATCTACAAGAAAACCTAAGTTTAAACCTCTAGAATTAAAAGCTGGAAAGCATATTTTTCGAGTGACTAATTCTGATGTTCCTTATGAACTGGGCTTTTATTTAAGAGGAGCAGGAGTTAAAAAAATAAATCTACCGAAAGTAAGTGGAGGAGGATTAATTCAGGGAAAAACCCAAGATTATGAAATTACACTTTCTCCTGGCAAATATGTTTTTAGCTGTCCTTTAAATCCTACTCCCGATTATCCTCTTATCGTAAATTAAACAAAGACTAATTTATTTTTCATTGTCAAAAATTATCGAGTTATTCTGTCCTTTTGCCATTGGGCATAATTGTTGCGGAATAAGATGCTTCGAGAAGATTAGCTTGGGATAAGTTTGCTCCAATCAAATTAGCTTCTGTTAATTCTGCTCCCATTAAATTAGTTTTCTTCATGTTAGTGAATAGCAAACCTGCTTGAGATAAATTTGCTTGAGATAAATTTGCTTGAGATAAATTGGCATTTAGCAAATTAGTGCCGATTAAATTAGTTTGAGTTAAAGTTACTTGCTGTAAATTAGCATTACTCAACTCTGCCCCTTCTAAACTGGCTTGAGATAAATTAGCACCTTTAAGATTGGCATTTTTAAGATTGGCTCCCTCTAAATTAGCTCCTCTGAGATCGGCAAAACTTAAATTAGCTCCCCTCAAATCGGCAAAACTCAAATTAGCTCCTTCTAAGTTAGCTTTACTTAGATTAGCATTATGTAGATAAGCACGAATTAAAGTGGCATTTTGGCAATTGGCTTCTATCAAGTTAGCATTTACTAAAATTGCTTTGGTTAGGATAGCAAAACTTAGATTAGCTTGAGTTAATACTGCACTTGTAAAACTCGCTCCAGTTAGATTCGTTCTAGTTAGGTTTGTGTTTTTTAGTTGAGAAGAAATGAAACTACAACCAATTAAATTGGCATCACTTAAATCTGCCTGAGATAAAATAGCACTACTAAAAATTGCTCCACTGCAATTAGTTTTTTCTAGAGAAGTTGCCGTTAAATTAGTTTGATAACATTTAGCATCAATTAATTGTGCACCAGTTAAATTACCTTGAGATAAATCAGCCCGATCGAGATTGGCATTAATAAGTTTTGTTTTACTAAAATTAACTTTAATAAGTCTTCCTTGAGACAAATTAATGCTATTGAGATTAGCGTGACTTAAATTAGCTTTTATTAGCTTAATTGCGTTGAAATTACGTTGACCTTGTTGGTAATTATTTAAAATTTCATCAGCATTAAATAGCTTAATACTACTCATAAAAACTGCTCTTATTCATCGATTAACAATGAATTTTCAGCCTCTCCTTGTTATTTGTAAAAAATAGTCGAGCGGATAAAAATCCTTTTCTCAAAGCTAGTAAATAATCATTAAGAAATATAGAAATTTTGTACTGCTCGTATTTTAAAGCAGTATGTAGAGTTAGGGCATTAATTTACTAGCAATAACCCTATTACCTAGTACCAACCAGGTCTAGGCATCAAACTAGAAAAATCCTGGTTATTAGTTTCTCTGATAGAGTCTACTGTTTTGCCGATCGCCTTGTCGGGTAACATACAGTTACGTAATATTTGTCTATTCGTGTAGCAACAAAAAAGAAAAAAGTCAATAGCTTGGGGATTTATCTTTTTTGTTAGATTACCTTATTGTAACTAAGATAAAAATTATGACCAAGCTCAAAGCGTTAATTTTTGATGTAGATGGAACAATAGCAGAAACAGAAAAAAACGGTCATCGCACCGCGTTTAATCGTGCTTTTGCAGCAGCAGAATTAGATTGGCATTGGTCAGTAGACTTTTATGGCAAATTACTGACGATATCAGGAGGAAAAGAGCGTATTCGCTTTTATTTTGAGCATTATAAATATGACAAACCGCCAAAAAAGAACTTAACAAATTTTATTACCAAGCTTCATCTTGCTAAGAATAAATATTATCGTCAATTGCTAGAAGAAGGAGCGATTCCCCTACGTCTTGGGGTTGAAAGATTAATTAGAGAGGCGAGAGAACAAAAAATTCGTTTAGCGATCGCGACTACTAGTGCTTTACCCAATACTATAGCTTTGTTACAAAAATTTCTCAATCCTGATTGGTTTGAAATTATTGCTGCGGGGGATATTGTTCCTGCTAAGAAACCCGCACCAGATATTTATCATTATGTCTTGCAACAGATGGAGTTAAAACCTGAAGAATGTATTGTTTTAGAAGATTCCTATCATGGACTACAAGCAGCTACAGCAGCAGGACTAAAAACGATTGTTACCGTCAATGATTACACGAAAAATCAAGATTTTAGTAATGCGGTATTAGTATTAAATCATCTTGGCGAACCAGAACAACCTTTTGAGGTTATTCAAGGGCAAATTCAAGATGCGAGTTATTTAGATTTAAATGTTATCGATCGCTTATTATGAGAAACTAAAACTATTACTCAACAGTTATCACCTTATCAGTTATGAGTTAAATTCATGAGTAGGTTTATCGAGCAACTGGTTACTGGTTACTAATATATGTTCTGTATCATAATGGGCGTAGCTGGCTCTGGAAAAACTACCGTTGGTAAACTATTGAGCGATCGCACTGGCTGGACTTTTTACGATGCAGACGATTTTCATCCAGCAGAAAATATCGATAAAATGAGTCGCGGTATTCCTTTAAACGATGAAGACCGTAAACCTTGGCTACTAAAATTAAACAACCTAATTCATAATACTATTAGTCAAGATAAAAGTGCTATTTTGGCTTGTTCTGCCCTCAAATCTTCTTATCGAGAAATTCTACAATTAAATTGTCCTGAAGTTGTTTTAATTTATTTACAGGGAGATTACGAGCAGATTTTAGCCAGAATTCAACAAAGAAAAGAGCATTTTATGCAAGCAGGGATGTTACGCAGTCAGTTTAAAATTTTAGAAGAACCGCAAGCAGATTTAGTTGTTAGTGTAACTTTATCTCCTGAGGCGATCGTCGAGCAAATAATAAAATATTTAAGTTAATTTTGGCAAAACAAAGACTAGATACCCTTTTAGTAGAACTTAACCTCTGTTCGTCACGACAAAAAGCGCAAAGATGTATCCGTGCTGGAGAAGTAAGAGTAAATCAGCAACTGATAGATAAACCAGGGACAGAAATTGATACCAAAGCAAAAATTGAATTACTAGCCAAACCTCCTTATGTATCTCGTGGTGGAGAAAAACTAGCCAAAGCTCTTAAACATTTTGCTATTAATGTAGAAAATCGTATCTGTCTCGATGGCGGAATTTCTACTGGAGGTTTTACAGACTGTTTGTTAAAAGCAGGAGCAAAAAAAGTTTATGGTGTCGATGTGGGTTACGGACAAGTAGCTTGGACTCTGCGTCAAGACGAACGAGTAATTTTAAAAGAAAGGACTAATTTTCGCTATCTTGATACTACTGAATTATATGGCGAAGAATGTCCAGCCGACTTAGGAGTGATGGACTTATCTTTTATTTCCCTTACCAAAGTATTAGAACCTCTGTGGAATTTGTTGACTGGCAAAAAAGAAGTACTGTTACTAGTAAAACCCCAATTTGAAGTAGGTCGATCGCGAGTAGGCAAAAAAGGTGTAGTTCGTAACTCTAAAGATCAAGCTGAGGCTATTTTTCGAGTTTGGCAAGCAGCAGAAAAATTAGGATGGCAATATCAAGGATTAACTTGGTCGCCGATTACTGGCCCTGCTGGTAATATAGAGTATCTACTGTGGCTGAGTTGTCAATCTCCCACTCAAGCTATAAATTTAGAAGCGATCGACACAATTACTAACCAAGCTTTAGCATCTTTATCTATATCTTAATTAGTTGCTTGGTTTATTGACTTCTCCAACGGCTGAAGCACTTTGGATTCTAACCCAGGTCATGAATACAAAATTTGTCGCACTACTCAATCCTGAATTAGCTGTCACTAGAAATCTAGTGGTGGCAGTCAAAAACCACCTACACGCTTTGACATACTGATGATTAACAGCCTTCGGGTTCGGGCGGTCAGCATTTTGAATCGTATTCAAAATTACGCCCTCACCATATGCGTTGCGCTTACATTTGAATATTGGTTTCGCTTTCAAAGTGGTTTTACTCAAATCAGAGCTATAAATCGCTATCTCTGCTGCCTGCTTGTCTGTGCCTTAGTCTTTGGAAAATCAATATTCCTAGTTTCTTACTGACAGGAATTACACCCCTACTAGCAAAGAGTCGATGCGACAAACCTTGTTCTTACTCACATTATCGAGAATTATACCATATTTCAAAGCACCTAAAGGTGGCGGAATGCCACTGCACGCGTGCAAGCTAGAATTTAATTCCAGCTTGGTCGGCGGTGCTGTCTAGTTTTCATCCAACGGGTAAACCGTCTTGGCTTTCAACTGCGTCGAATTCTGTAACAAATAGCAACTTAGAAGATTCAGAGAGTAGTAGTTGGGATAATACTATTAAGTTGTGGCAGCTAGAAACAGGAGAAGAAATTTGTACTCTTAGAGAACATACTGATAAAGTATTATCGATCGCGATCGCTCCTGATGGAAAAAGTATTATTAGTGGTAGTGCAGACAATAGTATGAAAATGTGGCAACTGAGAAATTAAAGCTGTTATTAAATGACTAGAAGGGAAAGTAAGTAATAAGTAATAAGTAATGAGTAATGAGTAATAGTTTTAACGACTAACAACTAACAACTAACAACTAACGACTGGCAACTGTTAATACTTCATTCTGATTCTGGCTTAGAAGTTTTTTGTTTTTCAATTACTACTTGTCGAAAACCCAACACGACTAAAATGTTAGAAAGAGTTAAAAATAATTCTGCACTTCCGTGTAACCAATCTACATTAGCTAAAGCCTCTCCGTAGTGTACTTTGGCATAAATCCCCGCAGGAATAGTTACAGCCACAAATATTAACAAGACATAAAAACCAATTAAAGCTAAACGAGGTAACTTCTTCGATCGCGTAATAAACCAGAGAAATCCTAAATAAGGAAATAAAGAAAGGGCAAATAAACTATCTTTAGATAACATCAAAATTAGCTACAAATTAAAGTATAAAAAACCAAAAACTGTCGCTCCAAATTAGAAATCAATCATCATAATGAGACCACATACGAATCATTTTAACTGTACGTTCTTCTGGAAATATTTGGTAAACAAGACGGTGTTGAATATTGATTCGGCGAGAATAACTGCCTCTCATATCTCCCATTAATTTTTTGTAGGGAGGTGGATTAGTAAAAGGATTCTTTTTAAGAATTGTTAGTAGAGTTTCTGCTTGCTGCTTCAATCCTGATGAACTTAGCTTTTTAGCATCTTTGAGAGCTTGTCTAGTATAGCGAAGTTCCCATAATTGAGAATCTACCACTCTAATTCTTCCTCAGTCGCACATTCTGATAAAGGAGTATTCATTCCTTCTACAATTGAATCTCTCATACCAGGAATTGATGTTAGATAAAGAGTTTCTTGAATGGCATCCCAATCTTCTAAAGATACTAAAACTGCTGTATTGCGCTTGCCAACAATGGCAATAGGAGTATGAGATTCTGCTGTTTCATCAATGAGACGATAAAGATTACTACGGGCGTTAGAAACAGAAATATTTTCCATAGTATGAGTTGTTTACTATTTATTATTTGTATCGTACGAAAAAAAGTACGACATGACAACTACTCTAACTGACGGGAAGAACGCCAAATCCACCATGCAGCCAGACACAGAGTACAATTTCCTAAAACCGTCATCGAAGCTTGAAGAGTTACCAGCCATTCTAAAGACTCAGGATTATCAAAGAAATGCCAGGTACAGGCACACATAGCACTAATTAAAGCAGGTAACATAGCAGCAGATAAACCCCACCAATAGCGATCGCCTGTTATTTCCCCATATTTCCAGATAAACCAAATCGCAGCAATCCATTCAATGACGCTAGAAGTATGAACCATCCAAGTTGGTATTGAGAGTGCATTCATTGTTTAGTTATTAGTTGTTAGTTGTTAGTCGTTAGTCGTTAAAACTATTACTCATTACTCATTACTCATTACTTATTACTTATTACTTACTTTCTCTTCTAACCATTTAATTACTTGCTTACCCAAACTGACATTATTCAGGCGATCGATTTCTCTAATTCCTGTAGGGCTAGTAACATTTACTTCTGTTAGATAACCGCCAATAACATCAAGCCCGACAAAATATAAACCATCCGCTTTTAATTTATCGGCGACAGTAGCACAAATTTCTTTTTCCCTTTCGGTAATACCTACTCGTGCTACTCTTCCCCCTACTGCCATATTGCCCCGAAATTCGTTACCTGTAGGAATACGATTAACAGCCCCAATAGGTTCTCCATCGAGTAAGATGATTCTTTTATCTCCTTCTTTGGCTGCGGGTAGGTATTCTTGTACCATTACTGGTTCTTTTTCTTGTTTGGTACTAATTTCTACTAGAGAATTAAAATTGCGATCGCCCGCTTCTAAAAATAAAATTCCTTCTCCTGCTTTTCCCCCTAAGGGTTTAAGCACAGCCCTTTGTTTAGCATCTAAAAATTTACCAATAACTGCTTTATCCTGACTGACAATAGTTTCAGGAATGACAGAGGGAAATTGAAGAGCATACATTTTCTCGTTGGCAGTCCTCAACCCCCTCGGAGAATTAATTACTAGAGTTTTTTCTGGAGCAATTAAATCGAGAATATAGGTAGCATAGAGGTAAGGAATGGTAACAGGCGGATCGGTACGCATGAATACTGCATCCATTTCCTCTAGACAGGTAAACAGTCGATCGCCTACTTGATACCAATCTTTTTCAACTTGCCAATGCCCATCTACTAACTTTACTGGTTTTAGTTGCACTGGTTGCAGATTAGCCCAAGCTTTACCCTCGATCGCACTTAACTGATTTGCTTGGGTAATCCAAACCTCATGACCTAATATTTGTGCAGCTTCCATTATTGCCACACTAGTATCGTGTCCGGGATCGAGTAAAGATATCGGATCGATGATAAATGCTAATTTCACGCCCTCTGTCCTTGTCAAGAATTAATATAGCTGCTCTAAAACTTTATAACTAAGCAGCACGACCTTCAAGTAAAGGGTCTAATTTCCCTTGACTATTTAAAGCATAGAGATCGTCGCAGCCTCCGATATGGCGATCGTCTATAAAGATTTGGGGTAAACTTCTTTTCCCATTGGCTCTCTGTGCCATTTTGTCTCTTGCTTCTTCATCGCCGTCAATGCAATATTCACTGTATTCAACGCCTTTTTTATCTAACAGAGCTTTAGCTCGAATACAGTAAGGACAGTAAGCCCAAGTATATATTTCTATCATTGTCGTCATTAAATCGCTCAAATATTAAGTAAAATTACAACTATTTTATTTTATGGGTATTTATGCTTTTTTGGGATGATTAATAGGGAATAGGAGGACAGATAGAGAAAACTTTAAATGGTTTAGAAAGTATGAGCAATAAGATTTATTGCCGTTTTGACACTCAATTAGAGAGTCGAGGATAGTGTTACCACTTATCCCCTCTCCTCCGAACCGTGCATGAAAGTTTTCCCTTCACACGGCTACTCAATATATCTATCTTGTCATTGAACACCCCTGCTCTTGGTTTCTGGGATATACAGGATATCGTTCTTCCAGTACCAGTCATACTTGTTCAATTCTTTTGAAAAGTTATCATAGTAATTGGAGAGTTCTTTTTCCTTGATATATTCCAGATCGAGGGCAGTTTTTTCATCGTGGCAATGTCCGTGAAGGAGTTGAAGGTTTTTATACTCATCCTTGCCACCGAGGGCGCGGGCAAGTATATGGTCTTCTTCTAAAATGTCTCCTTCTCGGAAGCGTAGACAACACCAGAAGCATATACCTTTTTGACTCCTTAGCAATATTGCTTTCCGAGTCGGCAGATCGGGACTTCTACCCATTCTGGTACTCCAGTAAACTAGCTTTCCGTTGAACGGACTATCTTCGCCTTTAACTTTGACATACTCTGTGCTACTGCTGCCGAATTTAGTGTGTGTTAGTAACCGTAGGGGGTTCACGTCCCCTGACCTGGTTGCGAAGACCCAGTTATTCTTGTCTATTTTTTTCCAGTATTTAGCCTTAGTTTTCTTGTTCCATTTACCAGTTCGGTATCTAGCCCAGGCTCTAAGTTTCTGGAATATGAGGTGGTCTTGCCTTGTAAGCTCTCCCGTTGTTTGGGCATCGGAGAAGGAGTAGTAATTTGTCCATCCTCTGATGATTGGATTAAGCTCCTTAATAAGCTTAGCCTGGTGGGAGTTTTTATGTTTCTTAATAACATCTTTGATATTTCTCTGATGTATTTTACAGGCATCCTTTGAAGGTGTGATGAGTGTTTTAAAACCCAAAGGTTTTAGGGTACTTGGGTGCTTGGCACTTACGTACTTACCTGCTGGAAATTGTTGGATGTGATAACCCAAGAAGTCAAATCCAGCTAGCCCGTCTTCGCTTAGCTCTGGATGTAGAGTGTGGGCGATTCTGGTTTTGGAGGGTTTTAGTTCTAGTCCCATGCCGTTTAACCACTCAGAGATTAGTTCTCTGCATCGAGTGACTACGTTTAGGTCTTTATGTAATACCAGGAAGTCATCGGCGTATCTTATGAAGGTTAAGGATTTAACCTTTTGTTGCCAACTTATCTGGCTATTGGGTTTGTCTTTCCTTCTCATGTCGAGAGTTTTGGCGAACTCAATCAACATATTTTCCATCCCGTGGAGGGCAATATTAGCCAGTAAAGGGCTTATTACCCCACCTTGCGGTGTTCCCTCAGATGTGGCAGTAAATACCCCAGAATCTATAACACCTGCTTTTAACCAGGCTTTAATCTGTTGCCTGATTTTGCCTGTGTAACCGAGTTTTCGGAGTAAGGCTATGTGGTTGATGCGGTCGAAACATTTGGCAAGATCAGCGTCCAGAACATATTTGTCTTTGTTCTGAATTGCATCTTTAATATGTTTGATTGCATCTTGACAGGAACGTCCTGGTCTAAATCCATATGAGTTCGGCTCGAATCGAGCTTCCCATTCTGGTTCAAGGGCAGCTTTAACTATTCCTTGTAAGGCGCGGTCGTATATTGTGGGAATTCCTAGTGGACGTTTCTCGTCTCTTCCAGGTTTGGGTATCCATACTCTACGGGTAGGCTTACTTTTTCCTGTTAATTTGAGTTGTCCTGTGAGTTTTTGACGTGCTTCTGGGGACAGAGATGCTATTCCATCCACTCCTGCTGTCTTCTGTCGGGTAGGATTGGACTGTTACCAGTCCGCACCCCCCTAAGAACCGTGCGTGACCCTTCTCGCGTCACACGGCTCAAGCCATACTTCAAGCTTTTGGCTTGGTATTGTGTACCTGTTTATGACACATTTCGTGTAAGTGCATCAGGTTTTCTACGTCGTTTCGTCCACCTTTTGCTACAGATACTATGTGGTGGGTTTCGATTCTTTCACCGTTGAAGAGGTATCCTCCGCAAATAGTAC
>JASJDJ010000013.1 GCA_030065635.1 Xenococcaceae cyanobacterium MO_188.B32
AATTTGAGTGAAGTATTAGAATCTCTTACTGTAGAGATTGATGTAGAGTCTGGTTCTTCTGGAATTGATATTCCTCGCTCTACTATCGTTACTGGATTTCCTCAAACTCAGGAAACAACAGAAATTATTGGCAGCAGGAATAATGATATTCTCTATGGAAGCGATCGAGATGAGCTTATCAAAGGCAAAGCTGGAAATGACATTCTCTATGGCAATGGTGGTAAAGATACTCTCGTTGGTGGGAAAGGCGATGACATAATTTACGGTGGCTTAGACAAAGATATTATTAGGGCAGGAGCAGGAGATGACCTGATTTATGCTAATGGCGGTAGAGACTATATTAATAGTGGTACAGGCGAAGATATTATTTGGCTAGGTCAAGGTTCTGCTACTATTTTTCTCAAATCAGGAAAAGGATTCGACACTATCAATAATTTTCAGTTGGGAGAAACCAAAATTAAGGTCAACCAAGTCGAAGATTTATGGTTTGCTGATAGCCAACAGGGAACGCTAATTTTGCGAGAAGACGATTTGCTGGGAAGTATTACTTCTGCATCAGCAGATGACATTAGGTCTAATCTTGATAATATTTTCTTCGCATAGCAACGGTTTAATTTGGTGGGGAGAACAAAAGTTCGCCCCTACAACTATAGCAATCGAAGCAAAGGTTAGGACAGAATAAATTTATATCAAAACAGTAAAATAAGGTAAAAATATTAAAATGATTAGATAAAAATTATAGGAAATTTTATTATTAATCTAAACTCCGACCTTAAATAACTTGATAGCAGAACATTAGTTCTGCTCAGACTTTTTCAGCTAACCCTAATTAGTTAGAGATTACTCCACGCTCAGTAGTTAACCCAATTTAAGCAACCTGTTCCAAAGAAGCCAAAGGTTCGGGGATAGATTCTGAAGGAGCTTGAAATTCTCCTGTTAATACATACTCCAACCTCAGCTTGAGCCAAGTAATAAATTGAGAGTTAGTAGAAATAACGGCTACTGATGGTTGAGGGCATTTAGCCTTAATTTCAGCCAATTCTGGTGCTTCTAAAAAAGCGGGTTGTTTGACTAACCAAAAATCAATTTCTTTCTTTTGTTCTTGATAATTACGCACTCTTTCTTGGAGTACTTCATCAAAAGGTTCTTCTTCGAGTAAAAATTTTTGACTGGCTAAAACGTAATAGTATGTTTGCATTTTTTAAATTAGTTGTTAGTTGTTAGTTGTTAGTTGTTAGTTGTTAATAGACTTCTTGCAAAAATAAACGATCGAGCGGAATTAATCCCTTTTACCTTTTACCTTTTACCTTTTACCTTGACTTAACCAAAGTTTATAAGACTTATGCAAGAGGTCTAATTTAAACTTCTCCTTTCATAGCAAGTTTCATTTCTCTTACTGCTCTTTTCATTCCCACTAATACAGCTCGACTGATTATAGTATGACCAATATTTAATTCTTCCATACCAGGGATACAAGCAACAGGGTAGACGTTCCAATAGGTTAAACCATGACCTGCATTAACTCTTAGACCTGTAGCGATCGCTTGTTCTGCACCTTTGGTTAAAATAGTTAACTCTTGCTGTTTACTAGCTTCATCTTTTGCCTCTGCATATTTACCTGTATGCAATTCAATAAATTTAGCTTCTGTTTTGGCAGCAGCCTCAATTTGTGTTTCCTCAGCATCAATAAACCAGCTTACAGGAATACCAGCCCCTTGTAATTGCTTGACTACTTCTGAAAAGCGATCGAAATTAGAGACAATATCAATTCCGCCTTCGGTAGTTACTTCTTCTCGTTTTTCTGGGACGAGGGTAACGTAATCTGGTTTTATTTCCAGAGCGATATTTACCATTTCTTCTGTTGGTGCCATTTCCAAGTTAAGATGAGTTCTTACGGTTTGGCGTAATAAGCGCACATCCCTATCTTGAATATGACGACGATCTTCCCTTAGATGGACGGTAATACCATCTGCACCAGCCAACTCTGCTAATACTGCTGCTGCTACAGGATCGGGTTCTACTGTCCGCCTTGCTTGGCGAATAGTCGCTACATGATCTATGTTTACTCCCAGGGTTAACAACTTTACCTCGTCTTCTTTGAGTTAAGTTTTAGTCTTTTATAGTATCATTGCCAAGAACGAGTTACTAATTTTGCTCTGTATAAATTTTATCTGCGATCGATGAATAGGATTGGTAGATGAGGCACAATTGCTATGGTTAGAGGAAACTCTAGAGAAAGTACGAGATAAATTAGTGCTGGTAATGATTCATCACAACCTCATCGAACATTTACCAGCACAATCAAAGCATCCGTTGGGTAGGCGTTATATGTTGGCTAACTATCCTCAATTATTGGCTATTTTAAGAAAATATGGCGTAAAATTAATTTTTACAGGTCATCTCCACGTTCAGGATGTTGCTGAATTGGAAGGGATGTATGAAATTTGCACTGGTTCCTTAGTCAGCTATCCCCATCCCTATCGAGTAATAGATGTTAAGACAGACGAGCGCGGAAATAAAGAAGTAAAAATAGAATCCTACCAAATAAAGACTATTCCTGGTTGGTCAAATTTAGCTCATACTTCGCGGGAATGGTTGGGCGATCGCTCTTATCCGTTTATGTTCAAGTTATTAACTTCTCCTCCCTTAAATTTATCTGAGACAGAAGCAGCTAAATACGCTCCTCAACTGCGTTATTTTTGGGCTGATATTGCTAGAGGAGATACCATATTTGAGTTTCCCGAATTTCCACCCCAGTTAAAAAATTATTTTCAGCAGTTTGGAGCGATCGCACCTAATGGCAAACCTAATTTAATTGATAATCAGGCTAATATTATTCTCCGATCGCTCATTTTGAGCATTATTTAACTGTTGTCTCTGAGTATCAACGCCAATTTCCGACCAGTACGTAGGGAGACCAATAGTAAGGAGCTTGATAGTTAGGGTCGTTTAAAAGAGACTGTTGGGCGCGATGGAGAGCGATCGCTTTACTCGTTCCAGGAATACTCAATTCCCGATCTCATCGTTCCATTAATTTAATAGTAGATCGATCGCCGATGACATAGATTTTCCCCGAAAAAATAAAGATTCTAGCTTATCCCGAACTGAGGTTAATTAATTGTAGTAACTGTAGAGCTACTGAATCCGAGTTCATACTACACTACTAACCCGCAAAAACTCCTTAACAGCCCTCAAATAACTCTCCCTATCTTCCAACATGGGGAAATGTCCAGTTTGGGGTATTTCTACATACTCAATTATCTCATTCAAAGCTGCTGCTTGTCTGCCCATCTCCGCAGGAATGATGATATCCTTCTCTCCAGAAATCATCAGTGTAGGGACTTCTAGCTTAGCAAATTCACCAGGCATTATTTCCACCGCTTTCTTACTCACCGAAGTATAAATCGTTCCTAAAGCAGCTTCATAATCTGCCAGTAAATAGTCTTCTAAAAATGCCCGACGTTCTTCAGCAGGAATAGGAAGATTGAGAAACCGTGCCATAAACATCCTATCTGCCAAAGGAATTCGCAAAAACCAATTGTAGCGCAACTTAACTACATAACCACCAAACTTGTGAAAAGCCTTAAAAGCTTTTTCATCATACTCAAAAACACCATTACAAACCAAAATACCCTGCTTGACTCTCTCTTTGTAACGATTGAGAAATAAAGCTGCTACTGATGCTCCCATCGAATGAGCTTGAATATACACTTCATTCAAACCCAAACTATCTAATAAAATAGCTAAATCTTCTGCGTATTCTTCTAACTCATAACTTAAATTGGTAAAACTTGTGGGTAAGAGAGAACGCCCAAAACCACGCAAATCGTACAGTAGACAATCAAACTCATCTGCTAAGGCATCGGCAATAGTACGCCAATACCGACATGAACCTCCCCAACCGTGAACGAACACCATCACAGGTTTAGAGTTAGAATTTTTTGACTGGCGAATCCACTCGTAATAATGTTCTACACCACGGATATTAATTGAAGGCATTACAGTTATCTGGTATCAACTACTTATTATTTACTCTAATACTCGATCGCGCTCGGTACCGAGCAAGTTAACAATTAATTGATAATTCTAGATTGATAACTGATAATTACTTAACAAAGCTAAAAGCTGATAGCTGATAGCTAAATTTAAGCTGATTCTGGTTTTCTAATTGAAGTAGGATGAACTAACAACTCTGCTGTAGAACGTTGTTCTACCATTTCTTTAGTGATAGAACAAATATGTACATCTTGACGAGAAGGCAGTTCGTACATAACTTCTAGCATTAATTCTTCCACGATACCCCGTAAAGCCCTTGCCCCTGTTTTCCGTCGATAAGCTTCTTGTGCGATCGCTCTTACTGCTTCTTCGGTAAATTCTAGCTCGATATTGTCCATCCGCAGTAGCTTCTGATACTGCTTCACTAAAGCATTGCGTGGTTTAGTTAAGATTGCCATCAAAGTTTCTTCGTTCAGAGGTTCTAAGGCTGCCATGACAGGAATACGACCGACGAATTCGGGAATCATACCGAACTTGACCATATCATCTGGTTGTAAGTGTCGCAGAATATCGGCAGTACGTTTTTCTTTAGAGGGAACGTCTCCAGTTTGGACAAAGCCCATAGATTTTTTACCCAGACGGCGTTCGACTACTTTATCTAAGCCAACAAAAGCACCACCGCAAATAAACAAAATATTACTAGTATCAATTTGAATACAATCTTGATACGGGTGTTTTCTTCCTCCTTGAGGCGGTACATTAGCGACAGTACCTTCTAACATTTTTAATAGTGCTTGTTGCACTCCTTCTCCCGAAACATCACGGGTAATCGAGGGATTTTCGCTTTTGCGAGCAATTTTATCAATTTCGTCAATGTAGATAATTCCTCTTTGAGCCTCGTCTACATCTAAATCTGCTACTTGTAATAAGCGTAAGAGAATATTTTCTACATCTTCTCCTACATAGCCTGCTTCAGTGAGGGTAGTAGCGTCAGCCACAGCAAAAGGAACTTCTAAAATTCTAGCTAAAGTTTGCGCCAAAAGAGTTTTACCACAACCAGTTGGTCCAATTAGCAGTACATTAGACTTCTGTAGTTCTACGGTATCGTCTATTCCCTCAGAACTTTTCTTGCCATCGGTCAAGCTTAATCGCTTGTAATGATTATATACCGCTACAGAGAGGACTTTTTTAGCTTCTTCTTGACCAATAACGTGTTCGTCTAAATAGCGTTTTAATTCTCTTGGCTTGGGAATGGCTTGAAAAGATATTTTTTCGGAACGATTGCGTTTTTTGACTGGTTTTGCTTCTGGACGAGCCGTAGATGCGGATACAGATGTTCCCTCTTCCATCAACTCCTCATCTAAAATCTCGTTACATAGCTCAACACATTCATCACAAATATAAACTCCTGGACCGGCAATTAATTTGCGTACTTGCTCCTGGGATTTACCACAAAACGAACATTTTAGATGGGAGTCGTATTTAGACATGAGTGCCTCTTACTTAGAGTGATGTTACGGGAATTTGGGGGTCTGATAATTCTGGTCTAATAATTACTCGATCGATTAAACCGTATTCTTTAGCTTCTTCAGAAGACATATAAAAGTCTCTTTCTGTATCGCCAGCAATTTTATCAACAGGTTGACTTGTGTGTTCTGCAATTAATTCATTCAATTTCTTTTTAATATAGAGGATTTCTTTAGCTTGAATTTCGATGTCTACTGCTTGTCCTTGTGCTCCTCCTAGAGGTTGATGAATCATAATTCTCGAACTAGGTAAAGCCATCCGCTTGCCTTTAGTTCCCCCGGAAAGCAAAAATGCGCCCATACTAGCAGCTATACCATAACAAATAGTAACTAGATCGGGCTGAATTTGCTGCATGGTATCGTAAATTGCCATTCCTGCATAAACTGAACCACCTGGAGAATTGATATAAATTTGAATATCTTTTTCTGGGTCTTCTGCTTCTAAATAGAGTAACTGAGCAACAATCGAATCTGCTACTTTGTCATCGATTGCAGTACCCAAAAAAACGATTCTTTCTCGTAGCAGTCGCGAATAGATATCGAAAGCTCTCTCACCGACGCCAGATTGCTCTACTACCATCGGTACTACGTTGCTAAGAGAATATACTTCTGGAGTATTTTTGTTACTTAACTGATTATAATGCGATCGCGATTCCAGCATATAGTTTTGCTAACAGTATCTTAATTAACTAACTTTTCAGGTGATTATCCTTTACTTTTTTTAAGCTTAGGCTTTCCTTCTGTTGACTATTATGCCTTAACTCTTCAACTAGATGCAGCGATAAGGTTAGTAATTAGTAAACAAGATTTACTAATTACCGTAAAACTTTGGCTAAGTCCAAAAAGTAAAAGGGAGAAGAGAATTTGGCAGAGAGTTAATCCTCCTTTGCTCGTAAGCTCAACTCCGAACTAGACTCTCTCTATTCTATCTCGTCACTAGAACTAGATTCGCCACTTTCTTCCGTGGAACTATCATCTGATGAAGATTCTGTTAATTTCCCTTGGGGAACCAATTCTACTTCTGCTTTCTCTCTAAGCCAATCAAAAGTTTTTTCTTGGTTTAAATCCTTCGTAACTATTTCTTTCAACTTTTCTTGGTCTACTTCTTGACCAGATAATTGCTCTTGAACCTCTTTCATTTTTTCAGCAATTTCTGCTTCGCTTGCCTGAAGAGATTCTTGTTTAGCAATTTCTGCAATAATTAAAGATTTTTTCAGGTTTGCTAGAGCTTCTGGTCGAGAATTTTCTCGCATTTTTGGCACTGTCTCAGCATTAAAGAGTCTTTTGACATCTATGCCCATTTGCTGCATTTGCATAAATGTCTGAGTCAGTAGTTGTGTGACCTCTTCCTGAATTAAAGTTTCTGGTACATCAACAGTACTTTGTTCTACCAATAAGGCAATAATTGCCTCATTAATATTATTTTTTGTTTCTGTTGCTGCTTTTTTTTGAAATTGTTCTTCCAGAGACTGCCGTAACTCTGCCATAGTTTCAAATTCACTATTTTCCGCAGCAAAATCATCATCCAAATCTGGCAAGTCTTTGGCTTTCAATTCTTGGAGGGTGATACTAAAAACTGCTGGTTTGCCAGCTAACTCCTCTTTAGCATAGTCTTCGGGGAAAGTAACAGAGACTTCTTTTGTCTCTTCTGGCTTCATCCCTACTACGCCTTCCACCATCCCTGGAATTAACTTACCTTCAGCTATTTCTACCTGAAAATTAGTAGCACTACCACCTTCAATTTCTTGTCCCTCTTCCCCTTCTGAGGTTAGTTTACCGACAAAGTCAATAATTGCCACATCTCCCATTTCCGCAGGACGGTCTTCTACAGGAACCAAGTCAGCTTGCCCTACACGCTTTTCTTCCAGAAAGTCATCTACTTGCTGAGGGTCATAAACAGACTCTTCTGCTTTAACCTTAAGATTATGGTAGTCTCCTAATTCTACTGAGGGAGGTACATCTACTGCTGCTGAAAATGTCAGAGTTTCCCCTGGTTTATACTGCTGAACTAATTCATCGAAATTAGAACGAAGTTGATAATTACCTAAAGAATCGATCGATTCTTGAGCAATAGCGTCTTTTAAGCTGGTTTGAATTATTTCCTCTAAAGCTGCTGCCTTAATCCTTTGGCTACCTAGACGTTGCAGCAATACCTGTCTTGGCACTTTACCTTTACGAAACCCAGGAATATTACTCGAACGGGCTAGGTTTTGTACTACTTTCTCGTAAGTTTTTTGGGAAGTTTCACTAGAAATTTCTATTTCTAAGCCGATTTGACTATCAGGAAGTTTTTCCTGGGTAACTTTCATCTTATAGTTCTATTTTTTGACTACTTGGTTTAATTTACTTGATGTCTTGAATTGATGTGAGAAGAAATTAGGTTCAAAATATTATCTGAATACTTCTCACGCTATGTTATCTTAAACAATCAGCCACCGGATAAGCGATTGTCTTTAACAATTTGAGGCAATTAACTCATAAAATTAGATAATAATATAGTGGCAGACTCTGAATTAGTAAGTTTTTTTTAATTTTCTCTTGACATTATTTTAGCTAAGACTATGGACAGCTAACACTAAACAAACTTTAAACTGATGAGAGTGTAACTGCCAAAAGACTATCTGCCTACTGTAAATTAAAAATAATGTGTATCTGTACAAACCATCTGCTAGGATTAACAAATATTAATTTATTACTTATCAGTTACTTTTAGCTCAAATCTGCATTATCATTTGCCAGATATAAAAAAATATAAACTAAAACATTTGAACTAAATTTTTGTAAAGGATGGGAGGTTAAAATCTTTGTCAGCTAAAATAAACGTCGCAATTTTGGGAGCAACAGGGGCTGTAGGACAAGAACTACTAAAGTTATTAAAGGAACGAAACTTTCCAGTCGGTAGGCTTAAACTTCTAGCTTCTCCTCGTTCTGCCGGTAGCAAAATAAACTTTGGTGGGGAAGAATTAGTAGTAGAAGCAGTAAACGAGCAGTCTTTTACTAATATAGATATAGTTTTAGCTTCTGCGGGGGGTTCTACTTCTAAAGCTTGGGCAGCAAAAGCTGTAGAAGCAGGAGCGGTAGTTATCGATAACTCTAGTGCTTTTCGGATGAATCCAGATGTGCCCCTAATAGTCCCCGAAATCAATCCAGAAGCAGCAGCTAAACACCAAGGAATTATTGCTAACCCTAACTGTACTACCATTTTGATGGGAATGGCGATTTATCCCCTCCATCAAATAAAACCGCTCGAACGGATAGTAGTATCTACCTATCAATCTGCTTCTGGGGCAGGAGCGAGGGCAATGGAGGAAGTAAAAACTCAAGCTCGAGCTATTTTAGATGGGCAAACTCCACCAGCCGAAATATTTCCCTATCCTCTAGCATTTAATCTCTTTCCTCATAATTCTCCCCTCAACCCTGAAGGATATTGCGAGGAGGAAATGAAAATGATTAACGAAACTCGTAAGATATTCAATGCCCCAGAGTTAAGAATTAGTGCAACTTGCGTGCGAGTACCAGTATTGCGGGCCCATTCTGAAGCAGTTAATTTAGAATTTGAACAACCATTTACTGTCGAGCAAGCTAGAAAAATTTTGGCTGGTGCCAAGGGAGTAAAATTAGTAGAAGATTGGCAAGCCAATTATTTCCCCATGCCCATAGACGCTACTAGTAAAGATGAAGTATTAGTAGGTCGCATTCGCCAAGACCTTTCTCATCCTTGTGGCTTAGAATTATGGCTATGTGGCGATCAAATTCGCAAAGGAGCAGCTTTAAATGCGGTGCAAATTGCCGAATTGTTGCTGCAAAAGAACTTAATAAAACCCGCAGCTTCACCAGTAGCGGCTGTTTAATAGTAGGAAATAGATGGATATTAAAACTTCCCATATTGGTAACTAATAACTAATAACTAATAACTAACAACTAATGAATGAACCTTTTGGCAGAGTAATAGCTGCTATGGTGACGCCATTTGCAGCAGATGGTAGCGTTAACTATCGAGTTGCCGAAAAATTAGCTGCTCACTTGGTAGATAATGGCAATGATGGACTAGTAATTTGTGGTACTACGGGAGAATCACCAACTTTAAGTTGGGAAGAAGAATATGAATTATTTCAAGTAGTACAAAAAGCTGTAGGTAGTAAGGCTAAGATTATCGCAGGAACAGGATCTAACTCTACCACTGAAGCCATCGCAGCCACCCAAAAAGCAGCTAAATTAGGTTTAGATGGCTCCCTGCAAGTAGTCCCCTATTATAATAAACCACCCCAAGAGGGATTGTACAGTCATTTCAGCGCGATCGCCAAAGCCTGCCCAGATCTACCGATAATGCTCTATAATGTACCTAGCCGTACCAGTCGTAACTTAGAAGCAGGAACAGTAGCCAAACTAGCCCAAATAGATAATATTATCGCTATCAAGGAAGCTAGTGGAGATTTAGAGCAAGCTTGCCAAATTCGCTGTTTAACACCACCATCTTTTGCCATTTATTCTGGAGAAGATGTCTTAACTCTACCTTTGTTAACCGTAGGAGGAGTAGGAGTTGTCAGTGTTGCTAGCCATTTAGTCGGCAACAAAATGCAAGAGATGATTACGGCCTATCATCAAGGAAATAACCAAGTTGCCCAAGCAATTCAGATAGAACTTTTGCCTTTATTTAAAGCTTTATTTGCTACTACTAATCCCATTCCTGTTAAGAAAGCACTTAATTTACAAGGATGGAATGTAGGTGGTTTGCGCTCTCCTTTATGTGAGCTACAATTAAATTTAGTAGAAGATTTAAAAACAATTTTAAAAGAATTAAATTTGCTTTAATTTTATAGATCGATAAAATAATAATATGTACAAAAAAACAAAATAAATGGAAAGTGTTAAGAGAATAAAACATTAAATAGCTATTGTTACTCTAATTAAATAAGTTTATTTTTATAACAGAAACTAGTATATTTAAGCCACTAAGCTAAGTGACCACCCTTCGACCAGAGGGAAAGAAGCTTAGCGATGGATGAAAAACATAATTAATAACCGAATATTAATTATTCACCCTATAGAAAACTATATTTTTTAGTTGATATATCGTAGACATAGTTTAATAAAAAAAGCCTAAAAAATTGGTAGTATTAACTCCAAGTTAATTGAAATAAAAAATAAGTTTAAAAAAGTTTAGATCGACAGCTTTATTAACGTAAGAATACAAACCTAAACCGAGGAAAAATTAATGAGTAAAAATGAAAGCAAATCACCCTTAAAAATTATCCCTTTAGGTGGATTACACGAAATTGGTAAGAACACTTGTGTATTTGAATACGAAGATGAAATTATTCTGCTAGATGCTGGCTTGGGTTTTCCCTCGGATGAAATGCATGGAATCAATATAGTTTTACCCGATGTTACTTATTTACGGGAAAATCGCCACAAAATCAAAGGCATGATTGTAACCCACGGTCATGAAGACCACATTGGGGGTATTTCTTACCATCTCAAAGAATTTGATATTCCTGTAATCTACGGACCTCGCTTAGCAATGACTTTATTGCGAGATAAGTTAGAAGAAGCAGGAGTACTAGACCGCACTAAACTTAAAAGTGTAGTCCCCCGTGATGTAGTGTCTATTGGTAAATTCTTTTCCGCAGAGTTTATTCGCAATACTCATTCAATTGCCGATAGTTTTAGCGTTGCTATCCATACACCGTTAGGAGTAGTGATTCATACAGGAGACTTTAAAATCGATCATACTCCTGTAGATGGGGAACACTATGACTTGCAAAAACTAGCCGAACATGGAGAAAAAGGGGTTCTCTGTTTGTTGAGCGATTCTACTAACGCAGAAGTTCCCGGACACACCCCTTCAGAACAGTCTGTCTATCCTAACTTAGACCGTGTTTTTGCCCAGGCAGAAGGACGATTGATGGTAACTACTTTTGCCTCTTCAGTACATCGAGTCAATATTATTCTTCAATTAGCGCAGAAACACAAACGCAAAGTAGTAGTTGTCGGACGATCGATGTTGAACGTAATTGCCCATGCTCGTAATTTAGGTTACATCAAATGTCCAGACGATTTATTTGAACCCTTCAGATCCCTAAATCGTTTACCAGACGAAAAAGTCTTGATTCTAACCACTGGTTCTCAAGGAGAGCCCTTATCAGCAATGACCCGCATCTCCAAACAAGAACACAGACATATCAGAGTAAAACAAGGAGACACCATTGTTTTCTCCGCCAATCCTATTCCTGGCAATACTATTGCCGTCGTCAACACCATCGATCGCCTGATGATGCAGGGAGCAAAAGTAATCTACGGTCGCCAACACGGTATTCATGTTTCTGGTCATGGTTCGAGAGAAGACCATAAATTAATGCTTGCTTTAACCAAACCTAAATTCTTTGTTCCCGTCCACGGAGAACATCGGATGTTAGTCAAACACGCAGAGATGGGAAAAAGTATGGGAATTCCCGAAGAAAATATCGTCGTGATTAACAACGGCGATATTGTCGAATTGACTGAAGATAGTATTGGTATTGCAGGACAAGTACCTTCAGGCATTGAATTAGTAGATAGAGCAGGTATAGTTCACCATACTGTCATGAAAGAAAGACAGCAGTTAGCAGAAGATGGGGTAATCACCGTGGCTGCTGCTATCGATTGGTCGGGTAAATTGATTGCTCAACCAGAAATTCATTTGCGAGGAGTAGTAACTAAAGTAGAAACAACCCTTTTAAAACAACTAATAGTCAGAAATATTGAAAATACGTTGAGCGAGCGCTGGTCTGATTTTAGCCATAGTACTGACGGAGAATTAGAAGTTAACTGGACAGAAATTCGCTTAGAAATTGAAGCTAGCCTAAGAAGATTAATTAAACGGGAACTAAAAAACAGTCCTCTAGTTGTCTTTTTACTACAAAAATCAGAAAAACTACAAACAACTATCAAACCAGCGAGAAGAAGAAGACGTTCTACTGCTTCAGCAGCAGTATCTTAGTAAAATCGCTCTAGATAACTTATGAAGCAAAAGTTTCCCATTCCCTAGGTGGGAGACTTTTGTTTTTGACATATTCGTAAATTTCATTTTATTTTGGGAAAACTTATATATATAAACTTAAAAGCAGGTATTAGTCACCAAAATGGAACTATCAAATTTACAACCATCACTAGAATCGGCTCCATCAATTAAATTTATAGAAGAATTAGCAATTATTATTACAGCTAAAAATCTGACTCCGACCATGATGAGTCAAGATTTTCTCAAATTTAGTGGAATTATTCCCCAATCATGGGAATTAGCCCAGCAACCACTGCTTAACCCTAGTGTTGCTCAATTAAATTTTCAAAATGGTGTAAATATTGTTGCTCAGCCTGGAAACCTTACCATCAGTGAATCTTTTAGTAACAAAACTATCAACGAAGCATATATCGCTCATATAGCTAGTCAATATATCGAAAAACTTCCCCACGCAGAATACCAAGGATTTAGTTTAAACCCTAAAATAATCGTGCCTATTCCTGACAATCCAGCAGCAATTCAATACTACTTTACTCAAAGTCTACTTAATCAAGGTTCTTGGCAAGATATAGGGAGAGGGTTAATTCAGGCCAATATCAATCTTCTTTATCAGTTAAACGAACAATGTCAGCTTAGTGTGAGCATTAGCCAAGCTACATTACAAGCTCCCCAACAACGTCCTGTGTTTGCCGTCTTGTTTTCCGGTAAATTTAACTATAACGTGGCTACAGACAACCAACAGCAGACAAAAAATCGATTACTGCAAGCAATTCTTTCTTGGCAACGTGATTTCAGGACTTTCCGAGAAATAGTCTCACAAAAGTTTTTGGAACAATCAAATTTGCTGCACCCTACTCCAGAATCAATGATATTTCCCATGGGTATTCTGTAATTTTTTAACTTGAGGAATTACAATAAAAAGGTTGTCTAATTTTTCTCATATAATTTTTCATTATGGCAGTTCCTAAGAAGAAAACATCAAAAGCAAAACGCGACCAGCGTAAAGCACATTGGAAACGGAAAGCAGCTAAAGAGGCAGAAAAAGCTCTCTCCTTAGGTAAGTCGGTTTTGACTGGACGCTCTAATAGTTTTGTTTATCCTACTGACGAAGATGAAGATGAAGATGAGTAAGCTCATCTCGATCGCTTATGAGTAGAAGCAGATTAAAAATTATCTCAATTTTCCACCATACCAAATTGGATTAGGAGCATGGCAGGTAAGTTTTTGGCAAAACCAACACCAGAAAACAACGATCGAGTCCCCCCCGGTCAATATTTGGCGAAAGGGTTTCCCGTGCTTACCTATGGGGATACACCAGAAGTCAGTACAGAAGAATGGCAATTTCGGGTTTGGGGTTTAGCCCGAGAAAAAACTTTTACTTGGTCGGATTTTATGGCTCTACCACAGCACGATTTTGTTGCTGACTTCCACTGTGTTACTCGTTGGTCAAAGCTGGATGTTAAATGGAGAGGAATTAAAGTAACTGATTTTATGGAGTCGATCGAACTCGATCCCTCTTGCACTCATATCATGCAACATAGCTACGGAGACTATACCACCAACTTACCTTTAGCAGATTTCCTCAAACCAGCCAACTTTTTTGCTCATACTTTAGAAGATAAACCCTTACCTGCCGAGCATGGTGGTCCTATGCGTTTAGTAGTTCCCCATCTCTATGCTTGGAAGAGTGCTAAGTGGATAAAAGGCATTGAATTTTTGAATCAAGAAGAATTAGGATTTTGGGAACGCAATGGTTATCATCGGCGAGGAGAACCGTGGGCAGAAGAGCGTTACGCAGGCTTGTAATATTTTAATAAGAATATGTACTAACCACAATAATTAGGCTTTTTTTAGCCAAAAAAAGTATTTTTGTTCAATAGGTGAACAGTATGAAAGAACGGTTTTAGTGTATATGTATCCCTATAGACAATAATATCAATTATTTTATGCTATCGCTCGAAATTCCCCAAGTTTCTTCTGAAGCTGAATTAACTCCTAAAAATCGCCTGCTTTTAGTAGAAGATGAAGATCTAATTCGAGATATGATCGTGGTTGCTTTAGAAGAAGAAGGTTACGAGGTTCATACAGCTATTGATGGCAGATCTGCCTTAAATTTTTTACAAAGTCCTAATGTAACTAATGGCGAATCTGCCCCCGATCTGATTATTTTAGACCTGATGTTACCCGAAATTAACGGGCTAGATATTTGTCGTCTATTGCGTTATCAAGGCAACATTACTCCTATCCTGGTTATCAGTGCTAAAGCTAGTGAAACCGATCGAGTTTTAGGTTTAGAAGTGGGAGCAGATGATTATCTTACTAAACCTTTTAGTATGAGGGAATTAATTGCTCGTTGTCGTGCTTTACTTCGCCGTCAACGCTACAGCAATTTATCTCCTACTCCTGTCCAGAAATTTCGTGAAATTAGTTTATTTCCCCAAGAGTGTAGAGTTATAGTTCGTGGAGAAGAAGTAAATTTATCTCCTAAAGAATTTCGGCTATTAGAATTATTTATGAGCTATCCTCGTCGAGTTTGGTCGCGAGAACAGTTAATCGAGCAAGTTTGGGGTCCAGATTTCTTGGGCGATACCAAAACTGTAGATGTGCATATCCGTTGGTTACGAGAAAAAGTAGAAAAAGACCCCAGTCAACCAGAATATTTAATTACCGTTCGTGGTTTTGGCTATCGTTTTGGCTAAACTATCGCTCTAGTAGCCATTAGTTTTTAAGCACACACAAGCTCTAAGCTAGAAAAAATAGGAACCGATCACTAATGGCTGCTGTTGATTTTTGCTTGGGTATAGTTGTTGGTCTGAGTTTTTACATCTGGAAAAGACACCAATTTAAGCACCAACTACGACTAGTTTTTAAATCCTTTTCTCCTCGTGGTGATTGGGTATCTTCTCTGCCACCACTCTCTCTGGTGCGACGAGAACTAACTTACGTACATAAGCAGCAACAAGAACTAGCACGACAACTGCAAATTTGGCAGGAATTAATCGAGCGAGCACCAATCGGCTTTTTAAAAGTAGATGCAGAAAATCGTTTACTTTGGTGTAATCAACAAGCAAGACAGCTATTAAATATAGACCGCTGGCAACCAGAACAAGTACGCTTACTCTTAGAGTTGGTGCGTTCCTATGAATTAGACCGCTTAATCGAACAAACTCGTGAGTTACAGCAACAACAGGTGCAAGAATGGACTTATTATTACACTCACTATGCATCTAAACCGCAAAATATCCCATCAGTTAACGTTGCCAAAAAAATAAAGTCTCTGGCTTTGCAAGGCTATGGTTTTCCTCTACCCGAAGAAAAAGTAGGTGTTTTTATAATCGATCGCCAAGCTTTAGTAGATTTATCTAAATCTCGCGAAGAAGCTTTTGCCGATCTTACCCACGAATTGAGAACTCCTCTAACTTCCATTGCTTTGGTAGCAGAAAATTTACTCAAACGACTCGACGATCCCGAACGTCGTTGGGTAGAACAAATGTTGCAGGAAATAAATCGTTTAATTGACTTAGTAAGAGAGTGGTTAGATCTAACTCAGCTACAACGCGATCCCCATCAATCTCTCAATTACGATCTGGTTGAATTACGGTCGCTAATTTTTTCTGTCTGGCACATTCTCAAACCAATTGCTGACAAAAAAGATGTTACTCTGGTTTACTCTGGTACAGAATCGGTAAACATAGAAGCAGATCGATCGCGCCTAATTCAAGTATTTTTAAATTTATTAGATAATGGCATTAAGCATAGTCCTATAGGAGAACAAATTGTAGTAGAAGTCAAGCCGACAATCCAAAATAATGCTGCCGATCGAGAAGATGCTGCCGTAGAAATCGATATTATCGATTCGGGAAGCGGATTTGCTCCTGCTGACTTACCTTATGTCTTCGAGCGATTATACCGAGGAGATAAATCGAGAACCAGGCAAGGACAGACTAAGGAATTGTCTACTTCTGGTGGTAGTGGTTTGGGTTTAGCGATCGCCAAACAAATTATTGAAGCTCATCGAGGTTCTATTGAAGCTAATAATCATCCCGAAACTCAGGGAGCGTGGCTAAAAATATTGCTTCCTACTAAAAGGAAATCATTAACTAAAGATAGATAGTGACTGAATAACAAAAATAACAATTTAGTTAAAAGTAATACAATTCCTCACTTAGTCTTAAACTTTTATTGTTATCACTATATTAAACATACATAAAAATCCCTAGATTATAAATCTCGTTATTTTTCACAAGTGACCTTATCGTCGTCAGCCAATCATTTTGATAGAAACCATTTTGAACGTTCTCTCTTGCGAGTACAGCAAGACGTTTTACGCATGGGAACTTTAGTCGAAGAATCCTTTCGCTTGAGCCATCAATGTATATTCGAGCGCAATTTAGATGCTGCCCGACAAATTATTCCCCTAGATAAGCGGATCGATCGATATTATCGTCAGATAGAAAGTGATTGCGCTACCCTAATGACGCTTCAAGCTCCTGTAGCTCAAGACCTACGTTTATTAAGTGCTTTTATGCAGTTAGTGCGAGATTTAGAGCGTATTGGCGATTATGCTCAAGATTTAACCGAAATGGCAGTTAAATTAGTCAAATATCCACCTCATTCTTGCTTGAGTCAGATAGAAGCTATGTCAGAACACGCTCAGCTAATGTTAGCAACTAGTTTAGTTGCTTTAGCCGATTTGGATTCCAGCGCGGGGGAAAAAGTAAAAAAACTAGATGATATTGTTGATGAAGCCTATGACAACCTCTATCAAATTTTGGCTTATCAAAGTGACGTTCCAGGAGTAGTAGAACCACTACTTTTACTTGGATTGATGATTCGCCATTTAGAAAGAATGGCCGACCACGCTACCAACATCGCCCAAAGAGTTGCTTATATTGTGACCGGGCAACGAAGTTAACTTTTACTTATCTAAGCTCGAACAAAATTACTAATTTTTTTAAATCTAGTGTTTACCTAAACTTTACCAATTTCTTTTAGGATTACACTTAGAATCAGTGTAAAAAATAAGTCTAATCACGGGGGATGTGTACTTTTTAGAATAGGGTGAATACCCCTAAATTGCGTCAATACAACAACGTAAAGCAACTGAGTAGCTAAATTAAATCATAGATATGCCAATGATAAGGAATATCAATAATTAAAACTACCTCATTACTCTAAATAAACATTACAATGTAGTCGTTAGGTATTGACACTAACTATCAAAGGTCTCTAGTCAATAGAGACATCTTTCAAAGACTGGTGATTTTTTAATCTAATTAGTCATTATGGTGTGAGGAAAAAACTAAATTATGTCTAAATTATTTTGGCGAGCAATTAAAGCTACTCCAGTAGTTGTAGGAGCTTCTCTATTAGCAGCTAGCAGTGCTTTTGCTCAGGCTGCACCAACTTCTGAAACTAATAAATCAGTAGATGGTGTCTTAAATCAAATCGATCGCTACAACAGTGGTAGCGACGCTCAGACTCAAACAGAGTCTCTATCTCAAGTAACCAACGTCAACCAATTGAGAGACGTATCTCCCACAGACTGGGCATACGAAGCATTACGCTCTCTGGTAGACCGTTACGGTTGTATTGTAGGTTATCCCAATCAAACTTACAGAGGAAACCGAGCTCTATCTCGTTATGAATTTGCTGCTGGTTTAAATGCTTGTTTAAACCAAATCGAGCGTTTAATTGCTTCCTCTGAAGCGATCGTCAGAGAAGACATTGATACTCTCAATCGTTTAGTTCAAGAATTTGAAGCAGAACTCGCTACCCTCAGCGGCAGGGTAGATAACCTAGAAAGTCGTACTGCTTTCTTAGAAGATCATCAGTTCTCTACTACTACCAAACTGAAAGGTGAGGTGATTTTTGCCATTGCTGATACTTTTGGCGATAATCCCGACACTAATAATGACGAGACTCAAGCAACCTTATCCGACCGTGTTCGTTTAAACTTCGATACTAGCTTCACTGGTAAAGACAGATTGCGTACTCGTCTAGAAGCTAAGAACGTCCCTGAGTTTAATGATGGTATCACTGGTACTGATTCTACTCGTCTCGGCTTCGATGGGGAGGAGGATAACAATATAGAGGTCAGTGATTTACACTATCGTTTTCCCATCGGTGAAAGAGTTACTGCTTGGGTAGGTACTGCCGGTCTTGACTTAGACGATGTTTTCGATCCAAATACTCCCATCCTCGAATCGAGTGGTAGTGGTGCTTTATCTCGATTTAACCGTCGCAACCCTGCGGTATTCCGTGGTCCCGAAGGTGCTGGTATTGGTGCCACAGTTGAAGTTATCGACACACTTGAAATAAGTGCTCTTTACTTAGCTGAGAATGCTTTTTCTCCTGAAGGAGGGGAAGGATTATTCAACGGTTCCTATAGTGCAGGGGCACAAATTTTTTGGGAACCCATTGAATCACTAGGTGTAGACTTTACTTACGTTCGTAGTCATCAGACAGAAGAGGATGTTAACCTCATTGGTAGTACTATTAGCGGTGGAGCTAAAAAGCCCTTTGGCGATGTTGCTACTAACGCAAACCGTTTTGGTTTGGGTGTTAACTATCTGTTTGGTGAGAGATATAACGTCGGTGCTTGGGGCGGTTACATTGATGCTAGCGCACCAGAAGATGACGATCTCGGTGCTGACATTTGGACTTTTTCGGCTAACGTATCTATCCTGGATTTAGGCAGAGAAGGTGCTGTTCTATCCTTCGCTGGTGGTCAGCTTCCTAAGTTAAGCGGTGGAGACGGAATTCGCAAAGATGACGAGACTCCTTGGATTGTTGAAGGTTTGTATAAATTCCCCATCAACGACAACATTGAAATTACTCCAGGAGCTTACGTTATCTTTAACCCCGATGGCGATGGTGATGCCGACAATGTTGTAGTAGGTGTAATTCGTACTACCTTTAAGTTCTAGTCTTAATTTGATTGTCTAGAAATTACTAAGTACAAATAAGTTTAGCAATATCCCCCTTAATTTCGGTTAGGGGGGATTTGTATTTGCTATACAATACATACAAAAGTTCTAATCTTAATCTTATGATTACCAAATTTTTACCTATATATAATCTATGAGTAACCCTAGTAGGGTAGTTTAAGAATTAGGCATTTATCCTCACATACAGTTAAGTAATTAAATCTAGATTATTTGAGACTTTTAACGTTACATATGAATTTTATAATCCCTGCTAAGAGACGGTTCTGGTTAGCTCCCATACTAGCTATGTCTTTGAGTATTGCTTCTTGTGGTGGTTCTAATACTGTCTCAACAGAAAGTGGCAAATCTGTATCTTTGACGGGTGCGGGTGCTAGTTTTCCTGCTCCTCTATATCAGCGATGGTTTTCTGAGTACAATAAAGAAAATCCTAATGTACAAGTTACTTATCAATCTGTAGGTAGTGGTGCAGGAGTAGAACAATTTACTCAACAAACTGTGGATTTTGGTGCTAGTGATGTAGCGATGAAAGATGAAGAAATAACCAAAGTCGATCGAGGTGTAGTTTTGCTACCCATGACTGCCGGAAGTATCGTACTCGCTTACAATCTTCCCGGAGTAGATGAATTAAAGCTTTCTCGCGAAGTGTATGTAGATATTCTCTTGGGTAAAATTAACAAATGGAACGATCCTGCGATCGCTAAAATTAATCCTGGTGTTCAATTACCCGATCGAGAGATTACTGTCGTCCATCGTTCTGATGGTAGTGGTACAACTGGCGTATTTACTCAACATCTAAGTGCAATTAGTCCCGAATGGGAACAAAAAGTTGGTAGTGGTAAAACCGTAGAATGGCCTACTGGTGTTGGTGCCAAAGGTAATGAGGGGGTTACTGCTCAAATTCAGCAAACAGAAGGTTCTATTGGCTATATTGAATACGGTTATGCCAAACAGCAAAATATTCCCGTAGCTAGTTTGGAAAATCAAGCAGGAGAATATGTTGCTCCTTCGAGTGAATCGGCTTCTAATGCTTTATCCGCAGTAACCTTGCCAGAAAACCTCAGAGCTTTTGTTACCGATCCAGAAGGAGCAGATTCTTATCCAATTGTTTCTTATACCTGGATTTTAGCTTACGAAAATTATGATAACCCCGATAAGCTTGATGCTTTTAAAAATGTAGTTAACTGGTCTCTGACTGATGGACAAGCTTATGCTGAAGAATTAGGCTATATTCCTTTACCTGATAATGTAGTAGAAAAAGTACAAGATAAACTCGCTACAATTCAAGCTCAGTAGTAATTTTACTATTAGTTTACTAATTTAATTAACGAGAGAGTAAGGTGATACAAATCTATACCTTACTTTTTTTTTGTGTTTTACGCTTAAACTATAAATAATATATCTAACTTAAATTTTTCCTTGTCTATTTTTACGAATTGGTATCGTCAATTTTATCTAGTCCCTTGTCCGAATTATGGTTAGTATAAGCTGCTATAATAGTTGTTTATACTATTAAATTTACTTACTATTTATATATATTAGAAATATCTAGGTAATATTTTATATGGATTGTCCTAATAATTGTGTTAGAGACCGTCTATCTATCTTTGTAGACGGCAACAATATGTTTTATGCACAGCAAAAAAATGGCTGGTTTTTCGATCCAAGAAGAGTATTAGAATTTTTTACTAAAGACCCTACTGTTAGTTTAGTTAACGCTTTTTGGTATACAGGATTAAAAGATGCTCAAGATCAAAGAGGATTTAGAGATGCATTGATAAGTTTAGGTTATACAGTAAGAACAAAAATACTTAAAGAATATTACGATGATAACTCTGGTCGTTATTCTCAAAAAGCCAATCTAGATATAGAAATTGTAGTCGATATGTTTAATACCGTCGATCAATACGATCGAGTTATTTTATTTAGTGGAGATGGTGATTTTGAAAGGGCAATTGAATTATTGCGTTCTAAAAATACTCATATTACCGTAGTATCTACAGAAGGAATGATCGCTAGAGAATTAAGAAATGCTACAGATAGATATATAGACTTAAATGATATTCGCCATGCTATTGAAAAAAGTGATTTTTAATCGAGTTGGCTCTAGGCAAATATAAAAATTATAATAACGTATAATTTTCAATAAACAGTAATTTTCTGCACAATAACATAGATTGGTTTATGGACACGTCACGAGACCGCATCATTATCTTCGACACTACTCTTAGGGATGGAGAACAGTCCCCAGGAGCAACCCTAAATGTAGAAGAAAAACTAGAAATTGCTCGCTCTTTAGCAAGATTAGGAGTTGATGTAATCGAAGCAGGTTTTGCCTATGCGAGTCCTGGAGATTTTGAAGCGGTGCAGAAAGTTGCCCGAACAGTAGGGACAGAAGACGGACCGATCATCTGTAGTTTGGCAAGAGCAATCGAAGCAGATATTAAAAGCGCAGCCGAAGCCCTCAAACCAGCAGCTAAGGCCAGAATTCATACTTTTATTTCTACCTCAGATATTCATTTAAAATATCAATTAAAAAAATCTCGTTCTGAAGTCCTAGCGATCGCGCAAGAAATGGTTGCTTATGCTAAATCATTTATGGAAGATGTAGAATTTTCTCCAATGGACGCGGTGCGGACTGATTCGGAATATTTGTATCAAGTATTAGAAGCAGCGATCGCAGCAGGGGCTACTACTATTAATATTCCCGATACAGTGGGTTATACTACTCCCAGTGAATTTGGAGCATTAATTAAAGGTATCAAAGAAAACGTACCCAATATAGATCGGGCAATTATTTCTGTTCACGGTCATAACGATCTCGGGTTAGCAGTAGCCAACTTCTTGGAAGCTGTCAAAAACGGTGCCAGACAGTTAGAGTGTACTATTAATGGTATTGGCGAAAGGGCTGGTAATGCAGCATTAGAAGAGTTAGTCATGGCACTTCATGTCCGTCGTCAGTATTTTAACCCCTTCTTGGGTAGACCGGCAGAATCAACCGAATCTCTAACTAATATAGATACACAACATATCTATAAAACTTCTCGTTTAGTTTCTAACCTGACAGGGGTGATAGTACAACCCAATAAGGCAATTGTGGGCAGCAATGCTTTTGCCCACGAATCGGGAATTCACCAAGATGGAGTGCTTAAAAATAAGCTTACCTATGAAATTATGGATGCCCAATCGATCGGCTTAACCGATAATCAAATCATTTTGGGCAAACATTCTGGTCGTAATGCTTTCCGCACTCGTTTAAGAGAATTGGGTTTTGAGTTGTCCGAAGCAGATCTCAATAAAGCTTTTGTGCGCTTTAAAGATGTTGCTGACAAGAAAAAAGAAATTAGCGATTGGGATATTGAGGCCATTGTTAATGATGAAATTCGTCAACCTCCCGAACTATTCCGTTTGGAATTGGTACAAGTCTCTTGTGGTGATAACTCTCGTCCTACAGCGACAGTAAGTGTTCGCACTCCCGAGGGACAGGAATTAACAGATGCAGCTATCGGCACTGGACCCGTAGATGCAGTTTATAAGGCGATTAATAGAGTAGTCAACGTACCTAATGAATTAATCGAATTCTCTGTTCAATCTGTCACCGCAGGTATTGATGCCATTGGCGAAGTAACTATTCGTCTGCGCCATAACGATAAAGTTTATTCTGGTCGTGCAGCCAATACTGATATTATTGTTGCTTCGGCTCGCGCTTATATTAAGGCCTTAAATCGCCTTTATGCTGCTCTGCAAGAGGAAAATAAGCAAACTGTAGCGACAAGCTAGAACACCAATTCAGTATTTCCTGACTGGGGAAGACAATTTTAATTCTCAGCATTAAGACATGGGGGAAGCCCTCTGTCCTCTGCCTCCTGCCTTGTTAAGAATGAAGTTAGTTGGACGCTTACATTATCATTCATTATGCTCAGATGGAAACGTTTTACTTATTTATCTCTGATATTGCTTATTGTGGGGGTTCTAGTCCGACTGAGATTATACTTTAGTAATCGTTCTCTCTGGTTTGATGAAGCAAGTTTAGCAATCAATATAGTCGATCGTTCTTACGCTGAATTACTCAAGCCTTTAGACTATAATCAGGCTGCTCCTCCCCTATTTTTATGGCTAGAAAAGTTTTTTGTGCAACTATTAGGTAATAACGAATATGCTCTGAGACTATTTCCTCTAGTATCTGGGATTATTGCTTTAGGTTTATTTTATAAGTTAGCCGTCCGTTTTACCTCAGGTCTTGCTACTCCCATGGCGATCGCTCTATTTGCTTCTCTGAAATACACGGTTTACTATTCAGTAGAAGCCAAGCCTTACGCTTCTGATTTAATGGTAGCCTTGGTTCTCTTTTTACTTTTGAGAGCCCATAGTCGTCCCACTCTCCCCAGTAAAAATATTATCTTTTTGAGCCTTATCGGCTCGGTTTCTATCTGGCTCTCCTATCCATCGATATTTATCCTATTTGGATTAGAACTTTTTTTTCTTCTTCACAGTCCTTTTTCCAAACTATCCAAAATAGTACTCAATCGATTGCCCATATATACTAGTTGGTTATTAAGTTTTGTTGGACTTTATGTGGCTACTATTGTACCAACTATGACTAATGACAATTTAGTATCTTCTTGGAATCGCAGGTATCCAGATTCTCCCTTCGATATTATATGGTTGTTAGATTCTTTGGGTCGTTTTTTTCACAAACCATTAGGTTTTTGGAGTATCACAGATGGAATCGCAATTATTGCTTTTATTGCTGGCTGTATTGCTCTGTATCGCCAAGACAAATTTAATCTGCTACTTTTAAATACGCCAATTTTGGTGACGATTGTCGCTGCATATTTGCATAAATACCCTTTTCGTGGACGTCTAATTTTATTTCTTGCTCCCTTTGCCATTATTATTGTGGCGGAAGGAATGGTTTTTTTGCTAAATCAATTTAGATATCGATATCTATTTCTAATCGGATGTGTAGTGGCAATTTCTTTACTCTCACCTCCTCTAATTCTCTCTGGTCAAGCTCTCATCCATCCTAGCCAGTTCGATTTCGACCATATTCGTCCAGCAATAGAATATATCAAGTCTAATCAACAGCCTGAGGATATTATCTATGTTTTCCCTCGAGCTCAACGACAGTTTGTTTACTATGCTTCAAAATATAATTTGTCGCCAGCAAAATATATTTTAGGAACAGAAAAACTACCAGATAAAGATAATCCCAATCGAAAACAATATCTTAAAGAGATATCGCAATTGAAAAGAAAACAAAGAATTTGGTTTTTACTTTCTCGAACCCAACTTTTTCAGGAAGAAGGTTTTTTAAAAGATCTCGAGTATATAGGTCAACCCTTAGAGGTCTTTAGACAACCAGATACAATGACTTGCTTATACGATATTGCCTCAAAATAAAAATTTATAAGTAGGGACGTTTTCTAGAACGCTCCTACTTACTCTTAAAAAACAAATTGTTACTTTCCAGACATAACGAATATATGTAGATTCGTCGGACACTCATATTAGCGAATAGGTAGAGAAGGTTTTTTCACTTGTTGAATAGGACCTTCTTTAAGGATAGCGATCGCTTTACTGTATTGAGGGTCGTTTTTTGTACCTGCTAAAGATGGATTAATGTTTAAGTTCATTTGTTCTTCTTTAGTCAGAATAACTTGTATATCGGGTGTAATTCCCGTCTGGTTAATATCTATGCCACTAGGAGGATAGTATTGAGCAATAGTTACCGCTAACCCAGAACCATCAGAAAGAGAATGAACCGACTGAACTGTGCCCTTGCCATAAGTACGAGTACCGATTACTGTAGCTCGTTTATTCTCTTTTAAAGCTCCCGCTAAAATTTCACTAGCACTAGCAGAATATCGATCGACCAAAACAGCTAAGGGTAGTTTTGTTAGGGCAGTACCATTAGCAGAGAATTTTTGGTCGCCTCCTTTACGATCTTTGGTACTGACAATAGCTCCTTTTTCTAGCCACATACGAGCGATTTCCACACTGGAGAACAGTAGTCCTCCTGGGTTACTTCTGAGATCGAGTACAAACCCAGACACTTGTTCTTTGCTGAGGTCTTCAATAGCTTTTTTCATCTGTTCGGCAGCATGAGAGCTAAATTCGTCTAACTTGATATAGCCTACTTTTATGCCGTCTTCCTCTTGTACATTGTAGTCAACCGAAGGTAGTTCAATTTGCGCTCTAGTTATAGTTACATCAAATGTTTCTTTTCCCTGACGAGCAACTTGCAAACTAACCTCTGTTCCTACTTCCCCCTTTATTTCTGCTGATGCTTGTTCCAAACTCATTAGAGAAGTTGGTTTATCGTTGATACGTAAAATTCGATCTCCTGCTTTTATCCCTACTTCAGCAGCAGGGGAGTTAACCAACGGCTCAACTACAATCAAGTTACTAGTTTTTTCATCGATCGCCAAAACAATACCAATACCAGATAACTCACCAGAAGTTTGACTGGTTAAATCGGCAAATTCATTGGGGTCTAGAAAACGAGTGTAGGGGTCTCCTAGATCTTTGAGAGATTGACGAATTGCTTGGTAGGCTTCTGCGCGATCGCTATAATCTCGATTGAGTAATTCTTGCCGTTTTTTGTGCCAATTAACTTGATTAAATTTTCGATCGACAAATTCTTTGTTAACAATTTGCCAAACTTCATCCACCACAGTTTTAGGACTATCTTCTAAAGCTGCATTAACTGAAGGGGTTGCATAGGAAACAACGAAAGAAGTAGTAGCTAGAGTCAACATCAATTTAAGCGATGTGACTGACGACAGGCGGGGGAAGTTGCCTCGTCCCACTACTGAGTACCTTCGACTAGTTTGAGATTTGTTAAGAGAACGCATTGAAGGTTGATTCATGAGCAGAAGATCGGGAAATTAAAATTTACTTTTACCACAAAAGGCACTTTTGTTAAAGACTAATAAGTATTTTATTTATTTAAATATATCTAATAGACTTTAGACTACTAATTGGAGATGAAAATTTCGATAAGGAAGTTTTTAGGTATTTATACTAACCTATTAATTTAGGCTTGGTAATTATTTTAATATTTGATTAACTAGATTAATTATATTCAATAAAATTAGAATAACGAGACAGTAGTAAATTAATTTAGTTATTTTGGGGAGTTATTGTTTTTTTGGGCGACAAAATTCAACAAAATATATTGATGAATATCCCCTAAAGGTCTTTCTTGTCCTGCTTTTTGAGAATAACAACTACCACGCTGAATATCTGGTAAGCTGACTAAATTTAAGTCCCATCCTTCATTAAGAGTAAGAGCTTCCAGTGGTACTTTGAGTGGGGCATGATAAATATGGCGGATAACTTTCTCATTGTTATAGCAACCTAGTTTAATCGGTGAAATTAAAGTGTAATTAATTTCTTCTTCTACTTCTCTTTTTAGTCCTGCTTCTGGAGTTTCTCCAGACTCTAGATGACCGCCAAATAAACCCCAACATCCAGGATAGAGAATTCCTGGAATATCGTCTCTTAGCTGCATTAAAAACTTTTCGTCTTGATAGAGAATTGCCATAGCTACCTGAACTGGAGCATCAGGTTTAGCGGTAATCTTAGATAGATGGCGATCGCGCATAATGAGTAGGAAAATACAAATGCTAGTTTTGAGAATTATTTGTTAACTGTTGTAACTCAATTAGATAAAATTCGCCTAGTTCTCGTTCTTCGATTGGTAAACTTTCGTGTTGAATTTTCCCTCTAATAAATACTTCGTCTCCCTGAGTTGGTAAAGACTTAGAGGTAAAGACCCAAAGACTACCAGTCTCATCTTGTAGTTGATAAGCAGCACTCCCTAAAAAGGGCGATCGATGAATAACTTTACCCCTGACATAGATGGTTCTGCCACTTTTTTTCTGGGAGATATTACGGATAGAGGTAATGGCTAATTCCTCTTTGCCTAAAGTAACTAAAGTATCATCAATAAATTCTTGGCAACCACCTATCACTATAAGCATAGGAATTATAATGCTCAAAGATAATATTTTCCAGCTAACTAATTTACAGTTTCGATCGGGGGATAACATCTTGAGATATCCTAGCCACTTTAGGGAAAAATAAATACTAGTTTCAACTAACTTAACTTTTAAAGTAGCCTACTTTTTTATGTCTCTTCAAACAGCCCAACTTTTGGATGGTAAAACCCTTGCTCAGAAAATCCGCACTCAATTGCAATCGAGGGTTCGCAGTCTACAACCGCAAATCGGTCGTCCTCCAGGACTAGCGGTATTAATGGTAGGAGATAATCCTGCTAGTGCTGTCTATGTCAGAAATAAAGAAAAAGCTTGCCAAAAAATAGGCATTGCTTCTTTTGGTAAACATTTTCCCGCCCAGACTTCAGCAGCAGAGTTAGAAGAAGTAATAGCTGAATTAAACCAAGACGAGCGCGTTGATGGTATTTTAGTTCAACTTCCCTTACCCAACCATTTAGATGCAGTTTCTTTGCTGCACCAGATCGAGCCTGAGAAAGATGCCGATGGACTCCATCCAGTTAATTTAGGTAAACTAGTCCGCTCAGAAGCAGGTTTGCGTAGCTGTACTCCCGCAGGGGTAATGGAACTACTAAAAGAATATAATATCCCCATAGAAGGCAAAAAAGCAGTAGTAGTAGGGCGAAGTATTTTAGTAGGCAAACCCCTAGCACTAATGCTGTTAGAAAAGAATGCCACGGTCATCATGGCTCATTCTCGCACTCGATACTTAGGGGATGTCTGTCGCGAAGCAGATATTTTAGTAGCAGCCGTAGGTAAACCAGAATTAATTACCGCAGAGATGGTCAAACCTGGTGCAGTAGTGATAGATGTAGGGATAAATCGGAGAGAAGATAGCCAAGGAAACTCTCGTTTAGTAGGAGATGTAGCTTTTGACTCCGTAGCAGAGGTAGCAAGTTATATTACTCCCGTACCTGGCGGAATTGGACCCATGACAGTGGCCATGCTGTTACAAAATACTGTTTTGAGTTGGGAAAAAAAATCTAAAAAAATATAGTAGTGCATTTACTTCTTCTACGAGTGCAAAATCTTATCCTCCTATGAAGTAGCTCAAAAAAACTAAAGGCTAATCATAACAAGAGATAACTTAAATTAGACTTACAGATAGATTTTATGCTTAGACTAGAAACTCAAATTATGAATAATTCTGAACTTTGGCAACGCTATCAAGACTGGCTTTACTACGATCGAGAATTAGGTTTTTACTTAGATGTCAGCCGAATGAGCTTTGACGATGCTTTTGTCGCTAAGATGAAACCAAAATTCGCTAAAGCATTTAAAGATATAGAAGCATTAGAAGCAGGAGCGATCGCCAACCCCGATGAAAATCGGATGGTAGGTCACTATTGGCTGAGAAACCCCGATTTAGCACCCACTCCAGAACTAAAACAAGATATTGTCGAGACGCAACAAAGTATTATTGACTTTACTAAAAAAGTTCATAGTGGAGAAATTCATCCTCCCAGTGGAGGCAAATTTACTGATATTCTTTCTATTGGGATTGGTGGTTCTGCCCTCGGCCCTCAATTTGTCGCTCAAGCTTTAGCTCCTTTAGATGCCCCCTTAGCTATTCACTTCTTAGATAATACTGACCCAGCAGGGATAGATAAAGTTATTGCTCAGATTGGCGATCGTCTAGAAACTACCCTAGTCTTGACGATCTCTAAATCGGGAGGTACCCCAGAGACACGCAATGGGATGTTGGAAGTTAAAAAAGTCTATCAAGATTGCAATTTAGATTTTGCTGCTCATGCAGTTGCTATCACAGGCAAGGGTAGCAAATTAGAGACTATCGCTCTTCGGGAAGGCTGGTTGGCGAATTTTCCCATGTGGGACTGGGTAGGAGGTCGTACTTCTGAATTATCGGCAGTAGGTTTAGTGGCAGCAGCCCTACAGGGAATTAACATCCGAGCCATGCTCGATGGAGCAAAAACTATGGATGCTTTGACCAGAAAACCCGATCTCAAGCATAACCCCGCAGCTTTACTAGCTTTTAGTTGGTATGTTTCTGGTAACGGTAAGGGGGAAAACGATATGGTAATTCTGCCCTATAAAGATAGCTTACTGCTATTTAGTCGCTATCTCCAGCAGCTCATTATGGAATCTTTAGGTAAAGAAAAAGACTTAGCTGGCAACATCGTCAATCAGGGTATTGCTGTCTACGGAAATAAAGGTTCGACTGACCAACACGCCTATGTACAGCAGCTAAGAGAAGGAGTCAATAACTTCTTTCTTACTTTTATTGAAGTACTTCAAGACCGAGAAGGACAATATGTAGAGATCGAACCAGAAGTAACTTCAGGAGATTACCTCACTGGCTTTTTATTGGGAACTCGTCAAGCACTATACGAAAAACAACGAGATTCAATTACTATCACCATTCCTGAGGTAAATGAAACTACTGTGGGAGCTTTGATTGCTCTTTACGAAAGAGCTGTAAGTATTTATGCTTCTCTAGTCAATATCAACGCTTATCATCAACCTGGAGTAGAAGCAGGAAAAAAAGCAGCAGCTTCTGTTTTGCAAATCCAAAAAGATATCATCAGCGTCTTAAAAGAAGCCAAACAACCTTTATCTTTGTCGGAATTAGCTACTAAAGCTCGAGCGAAAGAGAAGATTGAAACAATTTATAAAATTATCCGTCATCTTCACGCTAACGAACGTGGGATTGTTTTGCAAGGGGATTTAGGTAAACCAGACAGTTTGACTATTTCTTGGCAATAGCAATAAAAGCTATTAGCTATTTTGTTAGCAAAAATCCCCCTAGTTGTTCGCAAATTTAGGGGGATATACAATATACAAATGATTAAAAAAGCAATTCTTCCGCTAAAAACTAATTAACTTGGTAGAGTATCAAACTCCAAACTCTCGTTAATTACTGCCATTTTTCAGCAACAATTTCTGCTAGATCGACAACCCTTTGAGAATAACCCCATTCATTGTCGTACCAAGCAACAACTTTAACCATGTCACCGTCCATTACTAAAGTGAGTTGTCCGTCGATGGTAGAAGAACAATCTGTTCCACGGAAATCGGAAGAGACAAGAGGCAATTCAGTATAGTCGAGAATACCTTTTAATTCTCCTTCAGAAGCAGCTCTAAGCGCGTCATTTACCTCTTCAGCAATAGTGTTCTTTTCTACTTGAGCGACCAAATCTACTACAGAAACATTAGGAGTAGGAACACGCATGGCAATACCATTTAGTTTTCCTTTTAACTCTGGTAATACCAAAGCTACTGCTTTAGCTGCACCAGTAGAAGTAGGTACAATATTGATGGCTGCTGCTCTTGCTCTTCTGAGATCGCGGTGGCTAGCATCAAGGATACGTTGGTCGCCAGTATAACTGTGAGTAGTAGTCATCGTACCTTTGATAATGCCAAATTTCTCATGAATGACTTTGACAATGGGAGCGAGACAGTTAGTTGTACAACTAGCGTTGCTCACAATATTTTCTTTACCGTGTTCGTAATCTTTGTCGTTAACCCCGACTACATAAGTACCCACATTACCTCCCTTACCAGGTGCAGTAATTAGTACTTTTTTCGCTCCTGCTTGTAGGTGCTTGGAGGCACCTTCTTCTGTGACAAATACACCAGTAGACTCAATAATTAAATCTACATCCCACTCTTTCCAGGGTAAGTTTAAAGGATTGCGATCGGATACACATTTAATTGTTTTTCCGTTGACAATCAAAGAATTAGTATCTGCTTGAATATCAGCATCTAAAATACCCAGCATTGAGTCGTATCTCAATAAGTGAGCATTTGTTTTAGGATCGGAAGTATCGTTGATCCCTACTACTTCTAATTTGCTGTTTTCTCTGCCCAGCCAGCATCTTAAAAAATTACGACCAATACGTCCAAAACCATTAATTGCTACTCTAACCACTACGTCTTGCCCTCTATTTTTTTAAGGTGAATAGATTAAAACATTCTTAATAAGACTCATCATATCGTAAAGTCTGAAGATTAAATAAAGCAATTTCGATCGGGGTTTGACACTTAAGTGACGTACCCGACGCTGACCGCTTGCGGTACAGGCTCGGGCTTCCCAGTCCTCGTACTTGAGGAGGAGAACTTCCATCGTGGTACTAAGAGTGTTTCCCACTACGGCGTTTTATACAGAGGTACACGCCCAGCCCCTGTTTTTGTAGAGATTAGAAAAAATTTCTACGCACTCGACTTCCCAATAGACTTTTACGTTACGGGGCTTTTAAAGGGCGGAATTGACTTCCGCCCTTTAAAAGCCCCTCCCCAAGGAAGAATTCGAGAATTCTGGTTCACAACCCATGTCTATTTTATTTTCTAGGTTCAATTATTCGATGAGGCTATTCTCACCTCACGTCGAATTGAAGACATTATACAACGGTTGCGCGAAGGGGGCGTGTCATTCAGCGAAAAACTAGAAGACAGACCGAAAAGTTAAACTGTAAAGCCCCCTTCCGCCCATTACTATATAAAGATTATGTATCCATTACTGTAAAGCCTTCTCCGACAGGTTATCGCGCTCGTTCTCATGAGGGGCTGTCTGCGGAGGTCTCCTCCGCAGTTCATACGCCCCGTCCCGACGCTCATGCTACGCTCTTAGCGCGGGGCTTCCCACTCGCACGCTAAACTTAGACGCATTTAATTAGCATAATTGGCAATTTGTTCGGAAAGCGTCAATCTTTCTCCCCTGTCTTGGTGGACGTTCCCTTGCTAAGTCGGCTTGCGTCCTCCTCAGAGGGGCTGTGTGCTGAACCTGTGTCAGCTCTTCGGGCAACGCCCCGTCGGGTTCCCCGACTTGAAGGAACTGCTGAACCCTTTAGGGGCTTCCACCGCTGCTCCCCTGCACCTGAAGCTCCCCTGCTACCAAAACCCATGCAATTTGAATGAAGATAAGCTTAAACTTATCCTAGTCACCAATCACCACTCACCACTCACAATCAGACAACTTCATAGGCAAAACTAATAGTTGCCCAATTACGAACATCTAGGGCGTAAATATTGGTATTAGAACCTACAATCTCTGATGAGACAGCACTAGCTTGGTGCAAATCTTTTAGTAATGCCTTGGTTACTTCTAAAGAATTGATGATATTAATAACTTGTTCTTTTTCTAGTTTTAAATTCTGTTTAGTTGATAAAGCCAAGTTGGTTTCTGTAAAAGGGGCAGTAGCAAAGATCGAATAAACTTTAGCTATTCCCGCAGAACTAGAGACTTTCCAACCTACAGAATTTTCTGGAGTAGGAATAATTAACTCTTGTTTGGGAGCGATCGCGATATTGTTAATTTGGTTGGGATTTTCAGGGTTTTCTGCTTTTTGAGGGTTTAGCAAAGCGATCGCATCTCCATCTGCATCTAAACCCAAAAGCATCAAATAAAGAGGACGATCTTCATAATTATTAATACGAAACTGTAGTTGACTACCATCAGCCACGACAGGTAAAACAGAATCGAGATTATTAGTTTTGGCTAAGTTTTTTGAGGATTTTGCCTTATTGGTACTAGCACGAAAAGTAGTTTTTTCTGCCAGTAACGTATAGTGTGATTCTATTGACTCTAGAGCCACGTTCACTCCTAAAAGAGAAGAACCTTGATTGACAGTCAAATCGAGCCATTTAGCAGCAAGCAGACTATTTAATTGAGGAGTTAAACGTTTAACAGCTAATTTTACTGCTTCATCGGCTACCCCTACTGTTTTAGGCAGAATATCTCCACTGAAAGAAAATAAGCCATAAGCGGATTCTTTTTTTTGCTCTTTTTGCGAAGCATCTGCTTCTTCTGTTGATTCACTTTCTGTTTCAGGTTGTTTAGCTACTTTCCCTAGCAAATAATCAGCATTTTTTTCGCCTCTAATAGCTACATCATCTACCGCAGCCACATTAGCAAAAGCACTAGTAGCATCTACTCTTTCAATTCTTTCTAAACTAGGAGCGAAAGCCATTACTAATCCTAGTTCCTGAGGGAAAACACGAATTACTTCTTGAACTAACTGTCCTATTTCGATATCTTTTGAAGAGACTTCTTGATTTAATAATTGAGCTTTAGCGGTTAAACCGTCTCGCCCACGAATTTGTAGCCAGGTTGATGAACTGAGAGGAGTCACGGGAGCGTTCATCTTTTCTTGCTCTGATTCTTCTGTTGGTGTAGCCATTGAGGAAGAATCTAAGGGGACTAAGCAAAAACAGGAATTAACTCCATAGTTATCTATCACTTTAAGAGGAAGTCCTGTGAGCTTGAGAGCGAGCGTATTTTTATCTTCTTTGTTGATGACTACTCCTTCTGCGGATACAGTGCTAATAGGCATTAAATAATAGGTAAATAGAGGTTTATTTTTGCCCGTTAATGTCGGTTTTTGTTGAGTACCGAGCAAATATTCGACTTTTTCCCCAGTTTTTTGCCGGGTTATCTGTACTTTACTCGCTGAGGTGACTTGCCAAAGGTATTGAGTAAGGGCGTAGGTAAATAAACCTGCGCTGAAACCATTCCCTTTATATTCCGCAGCTACTTGATTTTCTCCTGCTGCTGACAAAATTGTTCCTGGTACAGAAGAGTTATTGCTATTAAACCCGAATAAATTATTACCTAGTTCTGCTTTTAGTTGCTCTAGAAAGGCTAATTCCTGAGAACTAAAACTGTCAGCAATCTGTTTTAAAGAACGTATTTTGAGATTACCTCGATATAATTTTGGGGTTGGACTGAAGCTAGTATCCAGAATAATAGTTAATTTATCTGTAGCCAGCGATCGCCCTAACCAATAAAGAGTTTCTTGAGATAAATAATTAGCAACAGAGATATCTTTTGATGATACTATTCCATCCACAGGAACTAAACTATTTACTAAATTATTAACAGAAGATGCCGATTGTTCTGACTCTTGAGCCGATTTGGAAGGCACTTTAACTTGACTACCATAGCCACTAAAGTGAAACACTATTACATCTCCTGCTTGAGCTTGTTTCCCTAAATGCTCGATAAAAGCAGTTTCAATTTTTTCCCTGGTTGCTTGTCGAGCGGTTAAAGTAAGAACGTCTTCTGGCTGAAAGCCAAAACGATGAATCAATAATTCTCTTTGGAGCTCTACATCTGTAATACAGCCATCAAGGTTATTATTGGCAGAATATTGGTTAATTCCTACCAGCAAAGCTAATTTACGATTAGTAGTCTGGGCTAAAGTTTGTAAATAAGGCTGGATCGAAGATTGCCATTTACCCTGTTTACCCAAGATACCAATCCCTGTTTCCGATATTCCCAGAGTAAATAGAGTTACACCAGCCTGTTGCAGAAAAGTTCGCCGATTGAGTCTCATATGCACTATTAGCTTTCAGATATCAGGTATCACCCTATCAGGAATACCCCTTTGATGTTAGTTGTTCTCACAAAAAAAGGTTACAAGACCGAGGAAAAAAACTAGTAACTTAACTTTTCTCATCTTTTCCTTGTAACCTCAAGGTAATCTAGACCTAAGAGCTGATTTTCATAGCTCTGGCTAATTCTGCGGCTACTTTAGGACGAGAAAATTGTGGGGGTGGCAATTCACCGCGACGCAGCATCTCTCTTACTTTTGTTCCCGATAAATGAATTCTTTCTTCTTTTTTACTAGGACTAGTTTTAGAAGTCGCCATTTGTTCGGTACGAGTACAGTAAAAGGCGTGTTCAAATTTTAAGGGCGTAATTCCTAATTCTTCTGGTTCAAATTGATCAAAGATATGTTGAGCATCGTAAGTACCATAATAATCCCCAACTCCAGCATGATCTCGCCCAACAATAAAGTGAGTACAACCGTAGTTTTTACGAATCAGAGCATGGAAAATAGCTTCTCTTGGACCAGCATAACGCATAGCAGAGGGATTAATCGCTAAGATTACTCTTTGTTGAGGGAAATAATTTTCCATCATTATTTCATAGCAGCGCATCCGTACATCGGCGGGAATATCGTCGCTTTTAGTTGCTCCTACCAAAGGATGAAGAAAGAGACCATCGACTATTTCTAAAGCGCATTTAATGATGTATTCGTGAGCGCGATGAATAGGATTGCGAGTTTGAAAACCAACTACAGTACTCCATCCTCTTTCAATGAATGAAGCTCTAGACTCGGCTGGATCGATTTGATATTTTGGAAAAAGGGGATGAGCATCTCTTTCTAATAACCATACTGGCCCTGCTAAATTAACCGGACCTTGTTCGTAAACTACTTTTACTCCAGGATGTTTATCTTCATCGGTACGATAAACATGAGTTGCTTCATGAGCTTTGCTATAGTGATACTTCTGAGTTAATTCTAGTATGCCAATAAACTTACCATTGGGGTCATCTAAACGAACCCAACTTCCTTCTTTGAGTGGGTCAGCTACTTCTTCACTAACGGAAAGAGTGACTGGGACAGACCAAGGAATTCCATTGACTAGACGCATATTATCGACTACATTTTCATAGTCTTTTTGCTCCATAAAGCCTTGGAGGGGACTAAATCCACCAATGGCAATCATCACTAGATCGGAAGTAGCTCGTCGATCGAGTGTTACTCTGGGCAAAGAGTCCGCTTGAGCCATGAATTCGGCTTTCTCTGCTGCTGTAGCAATCCGATTGATTAATTGACCGCCGTGAGGAGCGATTGTTTCTTTAATTGCACTCATAACCATTTATCTAATCAACGATAATGATGTCAACAAAACTATAACAACAGATGTTAACTTGTGTTAAGTAATTTATATGTTTGGGCTTATGAATCGTCGTACATTTACCAGGACTCTGTTAGCTATTTGTGTGATTGTGCTTAGTTTGGGCAATTTTATGCCCTCGGCTTTAGCTTTAGGTGGAAAACAACCGCCTATTGGCGAACCCGCCCCAGAATTCGTCCTACCGACTAATACAGGGGACGGAGAAATAGCCTTATCCGATTATCGGGGTCAGTGGGTAGTTGTTTATTTCTACCCTCAAGATTTTACTCCTGGGTGTACCCTAGAAGCTCGTCGTTTTCAACAAGATTTACCAAAATACATAGCCAGAAATGTGCAAATTTTAGGAATAAGCGTAGATGATGTGGATTCTCATCGAGAATTTTGTGACTCGGAAGGGCTAAAGTTTCCTCTCTTAGCGGATGTAGATGGTAGCGTCAGTAAGGCTTATGGTTCGTGGTTGGGGAGTATGTCTTTGCGTCATACTTATCTAGTCGATCCTCAAGGAATTTTACGGGAGACTTTTTTAGGAGTTCGACCCGCTATTCATAGTCAAGAAATCCTTGCTCGTTTGGACGAATTGGGCGTAGCTGATTCGTAATTATTTAATTTTACTGGCGATCGCACTTGAATCTAAAGATAGGCGATCGCTTTATAATCAAAATAAATAGCTATAAGCCGATTAACATAGATGACTTCTCAAACAGTTTCAATTACTGAAGCAATACTGGCAAAATTGGAAGATTTACCATTAGAACAAAAACAACAGATTTTAGATTTTGTAGAATTTATTGCCAACAAATATCTTGAAAATCAATTGAATCACAGTGAATGTTCTCAAAAACGTGTCGCTGGACTGCAAAAGGGCAAAATTTGGATAAGCGAAGACTTTAATGAGCCTCTAGAGTTTAAAACAGTAGAGGAATGAAATTACTCTTAGATACTCATGTTTTGATTTGGTTTGCCCAAGGCTCGAAAAAGTTATCTCAGACAGCAGAAGAATTGATACATAATTATCAAAATGAATTATGGTTGAGTATGGCTACTCACGGTTCGCTCATTTTTTCTGGAGTTAGAGAAATTGAGCGCTCGCATAAGCTAGGGAGTCGGTTAGACTGGAGTTTATGAATAACCCCCTAGCTTTAACGACAGAACGAGTTGACGATATTCCTCTACTGCTGGCCCAGTTAGAGAGGATGGGAGTACAAGAGTTACTCGATAAGCATTTTCCGACACACGGAAACTGGAAAGGTCTTTCACTGGGATGGTGTGTAGTAGTATGGTTAAGTTATATACTGTCTCAGGCTGACCATCGTTTAAGTTATGTGCAAGATTGGGTAGAAAAACGATTGAAAACTTTGAAGATTTGTACAAAACAGTCCTTCTCACCTTTAGATTTTACTGATGATCGCCTCGAAGCCGTTTTGCGTTATTTAAGTGATGATGAAAGATGGGAGCAATTTGAAACAGATTTAGGAGCTTCTCTAATACGAGTCTACGATCTACAAAAAGAAAAGATCCGTCTCGATACTACAACGGCAAGTGGGTACTGTAGTATTACGGAAGATGGACTTTTTCAGTGGGGTCACTCTAAAGACTATCGTCCCGACTTAGCTCAAGTCAAAATAATGCTTTCAACTTTAGATCCTTTGGGGATGCCTATTGCAACTGAAGTTGTAGCTGGTAATTGTGCCGACGATCCCTTGTATATCCCAGCCAGATTATTATCTATGTCCTTTAAGTGCGACACAACTAAATAGCGAGCAACTCGAATCCTTACTTGAACCAGTCTGGAACAAAACTCAAGAATTAACAACGATCGAGTATGACTACGCCAACGGAAAAACCGAAAAGATAGCTGTTGGCTATGAATGTTCACGAACCTGTAAAGCTTCGGTTGATGAAGAAGAGTGCAGTTGGAGTGAACGAATGTTCGTGGTGCGAAGTCTTAAAAGCGCAGTCTCAGCAGAAAAATCTTTAAGGACTCGCCTCTCAAAAGCTGAAGCAGCCTTGTCAGAGTTGGGTAAACCTTGTCGTGGGAAAAAAAAGCTGAAGAGTATCGCTGATTGGCACGAAGCTGTTGAAGCGATTCTCCTTGAGTATCGAGTCCAAGGATTGTTCAACTTAGATTATCAAGTGATTACTGAACCTCGTTTAAAAAGAGGATACCGCGAGCGCCCGACCAAAATCGTTAAGGAATCTCGCTGCGAACTAAAATTCTCTCCCAATACCGAGTTAATCGACAAGAAAATCGCCATGTTTGGCTGGCGTGTTTATGTTAGCAATCACCCAGAGAAAAGTCTCTCACTAGCTAATGCTGTGGTGGCGTATCGTGATGAATACTTGATGGAGAGAGGATTTGGAAGATTTAAAGGATTCCCCCTGTCTTTAACTCCCATTTATGTGCAGCGCGAAGACCACATCAAAGGACTAATTCGTTTGCTCTCGATCGCCTTGCGGGTCTTAACCTTACTGGAATTTCAAGTGCGTCGTCATTTAGCCGACAAGAAACGGAAGCTATCGGGGCTTTACGCAGGTAATCCCAAACGCCTCACTCATAGACCTACTGCTGAACAACTGCTATCTGCGTTCAAAGAAATTAACCGAGTCAGTGTCACTGTTGAGTAATATGCTTTTATCTTTTCCTTAATTTGCAAGCATAATTACTCAATAATAGCGAATTTTTCTAACTCCACAAAAAATGAGCGAACCGTGAGTGGCTAGTATCTGGGAAATGCAAATTAAAATTCAATTAGGTAAGTTAAAGCTCGATCTACCACTTCCAGATTTAATCTATAGTCAAAAACAAGTCAATAGGCTTAAAATTCTTCCAATAGAGCTTTTCCATATTTGGACGTTAGATGGATTGCCAAAGCACCACAAAGATCCATTCGATCGAATTTTAATAGCTCAAGCGATCGCCGAAAAAGTACCAATATTAAGTGTTGACTCTATCTTTGATAGTTATCCCATACAGCGATTATGGTAAGTCTATAGTGGTTCTCGAACTATTAAAGCAAAAGCGGAACTCAATATAATTAGGGTGAATGTTTAAAGAGCGAATAACAAATAAGCAATTATGAACGATCGGACTTTATACGATAAGGATTGTAGTCAGCAGCTAGACAAAAAAATTATCTCGATCGAGCTACAAGCAGAAAAATATCTTTCTGACAATGAAGAGTGTAATCAGCAGACTTAAGTATGAACGAAACAGTCAATACGATACACAATTACACAGTGATTTTTGAATTAGAACCAGATGGTGGCTATCATGCCTTTTGTCCTACGTTGAAAGGATGCCATAGTCAAGGAGATAATTTTGAAGAAGCATTAGCCAATATTACAGAAGCTATAGAATTATATTTAGAAAGCCTTATAGAAGATGGAGAATCAATACCAGAAGAAAATTTAATTATCAAGCCAGTCCGCATTTTTTTATGAGTAATTTACCAACAGTTAAATCTAAAGATTTTATCAATGAAAACTTTAATTAAACTTAAAATTGAAAAATTTGAAGATCGAGGACAAGAGTATTTTGTGGCAACTAGCGATGAATTACAAGGATTAGTTGCTGAAGGAGAAACGTTGGAGAAAGTCATAGAAATTGCTGAGGATGTGGCGCGTATTTTGCTGGAATTGGAACAAGAAAACAAAAATTTTGAGTTAAAAACCATACCCCATAATTTTGAATATCCTCTTATCTTAGAAGTCTAATGGGCAGATTAGCTGGATTTTCTTACCGAGAAGTAACTAGGAAAATAAGTAAACTTGGTTTTGAGTTTTATCGTTCTGCAAAAGGAGATCATGAAATATGGATCGATCGAACCAACAATTTGAAAACGACAATTCCCCATCATCGTGAAATTAAAGAAGGAACATTAAGAGCAATCTTGAGACAAGCCAAAATAGATGTCGATGATTTTCTTAATATTTAAGATAAATGTATAGAGCCGATCGCAGCCAAGCAAAAAAAATATCTCGATCGAGCTACGAACAAAAAAATGTATTTCTTACATCGAGTTACAAGCAAAAAGATACATCGGGCTTTATAATCAAATCTTGAAATAAATGGGATACTGATACAAAGATTTAATGCGGGTTATCAGCCGAAGAAAACTAAGAGAGTTTTGGGAAAAACATAGTGATGCCAAAACTAGTCTATTATTATGGTATCAGCGTACTATAAATGCTAAATGGCATAATTTAGCTGATGTACATCAAGTTTATCCTTCTGCGGATATTGTAGGTAGCTTCACTGTTTTTAACATAGGAGGAAATAAATATCGACTAATTACATTTATAGATTACGAGTCTCAAATAGTGTTTACTCGTTACGTCTTCACTCACGCAGAATATGATAAAGAGAAATGGAAAAATGACGACTGGTTTAAAAACTCCTAGCAATTATTATCTTCAACTAACCAATACATTTCCTCCTCGTCCAATTAATAATGAAGTGGAACTTATTGCTACTCAATCAAGAATTGATTCAATTCTAGACAAAAAAAACATTACTCAAGATGATAAAGACTATATTAAAGTACTAGGAATTCTTGTTTATGATTATGAACAAGAACACGAACCAATGCCAATTCTTAGAGGAATTGAACTTATTAAAGCCTTAATGAAGGAAGGAAATCTAAAACCTCACAACCTTATTCCAATTTTTGGTAATGAATCTACAGTCAATAAAGTTTTAGAAAAAAAACAAGAAATTACCGCTACACAAATTCAAAAACTTGGCGATTTTTTCTGTATCTCTCCTATATTTTTTTTGACCTCAGAATAAATAATATCGGCTCTTCTAGACTGGTTATAGTAAAAGGATAGTTTAAATTACCTGAACCCTTTGAATAGAAAGAAATTCAACAATACAAAAAGCATTTTTTATTAAAATTGGATTTTTGTATTGCCAAAAGCCTTATTCAACAAGGTCTTTAGGGCTTATTTTGTATTAAATTATCATAGCTACTCTAGAAGAGCCATAATATCAAATGGCTAAATGATTGATAAAGATTAATTATTGTGGTAGCGATCGATCTCCTAAGTAATTTGGGTACTAATAACATAAGTAAGTCCCAGGTTACTCTATTTATATGACCTTAGCTGCTAAAGAACCAGTTTATATTATTATTCCAGTTCATAACCGCAAAGACATTACTCTTAAATGTTTAGAACATCTAGATAAAAGTGGGGACTTACAAAAATATCATGTTGTTGTAGTAAATGATGGTTCTACCGATGGTACTACAAAAGCAATTCATTCTTTATATCCCAATGTAACTGTTCTTCTTGGTGATGGTAACTTGTGGTGGACAGGCGCAATTAAAAAAGGAATGGAATATGCTTACGAGCAAGGTGCAGAATATTTTATTTGGTTAAATGATGATTGCTTAGTAAGTGATCGCGCTATACGAGATTTAGTGAACTTTAGTTTCAATAATAAGAACAGTATCATTGGCTGTCAAGTATATGAACTAAATAGTCCCGAAACAATTTCTTTTGGAGGAAGTTTTAAAAACTGGAAAGGTTATCAATTTATTAATTTTCCAGAAAATGAAATTAATAAATGTGATGTACTAAGTGGTAACTTAGTTTGTATTCCTGTAGCAGTAATTGAAATAATTGGATATCCTGATGCGAATACTTTTCCACACTATGGAGGAGATATTATATTTTTTATTCGAGCGAGAAAAGCAGGATGTAAAATCTTTATAGATTCCAGAAATAAAGTTTTTAATATTGATAATCAAGTTAAAAAAGTAGCTCCCAACAGATGGATGTTAAACGATGGAAATCCGCTGTCAGTTATTAAATTAATTTTTACTCCGCAATCTATACTGAATTGGAAAATAATCTTAGTTCAAGATTGGGAAGATTATGCACTGTTAGGAGTATTATTATATTTTTATAAATACGTATGGAAAATTTTAATTCCCATAATATTTATCACTTTATTACGATTTCTTCCTTTATCTATCCGTTATAAATTATCTAACTTAAAAAATAAATATGTATGATAAAAATTTTATTTATTACACCTACAGCAAGACAAACTGGTTCTGAGATAGTTCTATATAATTTACTGTCTAATTTGAATAAACAAGATTTTAAGGCAGTAGGTTTAGTATCTAAATTAAATGGGGTTTTACTAGACAGATTATTCAATGATATTGATATACCTACTTATAGTTTTGAATCTTATTTAAAGAAATTATCTTTTTTAATCAATCAAGTAGGGTTGAGCCTTCTGAAGAAAAAAAATTTTATTGCTTTTCATAGTAATATAAAACAATATCTTTTTCATTGTTTCTTACAGCACATACATAATTTATTAGAGCCTGACTATTGGTATATCAACACCCTTGTCATTCCTGAGGCTTTAGAATATGCTTGTTTGCATAATATTCCTTGTATAGTGCATTCTCACGAACTTGAGCAAATGCTAGTGCATTTAAGCGATCGAGATGTAGAGAGAATAATCAATTATCCTAAATTGATTATTGCTTGTTCTAATACTGCTGCAAATATGCTTAGAATCTTAGGAAGAGATAGAAACCTCGAAATTTGTTTTTCTAGTATTAATACCAGTAAAATTATTCCCAGTAGTCAACTTTCACAAAAGATTAGAAATAATTTAGGAATTAAAGAAAAAACTTTTTTGTGGGCTAATTCAGGTAGTACAGATACCAATAAAAACCCGTTACTATTTGTAGAAATTGCAGCTAATTTATTAAAAAAACAAAAACAAAATATTCATTTTATGTGGATTGGAAATAACCCTTCAAGTGGTTTGGATTTCTTTGCTAAACAATACGCTAAACATCTTGGTATAGCAGATCGAATAACATGGACTGGTATTCTAAGTTCTGAAGAATACTACAATCATTTGTATGCCGCTAATGGTCTTGTTGTAACCTCTACTAAAGAATCATTATCAGCAGTTTCAATAGAAGCACTATATTTACAAAAGCCAATTGTATCATTTGATTGTGGAGGTACTAAAGAAATTATTCAAGATAATCTAGGCTATGTTGTAAATTCTTGGAATATAACCGATATAGTTAATCAAATGATTCAAGTAATGAATGACAATCTTCATTTTTGTCCTGAAAAAGCACGAAAGCAAGCAATAAAATACGATATAAATTTGCAAGCTGTTCGATGGAATCAAATACTAAATCAATATATTCTTTGATTAATATTAATGTCTTATAATATTGCTGCTTATATTACTGCTTATCAAGATAAAGATAGTGTTAAAACTTGCATTAATTGTATCCAAAAACAATTATTATCTGTTGCTACAATATTTATTGTAGATAACTCCCCCAAACAATTAATCAAGTATGATGTCCATCCAAAAATTATAATTAATCATCAACCAGATAATATTGGTATTTCAGGTGGGTTAAACATTGCAATTAAATGGGCAATAGAAAATAATTATGATTTTCTTTGGGCTTTTGATCAAGATAGTAAGCCCTTACCTGATAACCTTAACCAACTAATTCAATACTATAATAATTTAACTAACAAAGGTCACAATATTGGTATTATCGCTCCTTTACCTGTAGATATAACAACAGGACAAACATGGCATGGTATTGAGTTTAATCGATATAAATTTACTGAAGTCAAAAATCATACAGACAAGAATGAATATTATTCTTGTGATGCAGTAATTACTTCTGGTTCTTTAATTAATTTAAAAGCTGCTAAAAAAGTTCCTCCACCAAAAGAAGAGTTATTCATAGATGCTGTTGACTGGGATTATTGTATGCAGTTTAGAAAACAGAACTATGAAGTGTTCTTGGTTAAAGATATACTATTTCCACATCGTTTTGGAAATTCTTATCAAATAAAAACCATATTTAAACCCCAAAAAATTACGATATATCAATATTCACCGCTTAGGTATTTTTATATTTGTAGAAATTATACATTTTTAGAAACTCGCCTTGCTCTTAAAAATAATCTTTTACATAGATCTATATCCCGTAGATTATATTTTTTGATAATAATGCTGGGAAAAATTATCTTATATGAAAGAAATAATACTGTGTTAAAAGTTTGGGCTTGTATCAGAGGTACTTGTGATGGATTTATCGGTAAACTAGGTAAAACTTGGTAAATACCAAAAGTAATGAGAGAGAAAGAGATATAAAGCTATATAATCAAATTTTGAGACAAACGCAATACTGATACGAAAATTTGAATGCGGATTATCAGCAGAAGAAAATTGAGAGAATTTTGGGAAAAACATAGTGATGGTTACTCAAAACTTTGACTTGCATGAATTTTGTAGGTCATGGATACCATAAAATCCCAGCAATCCTAGAAGTTCCAAATTCTTGGAGGCATTGAAATCGGCGTGTTCGACACCATGAAGACAATTAACGCACAAAAATCGATCTCCTCTACGATTTCGCCTGTCCCATTTGAAACAGTGCCGACAAAATTGCGAAGTTTTCCAGGGATTTTTGCGTATTACCTCAATCCCCAATTCTTCACATTTTCGTTCCAACAAAGTCTCAGAGTAAGGAAATTTAGTACCGTTAATTGAAGACTTGGAGAAAGTTATTATCATTTTATCTAAAAGATCTGATAATTCCTGAGTTTAGATCTCACAGTTGAAATTGTGGTAGTAAAATAATACTATTTCACAAGCTGGCAAATTATGACATCAATTCTCTTAGAAGGATTTGAACCAATTAATCTCGATCTTGAAGATTCAGAACAAAAATCAATTATTACTGGAGTCAGTTGGAAAGATTACGAACTGTTATTAAATTATCTTCGAGATAGTTTACGCTATCGAATTACTTATCTAGATGGAACATTAGAAATTATGTCTCCTAGTCGTAGTCATGAATTCAGCAAAAAAAATATTGCCAGACTATTAGAAGCATATCTAAATCAAGCTGAGATTGATTACTGGGGTTATGGTTCGACTACATTTCGCAAACAAAATAAAAAATCTGGGAAAGAGCCAGATGAATGTTATTGTATTGGTACAGAAAAAGAATTTCCCGATCTTGCTATAGAAGTTATTGTTTCTAGTGGTGGTGTTGATAATTTAGAAGTTTATAAAAGACTGGGAATTAAAGAAATTTGGTTTTGGCAAAATGACTGCCTTACCATCTATTATCTAAATCAAAAAGGTGAGTATCAGCCACAAAACAAAAGTGTTATTTTGCCAGAATTAGATGTTAATCTTTTAGCATCTTACGTAACTGCTTCTAATCCACGTATTGCAGTCAAAGAGTTTTTATCACAAATTTCCTCAAGCTAAAGCTAATCTAAACAATAATCGTAGCCAAAACCATTTTATAGATATTGGCAATTTATCAAGACAAGTTTGTTTAAATAGTTCCATAATATCTAACGCATCTCTAAAATTACCGCGCTTAATTTGCCGATAAGTTCCAGCCAGAATAAATTGATGAATAAAATCAGATTTGCATTTTTCAACTTGTTTAGAATCTAGGATATTCAGCTTTTCTACACGACTAAACAAACTTAGTAACATATTAATCGTTTTTTTATTAAACATTTCGGTAGTTAAAGCATTAGTATGGATTGTATAAGCACTAATAGCATTAGGCAAACACAATAAACCATGCTTAATTAAAATTCTAATCCACATATCTAAATCAGCTATTTCTCCTATTTCAGGATCGAAATAACCGATTTGTTTAAAAATATCTCTACGAATAACTATACTTGGAAATCGAATAAAAGAAGAATTAGATAATACTTTTACCAAAGCTTTTTCTGGAGGTAGATATAATTTACGTTTAAATAGTTGTTTTTTTTTGACTTTCTCTTGTTCATTTACTACATGAACACCGAACAGCATTACAGGATATTCTTTTTGGTTATTTTTAATTACTTTAATAATTTTTTCTACTGCATCTTTTAATAAGAAATCATCATCATGAAGCACTAAAATATATTTACCTGACGCTAACTGAATCGAATGATTCCAATTTGCAGCCATTCCTAGTCTTAGCTGGTTATGTACGTATTGATAACTAATATTTAGAGGTGTTAAGATTTCGCCGACGATTGTGCTACATTCATCAGAATCAGAATCATCAGAAATAACAACTTCTACATACTGTTTATTCTCATTAATATTTGCAACTATCGATCGCAATGTTCTCTCAAACCAAATAGGTCGATTGTAAGCAGGAATACAAATACTCAAAAGCTTATCTTGCTGTATCATTAGTAATAATCTGATGTTTCCTTACTCAGAGGAAACACTAATCGATAATCTTATCTTGCCCATAATTTAAAGAATAATATTCAGTCAAGCCAGACAAACTCAAAAATCAAGTATTTATACTGGGTATCGATCGCTCACACGATCGAGAATCCGAACGGTTGGTTTCTTTGCATATCTGTCGATCGCTTCTTGGTAAATTTCTAACATGGTGTCTACTTTTACTTCCCAGTCAAAGCGGTCGAGGATGCGCTGACGACCAGCTTTACCCATTGCTTGACGTAATTCAGGCGATTTTGCCATTTTTAGCATTGCGGTTGCTAGGTCGCTAATATAAAGTGTTAAATAAGTTGGCAAAAAAACGACCTATTTCTATACTCAGATCGATCGATTTGCTTTCTCATAGAATTGCTGAAATGAAGAAGCTTAAGAAGCTATAACTTTGGCAGGAATGCCCACTGCTGTTTGACCGGCAGGAATATCTACTAAAACTACTGCATTGGCACCAATATTAACGTCATCTTCGCTCGCGACTCCCGCATTTCTCACCAAGATATTTTGAGAGGCTATAACCCTTGAAGGAGTCAAATTCAAGCAGAATAAGGGTTTCAACAGTGTGTAGTTTTTTTCTATCCGATTAAAGCCGGGTCAAACGCTTACTACACAAAGCTTTCAGAGACTGCGATCGCCAAGTTTGTGAGAAATGCGGGGATTGAATTTAGTTTGTGCTCCCGTACCAGTAGTTACGGGTAAGCCAGTTTCTTTAAGACTATTAAATAGTTTCCAGCGAGTAGAATTTACAGCAGCAGCATCTTTTAGCGGTGCTAAGGCATGAGCCAATATTCGTTTTAATACTGATGGTTTATCAGCTAAAAACTCCCTAATATCTAAGTTAGATTTAGCTCTGTTACAAGGTACACAAGCCAAGGCTAAATTACTGACCCTTGATGAACCACCACGACTTTTGGGAACTATATGCTCGACTTCTAAAGGAACATCTTTGGCCCCACAATAAGCACAAGTTCTGTTCCATTTCTCAAGCAAATATTCTCGAACTTCGTATTGATATAACGTACCTTGCTGATACTCTTTTCCAGATATTTCTGGATTTTGCATTTTTTGGCAATCAAACTTGACTAGTTCCATAGCTATTGACCCAATGAGACAGAGCTTAATTAGTCGCTTCACCCAAGTCATGGTAGTTAAAACTCGATGTTCTAAAGACGGTGCTAACCATCCTTTTTCTCTGCTTCTATTGAGAAATCTAGGTTGTCTGTATCTAGTTTTTCTGGCTCTACGTCCTCTTCTGAGGGAACGACGAGACTCTAAGCTATCTTTAATTTGTTGCCCTCTGTGAGTAAGTTCTGCTCCCCAGATAAGTTTTTTATCTTGTAATATTGCTATCCCAGTAGTTTGAGAACCTGGATCTAATTTAAGTTGACATTGCTTAACCTGCTTTGTTTCAACTGCTTCTTGGTGCGCTTGCGTCCTTTGAGGAAACCTCAAAGGCGGTCGCACCGCTTTTTTGAGAATAATTGTGAACGGATATTGTCTAAATACCGCAGCTTTACCTGCTTTAAGCAAACTACGAGCCATCCCTGGAGTACAAGGATTTAAAGGTGTTTTGTTGGTATCTAGTACAAATACGTGATTAGACATAGTTTTGTCTCTTCTACAAAATGTGTAATGTTTGCCTCGTCAAGCTTTAACCTCGGTACTTTCTAAAAAGCACGCTCTTTAATCCCGATAAGCCTGTTAACTTTTTAGTTGTAGAGCCTAGAACTGGCAAGCATTCTAGGGTACGAACATTAACTCTTCGGTTAAAGGTAGTTCTTGTCCCAAGAACTTAGACTGGTCAGGTACTAGATTGACAAGCCCCTCCATTTACGGATGGGGTCGCTTCTCTACGAGATTCCTGACTTTGGCTCTGGGGTTTTGGGCTATTTCCTCGATTCTATCCAATACTTAAGATATCGGAACTTTGGTAATCAATCTTTGTGAGTTCCATGTAAAACTTGACAATACAGTTAACTGTATCGCTTGACTTGAATTTCTAAAGAATATTCGGCACACGCGATCGCGCGACAATTTTGAATCATTTGATAGTGTAATTTCTCCTCTTCTAGGTAGTTGTACAATAACATTGCAAAAATCTTTGGCATCTTCTGATTGTGCTAAATAACATCTAAAAACCTTATTTTGTTCTAAGCTTAAACTTTTAACCAGTTCTTGAAGATTATTTATATTCTTTTTCTGTCCCGTACCCTGATTGACTGACAAAAGTCCTAAAACCCTTGTTCTGTAAGGTTTTTACAATTTACTCTTTTTTAGGCGAGCAGCTTCGCTGGCACGCAAAGCGTGATCGCAGGTCTTAATTAGCTCAATTGATAAGTTACTCTATCCCCTGTCAGAAGTAAGTTTTGGCAAAGTCAACTTAGAATCTTTGAAAGGCAGATTACATAAAGGCCATAAAAGTTTTGTCAGTCAACCAGCAGTTAGTACAGAATCCTCGCTTAGTTATCGGCAGAATTTGTGACTTCATTAATATTTCCTTTGAGGAAATCATGCTAGAAAAATATTTAACAACAACCAAAGATATAGTTTTAGAAAATGAGCCTTGGAAAATGTCACTAGGAGAGCCTATTAGCAATAGAAACGGACGAAAATTCGATAAGTTATTTGCTCCAGAACAGCAATCCTACATTTTAAAAAAATTATCAGAAGTTATGATCCAATTAAACTATTAGATATTCATACCCAATCTAAATATTCTTTATAATTTTTGGAATTTTCTATTGATTTTAGCGTTCGCTGTTGGTGGTTTCAACTATTTGGATTTTTTTTCTGGTTCTTTAAGGAAAAGGTAATATAATATAACAACACATCTAACTCTTAATTCACATTTTCCTCCTCAGAAATACCAGCTTTTCCTAACATTTCTCTCAACTTAGCTACCTCTTGTTCAGCACTTTGCGCTCGTTGACGTTCCTGTTCAGTTTTTTGGCGTTCCTGAGCAATTTGTTCAGAACCCCATAATACCAGATTTCCTTCTTTTTTATTTTTTCAACCTGTTCTAGAGAGTGCTAAGTTGAGTTTTCGTAAATCCTTGTGGTTAGTAGAAGAAGATATCTTTATGAGATAGTTAACTGGATTTTTCTGGTTATTTTTTGCCACTTTCTCTTGATTTTTGTTAGTTGACTCGGTGATTTGAGAACTTTTGGTTTTTTCTCTGGTTCTTTAAGAAAACGATAGTATAAAAATTCTTCTTTATAACGAATATCTACATCTTCTCCTTGGCATAAACGAGTAAAATCAGCAGACGAATAGTTCATATAATGAATACGATGAATTGGTTTTAACCCCTGCTCGTTATAGAGGACATTGTCAATATTTACAAAGGGATCGGCATCCGCGCAGTTACCCGTTCTATCTTTACTATCGGGGCTTAGAGTAAAATTATACAAAGGTCGATCGCAGCGAAAAGTCATATAGTTAAATAAAAAAACATCATCCCACCAACCATGTTGATTAATCCATTCAACTTCTCTCTGTTCGATTAACTTATCTGTCATTTCTAATAATTCTTGCTGGTTAAAAAAGCCTTGTTTAGAAGCAAAAAAACTAGCATCGTGAATTTTGGGACGAATATCGGCTTCTCGATAAGAAGTTGATGCTTCAATTAGTGGAATATTTAAAGCAGCAACAGGAGTTGGTTTTTTGTGTTCCCAATCATCAAAAACGAAGTCGTAATCTTTGAGTTTTTCCCAAACATCATCTACTGGTTTCATAGCCAGATTGTCGGCTTCATAGAAAACAAATTGCTCGAAAATACCATCAAAAGCGACAAATTTTCTTTGTAAATGTCCTTTATACCAATTAGGACGAGATAAACGGCTTTTTCTAGCTCTAGGATGGGCTGCCCAAACCTGATGGGCAAATTCTTCCCATCTTTGAATAGAATCCCAGTTGTCAAACAGAGTAACGTTTGGTCTATTTTTTAGCTCTTGCTTAACCTTGTCAAGGCGATCGTTATAAGGAATGATGCAAACGGGAATGTCTGGGCTTACATTTGCTTCAATACTATTGAGCAAGGCTATAAGTTGCTCGTATACGGTATCATTTGCCAGTGTGTAAATGCCATAAGCATCCATGAAATAGAATCCTCAATGCAATGGTAAATACTAATTATAACGGCATCGCCGGGAGGGGGCTTGAAAACGCGCGTTATTCAATTGGGCAGCACAACCAGGGTCTGATTAAGCGGGACTTCCCGCCGTTATAATTAGTGCGGGGGAATATCTGTATCCCGACTCCTATTGCTCCGCGATAAGGAGCGGGACTTAGCTTCCCCCTAACCCCCTAAAAAGTTAACTTTTTATAGCAGAAATTATTACAGTAATGCTGTATTATATAATGCTTTTATAAAAAGATCGATCGAAAACTAATTATTTCATTTAAAGAGAAGAAAAATCTGGATGCGCCCTTTCTGCTTTTCTGAGCCTTGTTTTTTGGCTCATGAATAATGCAGGTTAACCGAGATTCATCGAACTTGGGCAAAAAGCCCAGTAATATCTGATACCTACTTTTGGCTTCGCTAAGGTAAAATCGGCTGCTAGAAGATTGTTGTCTTTGCAGTTTAGCGACACTAGAGATTAGATGGTTGGTTATCTTGTTTTTATTACGATTTCAACGAGTTTATTTGCCTTATTTGCTTTAGGTTTAAATTTACAGTGGGGTTTTACTGGTTTAATTAATTTTGGTCACGTAGCTTTTATGACGGTGGGAGCATATGCCACAGTGTTATTAAGTGCTAAAGGCGTGCCTTTAATTTTGGCTGTTGTTATTGGTGCAGCGATCGCATCTTTGTTAGGTTTACTAATCGGTATTTCTACCCTGAGATTAAGAGAAGATTATTTAGCTATTGTTACTATTGGTGTTTCCGAATTATTACGCTTAATTGCTCTCAATGAAGAATGGTTGACGAGAGGGGCTTTTGGAATACAACGCTATCCTCTCCCTTTGGCGAGATTTGAACCTAATCTGATGGGCAAGATTATCCTGATTGGGCTAATTACGTTTTTAGCCATTTTCGCTACTTGGCAACTCTGGCGGGGATTACGCAATCAGTGGAGAGAAGGGAAAAAAGTTCAAGGAAAAAGCTATCGACCAACTAAGCTAATCGGTTTAATTATTTGGGGAATAATCGGACTGGCTTTAATTTTGACAGTATATATTAATGGCTGTCTTGCCCTTTCCAATTACAATTACAAAGCTGGTTTGATGTTGCTAGTGTTGCTGATTTTAGCGTTGGTTTATTGGGGATTGCAGGTACTAGTTAAGTCTCCTTGGGGTAGGGTACTCAAAGCAATTCGGGAAGACGAAGAAATTCCCAGGGCATTAGGTAAAAATGTATTTTGGTATAAATTACAAGCCTTTATGTTGGGTGGAGCGATCGCAGGAGTAGCAGGAGCTTTCTATGCTTGGCAATTAACTACGGTATATCCGAGTAATTTTGAGCCTTTAGTCACTTTTAATGCCTGGACTATGGTAGTTTTAGGAGGGGCTGGTAACAATGCAGGCGCAGTTTTAGGGGCGATTATTTTCTGGGCTTATGATGCTCTTACTCGTGAGTATTTACCTCAATTAGGATTATTAAATAGTACTCAGTTAGGACCATTTAGAATTATGGTCATTGGTTTAATTTTAATGGTATTAATGATCTGGCGACCTCAAGGGCTTTTAGGCAAAAAAGAAGAACTTACTTTAGGAAAATAACCTTTAACGGCGTTTGGTTACTATTCAACTACCCTAACTTGCTCCCTATTGGTCGCGCTCAGTTAGGGATTGTATCTGCACTCCACCTCAATTCTAAATATCTCGGAAGATATTTAGCTTTGGTTTCTTCGTGCGACACCAACTAGTTATAACAATGAGGTATCGCTACCGCGATGTTTTTTCTTAGTCGGCTTTCTGAGGGCGTAAGCGTGAATTGCATTCACGCTGTTGACCGCCCGAACCTAACTTGTAGAAGATTAGGGAGGAAAGCCCGACATTAAGTTGAATACAATCCTCAAAAAAAATCTCCCTCTGGGAGAAGTTATAGCTCACCGTCTGACTTATGGATTGAACCTCCCATCGCTAAAGCGAGGGATTCCCATATAAACTTATCTCTTAAAAAATATATAGTCTGAAAGTTAACAACAAAATAAGAAAATTTTAAAATAATCAAAATTAAACTGAGATAAGAAATCATAACTGCTTCAATACCTTATATTGATTAAATTCAGATAGTTTTCCTAACCGATAATTTAATCATAGTTAACGTATCTTCTTTTATGACTATTACTCAGATTAATCCAAAAATAGGTTTAGCCTCTCGTTTAGTTAACACGATTCTGGCGATCGAACCCTTAGCAAAGTTTGCTAAAACAAGAGCGCGGAATATGATGATTAAAAGGGCAGAATCTATTGGCGTACCTTGGCGAGAAAACGTTAAAAAACTGGGCGATCGCAACTGGGAACGAGAAATAGCTGCGGTGGAAAATCGGCAACTCCAATATCCAGATTATTATCTAACTTCTTTCCATGCTTACGAAACAGGCAATCTTAGTTGGAAAGCTGCTTGGGAAGTAGAATCGGCTGCTTATGCAGTTCACGCTAAGATCTGGTCAGAAGGAGATATACAAGGTGATTCTCAGCTACGACAAAGCTATCATCAAATTTTACAAGAACAATTAAAGATTGAGCCAGACTCTATTTTAGATTTAGGTTGTGGAGTGGGCATGAGTAGTTTTGCTCTTCAAGAAATTTATCCTCAAGCTGAGATTACTGGAGTCGATTTATCTCCCTATTTTTTAGCTGTAGCTAAATATCGCGCTCGAGAAAAAGCCAAACCAGTCAACTGGGTACACGCTGCTGCTGAATCAACTGGATTACCTTCTGCTAGTTTCGATCTAGTTTCAGCTTGTTTGATGTTTCACGAATTACCACAAACCGCAGCAAAAGAAATATTAATTGAAGCCCGCCGTTTATTGCGTCCAGGAGGCTATTTTGCCATTATGGATATGAATCCGCGATCGCTCATATTTCAAAAAATGCCTCCATTTGTTCTTACCTTACTCAAAAGCACCGAACCCTATTTAGATCAGTATTTTACTCTAGATATAAAATCAGCCTTGATAGAAGCTGGATTTTCAAATCCTAATATTACTGTTAATAGTCCTCGTCATCGCACAATTGTTACTAGAGTAATTGGTAAATTATAACTGAGACCCAAACTCATAAAATATTAGTTATAAAAGATCGAGAAGTGACGAATTAAGCTCTACAGTTAAATCAAAAGATAACTTAATTTTGTCAAAATATTAGAGCTTAATTCGTTTAACAAATTACCAATCGCAAATAATGAACTCATCTAATGGCAATTCAACCAACAGTAGTCCTATTATCGACTCCAACGATCGAGAAAGTCGGATTCGTATCTTGGTAGTAGACGATCAGAAAATGATTCGAGAAGGGCTCAAAGCTCTAATTAAAACCGAGATGGACCTCGAAGTAGTAGATACTGCTGACAATGGCGAAGATGCTCTTAAGAAAGTAGAAACTCTTCAACCAGACATTGTTCTGATGGATATGGAAATGCCTGGTATGGATGGAATGAGTGCAACAAGAGCCATCTGTCAAAAGTTCAAAGATGTTCGAGTTCTAGTCTTGAGTACTTACGATCGCCAAGAATATGTATCTCGTTCTTTAGGTGCAGGGGCAATGGGATATCTTCTCAAGGGAACCCCAGCCAAAGAACTTACCGATGCCATTAGATCGGTTCATCGTGGTTATGCTCAAATAGGTCCCGGAGCATATCAAAAATTACCTTTAGACCCCAATGTTCAGGAACCGCAAACTCCACCAAGTCCTGCCAATATACTGAGTAAAACTAAACCTGCCACTCCTCAAGTCAATCCAAAAGAAGAAGGTTCATTAATTTCTACTAAACAATCAGACAGCAAATCTACGTTAGCTGTCAAAAATAAATCTCCTTTGGCTCGGAGAAAATTCGAGCAGACAGTTATTTTAAGACAATCTCCTAAGTGGTCGCGGGCGATTATTTGGGCAGTTATGGGAGTAACAACCTTTGCTGTTCTCTGGTCGGCAGTAGCAAAAATCGAACTAGTAGTTCCTACTCGTGGTCAGCTTAAACCTGTAGGCAAAGTCAAAGAAATACAAGTACCAACTAATGGTGTAGTCAAAGAAGTCTTTGTAGAAGATGGGGAAAAGGTTGAAAAAGGTGAATTACTATTTAGTTTAGACTCTACCGCCTCAAAAGCAGAACTAGAATCTGCCAAAGAAATTTTGCAATCTTTATCTCAGGAAAATAAGCTATATAAAGCTTTAATGGACAATTCTATTAGTAGCGATAATCTAGATGAAATGATTGCTAAGTTAGAACTCCCTAGAGAAGTTGTCTTGTTATCTCGCAATAGAACTGAATTGGTTGAAGAAAATCAGCTATTTAGGGCTGAATTAGGATTGCCTCTTGAAAGAAAACTAAGTCCCGAACAAATCTCTAGGTTACAAGCTGCTCAACAAGAGTTAAAATCCCGTACAGCAGCAGCTAGGCTAGAAGTAGAACAACTAGAAAAACAACTCAATCAAAATCAAATACAATTAGCCGATACCAGAAAACAATTAGCTACTGCTAGAGTCGTATTAGCAGAAATTAAGCAACGCAATGATGAGTACATAAAACAAGCAGAGGCAAGCCTAGAAATCGAGCGCGGTATTGTTGATTCTATTGAACCTCTGGTTCGAGAAGGGGCTTTATCTGAATTCCAATTAAAAACACGGCAACAGCAATTAAATGACCGTTACGCGCAAATTGTAGAGCAAAAAGCTAGCGGAACTATCGAATACGACCGCCAGCAACAAGAAATAAAAACTCTGTTGGCAGAGATCGACCGTTTGCTCGAAGAACAAAAACGCTTAAATTTAGATATAGCTCAAGCTAGAGAAGAATTGCTCAACACAACATCTCTTTCGGAAAAAAATATTAGGGATAAAATTGCAGAGAATAAAAAGAGTATTGCTCAAATTGATAGTCAACTAAATAAAACTATTATTGAAAATAATAAGCGTATTGCAGAAACAAAAAGTCAAATTAGTCGCGCCGAACAAAATTTGAGATATCAAGAATTTCGTTCTCCTGTAGATGGCACGGTTTTCGATTTAAAAGCTTTTCCTGGTTATGTACCACCTACTGGACAAGCAGCATCTACACAACCAGTCCTTAAAATTGTTCCTGATAATTATGTAGTAGCTGAAGTTTTTATTCCTGCTAAAGATATTGGTTTTGTGGAAAAAGGTATGGTTGCTGATGTAAGAATAGATACTTTTGATTTTAGCGAATTTGGCGATGTTAAAGGAAAAGTGCATTCTATTGCTTCAGATGCTCTAGAACCAGACCAAAATTACCAATTTTTCCGCTTTCCTGCCCAAATCGAGTTAGAGCAACAATATATTGATATTCGGGGTAAAAATTTTCCGCTTCAGTCGGGTATGTCTATTAGTGCTAATATTAGAATCCGAGAAGACAGAACTGTACTAAGTTTATTTACAGGAAGATTAAAGAAAGGGGCAGACAATTTCAAAAAACTAGAATAGATGGTTTTTTAAGTGTATAAAATCAAAAAACTGTCTATTCATAAAGGCTTGGCAATGCCAAGTCTTTCAATTTGTTATTCTTAATAAATCATTATTTATGCAAATATTTATTAGCACGGGAGAAGTTTCTGGAGATTTACAGGGAGCAATGCTAATTGAGGCTCTCCAAAAACAAGCAAGAGCAAGGAAAATAGATTTGAATATTGTTGCTTTGGGTGGCGATCGCATGGCAGCAGCAGGAGCTAAAATACTAGCTAATACTACTACTATTGGTTCAGTTGGTTTTTTAGAAGCTTTACCTTTTATTCTTCCTACTCTAAAAATTCAACGGCAAACTAAACGATATTTGCAAAGCAATCCCCCTGATGTTGTAGTTTTAATCGATTATCCGGGTTCTAATTTAATTATTGGCAATTATGTCCATAAATACTTACCTCAAATCCCTATAATTTATTACATTGCTCCTCAAGATTGGGCAGTACCCATGTTAGGTAATGCGCCAAAAATTGTCAAAATAGTGACTAAGCTTTTAGCTATTTTTCCAGAAGAGGCAAACTATTTTAAGCAAAAAAATATTGATGTTACTTGGGTTGGTCATCCTTTACTAGATAAAATGGCAACATCTCTAGATAGAGAAACAGCCAGAAAGTTACTAGGCATAAACTCAAAAAAAAAGGTAATTACATTACTACCTGCATCTCGTCATCAAGAAATAAAATATTTACTACCAGTAATTTGCCAAGCAGCTAGAGAATTACAAGCTAAATTATCCGATATTCATTACTTAATACCCGTTTCTTTATCTATCTATCGTCAGGCGATCGTCGATGCTGTAACAACTTATAATCTATCGGCAACTATTTTAGAGGGAAAAACCTTAGAAGCGATCGCTGCTACCGATCTAGCCATTACTAAATCTGGTACGGTTAACTTAGAGATTGCCTTGCTTAATGTACCTCAGGTAGTACTATATCGCATCAATCCTTTTACTGCTTGGATTGCCCGCAATTTACTAGGATTTTCTGTTCCTTTGATGTCACCACCGAATTTAGTAGTCCAGAAAAAGATAGTACCAGAATTACAACAAGAAGAAGCCACAGCAGAAAGAATTATCGAAGAATCTTTAGATTTATTAGAAAATAAAGTTAAAAGAGAGCAAATATTGGCAGATTACAAAAATATGCGTTTTTTGTTAGGAGAAGTAGGGGTATGCGATCGCGCTGCGGATGCAATTCTGCAAATTGCTAATAATTAAGTTGGAACAACTTAAGACTTTTGGGGTATTTTTGACCATAAATTACTTATCTTGTGACCAATGCTTCCATTTACGACAACTGACAGATTCCTCGGGATCGGAATCAGAATCTTGTTGGATTTGCTGGATGAATTGCTGATTAGTTTGTTTATCGATTATCCATTCATCATACTCATTATCGAATCGACCTTTGAAAAAAGCTTTTTCCCAATTACAGGCTGATTTAATTTGAGTAGGAGTGAGATTTTTAGCACTTTTGAGATTAGCATTGGTAAGGTTAGCATTCTTGAGATTGGTATTGGCAAAATTAGCATTGTAGAGGTTGGCACGATAAAGGTTAGCCTCGGCGAGATTAGCATTGGAGAGGTTGGCATGGGAGAAATTGCTACGGTAGAAGTCAGCCTTGGCAAGATTAGCATCTTCAAGATTGGCATTGGTGAAATTAAATGACCTTAAATTTTTCTGAGCTTGAATAAGTGTCTCTAAAGCGGAAATAATGTGAAAACAATTGTTGTTTAGAGAACAATTATTGACTAATTGTCGAGCAGCATTAATTTGGATTTTGCGCCTGATAAAATAGCCAACCAGAATTGAAACCAGAAAAAAAGAAATAAGCAAGATAAGACGATTAGCTCTAGACTTTTTGCTAGTTTTGGAAGGTACGTTTGTAGCTAATTCCGATTGCTTAGTTTTCATGCTATTCCTAACATTTTTATTTATAACAAAAAATATTTTATACTATTCCAAATAAAAAGTCAGAGGTTTTATCGACAATATATAGTCACATTATTCCGTGTAATTACTGAAGTTAAATACTGCTATAGATAAAAAAAAACGTTTGATTTGTGAGGATTTAAGTAATTATTTGAGTTTTAATACCCGAGCCAATTGCCTTAATTTTCAGTGCAATTACTGAATTATTTTTGCCCGTGTTTATACGGAAAAAATTAGCAATAGTCAGCAAAGATAGGTAATTTTTGGGATAAATTTTTGAAGAAAATAATATTTCGATCGGTGAACAGTTAACAGATAAGCTGAAAGTTTCGGTTGGAGTTCAATCCCCAACTGAAACCAGATCGCTGATAACTGATTGAATCAGTAACTTTATATAAACAAAAAATAAATCTATTTTTATGACTGGGTTGTGAACCCTAGTTTATAATTTTGCAAAAGTTTTTTTGTGATAAGATGGTAAATTTGACTCATATTTTTAAAACTCCAGAAAATTATTATGAAATTTGCACGAGTTCGAGGATTATCCAAGTATAGATGTAAGCATCTGGCAGGAATGAGTCTTCAAACTTACTATGTCATCTTCACTTAAAGGAAATCTTTATTAAATGCTAAAAACGAAAGGCTATCAGCTTTTATTTATAGTGAGTCTTATTTTTCTTATTATCTCTTGTAACTCATCCACAGAGGCTAGCAAAGTCCCAAAAATCTTAGGTGAATATCCTCTCTGCGAACCTTCCGCAGTGGTTAAGATAGCTTGCCCCAATAAAGATGGAGATTGTCTCTTAGTAGGTGACAATGAAATTAATTATGCTCTCTTTGTTTATCCCTTAAATTTAGGTGAATTACAAGCTCAACAGCAGCGAGAATTGAGTTTGGAAAAAGTGGAAATTAGCGATCTTGAAGCAATTGCTAGTCTAGCTAACGATCGAGTTCTTATTGTTGGTTCTCACAGTCGTAATAGCAAATGTCAAACAAAAAAAAAGAGACAGCGTTGGTTACAAGTAAAAGTCTCAAATAATAGTCTTCAACCTATTGATGAAGTCGTTCAAACCCCAAAAATTGATTCGCAAATCTTGTTTGATGATGTAAATATAAATAGCAATAAAATTATTCAAGCTGTAGCTAAAGCTATCGATGGTGCCGAACAAGCTGCTAACTCAGCCGAAGGAAATAAAGAGGCTTGTTCTACCACCAATCACTTTAATATTGAAGGTGCTGTTGCGGTTAACAGTAACTCTTCTGAATCTAGTATTTGGATGGGAATGCGATCGCCTTTAGTAACTTTAGACGGTAAAAATTTGGCTATTCTCTTACATCTCAAAGATATAAATAGTTATCAATTCGATCGAGTCGCACTTTTAGATTTAGGTGGGCGAGGTATTAGGGAGCTTACTTTATGGCAAAATTATCTCTGGGGAATTGCTGGTGGATCGGAAGACGGTCTAGATAACTTTGTGCTTTGGCAATTTCCCCTTGAGTTGCTCAAGCCAGACACAATTATCGAACCAGAAATCGTTCGTTCTCTTCCTTCTTCCTCAGAGGGATTGGTATTTGTAGATTCTAATACTGCCTATACTACGATCGATGGAGATTTAGGAGATTCTGAGGCTAACTGTTTGAGATCGGGTAAGTTTCTTAAGTTGGCAATTCAATAAAATTCTTTCATCTTATTTTTGTTTATGAAAATTCAGTTTCGTGAATTTAATCCTTTTGATTTATGGATTTGGTTAGAATTTGAAACCGTTCCTTCACGTATGGAACAACAATATATTGAAGAGTTATTTAACTCTTGGTTTTTTCTCGGAAAACTAGGGGGGTTTAATGCCGAAAATCTTCAAGTACAAGAGGCTGGCATTGAAATTAGTTATATGGAATACGATAAAGACATGGCAGAAAATGTCTTTATGTCACCAATGCATAATATGGGCAATTTTGAATATTTAGGTACTTGGGGTCGTTGCTGGTTCGATCTCGGTACTAGCGATTTAATTGCGATCGATATTTTAATTAATTCTCTCCATCAGTTAAGTAAAGAATACGTACAGATCGAGCAACTAATTATTGGTGGTCAAAACGAAGATTGGGCAGTTAATTCACCAAATCAGTCTATTTTTTCGGAAATGTAATTGAGGTCTTGCCCAAATATAATTTTTGTATTAAAGAGAAATCAGGAGTTCAGAAGTGAGCAAATTACCAGAATTAGAAAGTGCTACTATCGATCGCGTTATCGAAATGGCGTGGGAGGATCGTACTCCTTTTGCAGCTATTGAAACCCAATTTGGTTTATCAGAAAAGCAAGTAATTGCCTTAATGCGCCAAGAAATGAAACAATCTAGTTTTAAAATGTGGCGTGAACGAGTTACAGGCCGTAAAACCAAGCATTTGGCTAAAAGAGACTTTCTAGAAGCTATATTTAAGTCGCAAAACCAAAAAACTTAGCTAAAAAAACTAACAAATTTATTCATCTGTAGCAAAAAAGAAAGTTGATATTATTACTTGAGATCGCGAAGCTCCTGATACAGCTCAAAAATTTTTGTCCTGTACTTGGCGCGATCGACACTTAGGTTTTTAATCTACATCTTCCTGGTTCGGATCGTAACTTCTCCTCTCTTTTTGCTATTATCTCAGCTAAATTTGGTCTACCAGTAAGAGCTAATCGCCAGTCTGCCCAGATATTGTATAACCAATCTGCGATCGCGCCAAGTACAGGCAATTTGGTTATGGCGTACACCCAACCCATGCCCAATTCTTCATATACTCGCCGAAATACTTCGACATTTTTAATAACCGTGCCATCGGGTAAAACCGCATGAATTCTGCCCATTGCTGTCTCAAAATCAACACCGCCATTTTCTTCTGGCTGATAGTTAAGATCGGCAATATCGACAAATTTAACTATGCCTCTCCCTGCATCTCGCTTGAGGAGAAAATTAACTTCCCGCACACATAAGGGACATTCCCCATCGTATAAGAGTTTGATTTTCCAGTTGGTTGCTTTTGATGGTCGATCGATCTGATTTGGAGATGAAGTCATAAAATTCTTTAATATTTATTAAAAATCTTAATTTTTATTGTAATGTTATTTCAAAATCCACTTCTGAAGCAAGGTTAACTAATTGCGCGATAAAATATATATTCCAGAACCAATCAGTAGTAGGGCTAAAAGTTGTTTCAAACCAAAAGCTTCTCCCCAGATTACGTGAGCCAAATAAGCTACAGCAACATAGCTAATAGAAACACTTGGAAAAGCTACTGAAACTGGTATATTTCTGAGGGAGTAAATGTATAATAGCGAGGCCAAAAAATAGGCAAATAATCCCAAAACAGTGTATTTTTGAAAATACAAGTTACCGTCGCTATGACCCTGAAGAGCTCCTGCTTTAAGACTAATTTGTCCAATCACGCCTAAGAGGATTTCAATTTTTATAAATGTCTCGCTAAACAGAAAATAGTTAATCCTGCAATGGCATTAAATGGAAATAAAACTATGCGCTCAATATCATGCAAGGATATTAATGCATTATTAATTTTTATAAGTTTTGTTCGGTCAGATGGCTAGTTATGATTTCGAGTGCTGTTATATTTATTTGGGCGCATAAGTCTTAATATAAATACGTACTGCTTTAGCATTAAATATGCCTGCGATCGCCTTAACGGATCCTGGTGTGATGTATGGCGCGATCGTCAACACTTCGATTGCGAGACAGCCCGTTGTGGTGAAGCCGTGCGGTCTTGTTGGTTTCCAACAAAAAGCAACTCTTTTATGACTATAAGGTGATAAAAGAGGGTTGATTAACAGATAATCGTCTCAACAACAATAATTAGATTAAGAAATATAATCCTGTAAAGCCTTAACCGCAAAAGCTTCCAACTGCAAAGACCGAATTGCTGCCACCGTTGCTTTTGCCCCTGCAATGGTGGTAATGATTGGTAATTTATAGTCTAATGCCATGCGCCTAATTTGACGGGCATCGGTTTGGGATTCTTCTCCTGTGGGAGTATTAATAATCAGTTGAATTTGCTTATTTTTAATCCAATCTATGACATGAGGGCGACCTTCATGGACTTTTAACACTAATTCTACATCTTTAATTCCGTTTTCTTGCAATACCTGACGAGTACCAGAAGTAGCCACTATTTTAAAACCCAAGTCGATAAAATCTTTGACTACGGGTACGGCAGCTTGTTTATCTCGTTCGTTCATGGAGATAAATACTGTCCCTTCTAAAGCTAAATCTACTCCTGCTGCAATCTCTGCTTTAGCAAATGCCTTACCAAAATCGGTATCAATGCCCATTACTTCTCCAGTCGAGCGCATTTCCGGACCTAAAAGAGTATCGGAACCAGGAAACTTATTAAAAGGTAAGACGGCTTCTTTTACTGCTATATGCTTGGGTATGGTTTCACTGACTACACCCAAAGATTCTAAAGTTTGTCCAGAGACAACCAAAGAGGCGATTTTGGCTAAAGGTACGCCCGTTGCTTTAGAAACATAAGGAACGGTACGAGAAGCGCGAGGATTGGCTTCTAGTATATATACCTGTTCTCCTTGTACTGCATATTGGATATTCATTAATCCTACTACCTGGAGCGTAACGGCAAGTTTTTCTGTCCAAGTACGGATAGTGTCTATGGCTGCGGGAGAGAGAGAATTATAGGGAATAGAACAAGCGGAGTCGCCAGAGTGAATACCTGCCTGTTCGATATGTTCCATAATTCCGCCAATAACTACCTTACCAGTACCATCGGCTAAAGCATCTACATCTACTTCTACCGCGTTTTCTAAAAATTTGTCGATGAGAATAGGACGATCTGGTTCTACATCTACTGCATAGGTCATGTAGTGTTTTAATTCTTTATCAGAATAGACAATTTCCATTGCCCTGCCTCCTAGCACATAAGAAGGACGAACGACTACAGGATAACCAACTCGATTAGCGATCGCCAGAGATTCTTTGTAGCTTCTGGCAATACCATTGGCAGGCTGTTTAATGTCTAATTTACGCAATATTTGTTCAAATCTTTCCCGATCTTCGGCAGTATCGATAGAATCTGGAGATGTACCCCATATTTTAGTATGAACAGTTATATTCTCCCCTGCACCTCCGCTCCCCTGCGCCTCTGCTAATTTTTCTAAATAATCTTGGAGGGGAACAGATAACTTAAGAGGAGTTTGTCCGCCAAATTGAATAATAATTCCTTCGGGGTTTTCTGCTTCGATGATATTGAGAACGTCTTCTTTGGTGAGGGGTTCAAAATAAAGGCGATCGCTGGTATCGTAATCGGTAGAAACTGTTTCTGGATTGGAATTAACCATAATCGTTTCTAAGCCTGCTGCGGAGAGGGCAAAGGCAGCATGACAGCAACAGTAGTCAAATTCAATCCCTTGCCCGATGCGGTTAGGCCCTCCACCCAAAATCATAACTTTGCGTCGATCGGAGGGGGTAATTTCTGATTCTCCTTCTTCGTAGGTAGAGTAGTAATAAGGCGTAAAGGCTTCAAATTCCGCAGCACAGGTATCTACTAGCTTGTAAACAGGAGTAATGCCTAATTTTTGCCGATAAGCTCTTACTTCGTCTTCAGTGGTTTTCGTAGCAAAAGCTATCTGGCGATCGCTGAATCCTTGCTGTTTCACCCAGCGCATCTCTTCAGCCTCGATCTTTTCTAGACTAGTACATTTAAGGAACTTCTCTGTCTCTAGTAACTCCTGCATCTTATCTAAAAACCACATATCGATCGCGGTGAGTTCGTGGATTTGTTCTGGTTCCATCCCTAATTTGAGGGCATGATAAACACTAAAAATCCTGTCAGGGTTGGCAGTACGCAGGTTAGCCCGAACTTGAGAGAGAGAAGGAAGAGTCTCCTGGCGATCGCAACCAAACCCATAGCGTCCTGTTTCTAGGGAACGTAAGGCTTTTTGGAAAGATTCACAAAATGTCCTGCCAATTGCCATGGCTTCCCCAACAGACTTCATTTGAGTAGTTAAGATTGGTTCTGTACCGGGGAATTTTTCAAAGGTAAAGCGGGGAATTTTAGTAACTACATAATCGATCGTCGGTTCAAAGGAGGCGGGAGTTTTTTGGGTAATATCGTTGGGAATTTCATCGAGAGTATAGCCTACTGCTAATTTTGCTGCAAACTTAGCAATAGGGAAACCAGTAGCCTTAGAAGCGAGGGCAGAAGAACGAGAAACACGGGGGTTCATCTCAATGACGATTACATCCCCATTGACGGGGTTAACTGCAAACTGAATATTAGAACCGCCAGTTTCTACGCCAATTTCGCGGATAATAGCTTGAGAATAATCTCTCAGTCTTTGATATTCTTTATCTGTTAGAGTTTGGGCAGGAGCAACTGTAATCGAGTCTCCGGTATGAATGCCCATAGGATCGATATTTTCGATCGAACAGATAATTACTACATTATCTGCCAAATCGCGCATTACTTCTAATTCGTACTCTTTCCAGCCCAAAAGGGATTTTTCCACTAAAATTTGCGATACAGGAGAAGCATCAATGCCAAATTGAGCCAATGATTCATACTCTTCTTGATTATAGGCAATACCGCCCCCAGTTCCCCCCAAGGTGAAAGCAGGGCGAATAATCAGAGGATAACTGCCAATTTCTGTCGCGATTTGTCTGGCTTCTTCTAAATTATTAGCGATTCCTGAAGGACAGACGGGAACGCCTATTTTTGCCATTGCTTCTTTAAATAATAAGCGGTCTTCCGCCTTTTCGATCGCGGGTAGTTTTGCCCCAATCAATTCTACGTTGTATCGATCTAAAACCCCATTTTTAGCTAGGGATACTGCTACATTCAAGGCTGTTTGCCCTCCCATAGTTGGCAGCAAAGCATCGGGGTTTTCTTGGGCAATGATCTTCTCTACTATTTCTGGAGTTAGAGGTTCAATGTAAGTTCGGTTTGCCATTTCTGGATCGGTCATAATCGAAGCAGGATTAGAATTGACTAAAACTACTTCGTATCCTTCTTCCCGTAAAGCTTTACAAGCCTGTGTACCCGAATAGTCGAATTCACAAGCTTGTCCAATCACAATGGGACCTGAACCAAGGAGTAAGATTTTTTGTAGATCGTCGCGACGAGGCATAAGAATTAGTTTCTAGCGTGACAATTTTATCTCTAGCCAGATCATTTTATATTTTCTTGGTGCAATAGTTCTGATTATTAGAGGTTTTATTTAGGTTTCCTGACGTAATAGTTTTGTTATTTATCGCCTCAAAGTCTAATTTTATACTTAAAAACTTTTCCGAAATAAAACTATTGAACCAATTACACCTAAACTAATTAAAGTTAGAGAAGAGTTTGGTTCAGAAACAGACTGTATCTCAAAAGTAACGCTTACTTCAGCTATGCCCGTCAAAGGAATATTTGGGTCTAAACTAAGTTGGTCAACTTCTGAGAACGACAAGACACCATTAGCTCCTTTTAATTGACCCTCTCCATCAGTAATAGTAAAAATTCCTGTTGATGTAGCAATCAGTGTTTCCCAATTTATTGTTCCAGATAGATATTGAGTTTAAGCAAGTTTTCCCTAAAAAGAACCAGAAATTTGTTCTGAAGAAGTTATGTTGATGAAAAGACATATTTTATTTTTGTTGCTACATTTTTTTTAGATCGTCGCGACGGGGCATAAGAATGATTTTAACTATTGTGTTTATAAGTTCAAGCTCCGTTGTTCTTGCTAGTTTTTAGCCTAAAGCAACTTCATTCTAATCGTAGTGCGCTAACATAATATATGCAATTTTCAGCACATACCCCACCCAGAAATTCAGGAAAATGGCATCCACTTAAAGCTCATTTATCAAAAGTAGCTAAACGAGCAGAAAAATTAGCTAATAAATTCAAGGCTGGTAAACTTGCATACTATGGTGGACTTTGGCACGATCTGGGTAAATACAATCCTGATTTTCAAAAGTATTTAGAACAATGCGATCGCGCTTCAAAATTGGGCAAAAAAGCACCACATCAAAAAGTTCCCCATGCCAAATATGGTGCAAAATTAGCAGCAGAAAAATTTCAACCAATTGCCTTTTTGATTTATGGACATCATGGTGGTTTACCTCGGCAAGCAGATATGAACGATCGCCTTGCCGAAATTAAATCAGAAATATACGCACAAATTTTAGAAAATGCTAGTTCGGAATCTTTAAATCTGGATATTAATAGTTCAGAAATCGAACAACAGCTTGTTAATTTAGTTACTAATGAATACAGCTATGAGTTACTTTTGAGGATTTTATTTTCCTGTTTAGTAGATGCTGATTATTTAGATACAGAAACACATTTCGAGCCTGAAACCGCAGATATTAGAGAAGCGAATAAAAAAAGAGAAGATTTCAAAATTAATCGCCTATGGCAAACTTTAGAAAAATCGCAGCAAAAATTAATAGACGATGCTGAAGATACCAAAGTCAATCAAGTGCGATCGCAAGTTTATCAAGCTTGTTTGGATGCAGCAATATTAAAACCTGGTATATTTCGTTTGGCTGTACCTACAGGAGGTGGTAAAACTCGTAGCGGATTGGCTTTTGCCCTCTCTCATGCAGTGAAATATAATTTAGATCGAGTAATAGTAGCTGTACCTTATACCAGCATTATCGAACAAACAGTTAAAGTATATCGTGATATTTTTGGACAAGATGCAGTATTAGAACATCACAGTGCTATACAACCAGATAAAGGAAATGAAGAGGATGCGCGATCGCGTCAAGCCATAGCTAGATTAGCAACTCAAAACTGGGATGCTCCTTTAATAGTAACTACCACAGTACAGCTATTTGAAAGTTTATTTGCCCGAAGAACTAGTAAATGTCGCAAACTACACAATATTGTTAACAGCGTAATTATCCTTGATGAAGTTCAGACTCTACCTATTTTCTTACTCGATCCAATTTTAAATGTATTAAAAGATTTATGCGCTCACTATAACGTTAGTATTGTTCTCTGTACTGCTACTCAACCAGCTTTTGAAATTAATAACCCTTATCTTAAAGGTTTTCCCTTTGGAAGTATGCGAGATATTGTTCCTACTGAATTAGCAAAAGAACATTTTTCAGTTTTAAGTCGCGTAAATTATCATATTCCTGAAACAGCATGGAGTTGGCAGGATTTAGCAGAAGATATTAAACAACGTCAGGCATCTCAAGTATTAATCATTTTAAATACTCGCAAAGATGCCTTAAATGCTTTAGATGCGACCGCAAACGCAAATGAAACAAATACAGATTATTTATTCCATCTGTCTACTCTACTATGCGGTCAACATCGTCGAGAAGTTTTAGAACAAGTACGCGATCGCCTTAACCCTAAAAATCATCGCCCTTGTATTTTAATTTCTACCCAAGTAGTAGAAGCAGGAGTAGATTTAGACTTTCCGTTAGTTTATCGTGCGATCGCACCATTAGATCGCATTGTTCAAGCAGCAGGAAGATGTAACCGCGAAGGAAAGCTAGCTAAAGGCGATGTTGTCATATTTAATCCTCAAGATGGCAAAGTTCCACCAGAAGAATACAACACAGCAGTAAATGAAACTACTAAATTACTTAAACGCAAGAATTTAAATTTACACGATCCAAACATCAACCCTATTTAGGAACGAGAGAATTTAGTGCTTTTTTCGGCGAACCAGAACCAGAAGATAAACCAATCGATCGCAGAGATGAACTGGGTTTGATGCTACTTGATGTAGAGTTTTCCTCTGATTCTAATAACTCAACCATACAATATTGTTCTCATGATGAAGCGGGAGCAAACGTAACTAAAGGAAAAGCCGAACCCAAGTTTTTTCGCGCGCATTTAGAAAATGGCATATTAAGGATACCAAGATGATTCTCACTAAATTAAAGGAATACGCCGAAGAGCGGATGGATTTACCACCTACGATGTATGGCGAAAATAAGATTGCTTGGTTTATCGATTTAACTACTGATGGCGAATTTGAAGGCTTTATTTGTCGCAAGTCTAAAGAAGCCAAACGGGGAACAGCTATGACAACACCCCATATTGGGCGTTCATCAGGTGTAAAACCGAAATTACTAGCTGATACGGCTGAATATGTCCTCGGTCTTGGTAGAGAAACCTCTAAACCCGAACGAGTTAAGGAGTGTCACGAACAGTTTAAAGCTTTAATTCAGCAATGCGCGGAGGAAACAGGAGAAACCATAATACAAACCATTGCTAATTTTCTTAATTCAGCAGAACTAGAAAAAGCCAAATCAGAACTTTTGATATCACCAATAACTGCTAAACAGGCTTCTAGTCTAAAAGCAAATCAATTCTACGGTTTGTCTTTAACTGCTAATAATGCTCGTGCAGTGGTTAGGGATTGGTTAGAAACTACTGTTCCTAATGTGGAAGCAAACTTAAAAGCTTGGTTTGAGAGACAAAGGATAGTTGATGGTTATGGTGCAGAATATCGCCCTCTTCCTGTTTACACTTTGGCAGCTAGTATGTATCGCGATGTAGCCAAAGAAATGCAGCCTAATATACCTACAGTTTTAATTCGGAATGCTTTACATGGAGATCGCTTGCCCTATGACTTACTCAACAAACTGGTGCGACGCAATCGCGTAGAGAGAGATATTACTTATCCTCGCGCCATGTTAATTAAATTAATTTTCTCTAGCGACTTAAAAACTAAAACCATGATGACTAATATGGAACAGTTAAATCTCAATCCTAATCTAGAAGGAAGCGATCGCTCTGCATACTATTGTGGGCGTTTGTTAGCCGTATTGGAAGCTATCCAAAGAAAAGCTATTGGTTCGGTTAATGCTTCTTTAACAGATCGCTATTATGGTGCAGCATCTAGCACTCCTGCTAATGTATTTGGAAACTTGATGAAAGGTTCAGTCAATCATCTTGCCAAGCTAAGAAAACAAATGCCTGGTACTTATAATGCTTTAGAGAGGAGATTAGAAGAAGTTACGCTTAATCTTCCTATGTTTCCTAAAACCCTTAATCCGCAACAGCAAGGTTTATTTGCTTTAGGTTATTACCATCAACGGGCAAGCGATCGCGCTGCTGCAAAAGCTGCATCCAAGTAAGGTGGGCAATGCCCACTCTACAAACTACAAACAATTATCTTTGCTACACATTCAAATAAAGGAAATTATTAATCATGACTCATCACCTAAATCCCAATTACCGTCACGACTTTGTTTTATTGTTTGATGTTATTGATGGCAACCCCAACGGCGATCCAGACGGGGGAAATATGCCTCGTACTGATGCAGAAAACTCTCACGGATTAGTTACAGATGTTTGTTTAAAACGCAAAATTCGTAATTATGTTGCTACCTATGCTGAATACGAAACTACTGAAGCAGAAAAAGAACGATTGAATATTTTTGTCGAACACCATGGCGTACTTAACGAGCAAATTCGTCGTGCTTATGTTGCTGAGGGAATTCCAGTAGGAAAATCGGCAAGTAAAATTGTAGAAGATGAACAAGTATTAAACGGAATCAGAGAATTAAAAGTATATCTTCCTAGTGCGTTTACTTTTACCGATAACGATGAAGATTCAGGAGAAGTAGATGCAAGCTTAGAATATAGTGGCGAACTCTCTGATGATGAAATAAAAGAGTTTTACGAATTAGATGAAGTTGCCGAACTATTCAAACAAAATAAGAAACTGAGTAAATTCATTAAAGAATTAGTTAAAAAAGCGGGAAAACCAGATAAAAATCGTGCTAATGCTGAAAAAGCTCAAAAATGGATGTGTAATAACTTCTATGATATTAGAATGTTTGGCGCAGTTTTAAGCACTGGGTTAAATGCTGGACAAGTAAGAGGGGCAATGCAGCTTACCTTTGGGCGATCGCTCGATCCCGTACAACCCCAAGATTTAGCGATTACTAGAGTTGCTGTAACCGATGTCAAAGATCGGGAAAAATTACAAACTATTGGACGTAAAACTTTAATTCCCTATGGCTTATATCTATCTCACGGTTTCTATTCTCCTTCCTTTGCAGCTAAAACAGGCGTTAGCGAAGCAGATTTAGAACTATTTTGGGAAGCACTAATCAAAATGTGGGAACTCGATCGCTCTGCTAGTCGCGGAATGATGTCACCCCAAGGACTGTATATATTTAGTCACGAATCAAAGCTAGGCAACGCACCAGCCCACAAGCTGTTTGAAAGAATACAGGTAAAGCTTAAACCAGAAGTAACAATCCCTCGTAAATTTAGCGATTATGAAGTATCAGTCGATCGCGAACAATTGCCTGAAAATGTACATCTAACGCAATTAATATAAAATATCTTTACCCTAAAATAAAAGGAAGCTCTACCAAGATTTATTTCTAGAGCTTCCAAAAAACATTTCTTACTTAGGATAATAGCAAAATGTCTCTCAGTATCGAATCCGATCTTAAAGAAATTCTCACCAAAATAGATAATAGACTGGATCGAATAGACCAAAGATTTGAAAATCTAGAAAATAAGTTTGAGCAAAAATTTGAAAATCTAGAAAATAAGTTCGATAATCGTTTTGAAAAGCTGGAAACAAAACTTAACGAAGTACAGGTATCTGTAGCTAGGCTGGAAGAGAAAACCGAGGGATTATCTAAACGTATAGAATCTCAAGAATTTGTTAGTCGTGGTGTATTGATTGGTTTAATTGTGGCTATTCTCGGTGGTGCTGCTAAGTTATTTGGTTTTGTAGGCAATCCTTAGGATTTTCCTTAAATCGCTGCCATAATAGTACAAAAGAACGCTATGTTTGCAGCAGATGAATATGTAATGCTGAGTGCGCTTCAGCACTTTGCTTTCTGTCCCAGACAATGCGCCCTAATCCATATCGAACAAGTCTGGGAAGAAAATATTTATACTCTTCGCGGTTTGCGGGTACACGAAAAGGTACACCAACCCGATGATGAATTAATTGAAGCAGGAATTAGAGTCGAGCGATCGCTTTATTTAGCTTCTAAAAAATATGGAATCAGGGGAATAGCCGACGTTGTGGAATTCGATCGCGATAATAATCCTTATCCAGTGGAATATAAATCGGGTAGTAAAAAATCTCGACAAGCAGATAGCATTCAATTGTGCGCTCAGGCTTTGTGTTTGGAAGAAATGCTCGCTCGCCCCGTAAATAAAGGAGCAATTTTTTATCATAAGTCTCGTCGTCGCCAAGAAATTGAGTTTAACGATAATTTGCGATCGCTGACTAAAAAAACTATCGAACAAACGCGCTTGCTATTAGCCGAAAGTAAATTACCCCCACCAGTACAAGATAAACGCTGCGAAGATTGTTCTTTAATTGAAGCCTGTATGCCCGATGCAATTAATGATTTTGCTAAATCAGCTACTAAAAATAATCCATTCAAACTATATTAATCGTGAAACAAATTTTAAATACTCTATATATACAAACTCAAGGTGCATATCTAAGACTCGATCGCGAAACCCTAAAAGTTGAAATTGAAAAAGAGCTTAAATTGCAAGTTCCTTTGCATCATCTAGGCGGTATCTTTGCTTTTGGCAATGTTTTGTTCAGTCCTTTTTTAATTCATAAATGTGCTGAAGAGGGAAGAAACTTAGTCTGGTTAACGGAATTTGGTAGATTTAAAGCCAGAATTGCTGGTTCTACAACAGGGAATGTATTACTGAGGAGAACACAAAATAAAGCTGTAGATTGTCCTGAAACTGGTTTATCAATTGCCAGATATTCGATCGCTGCTAAGTTACAAAATACTCGTTCTGTAGTTATGCGGGCAAGTCGAGAAGCAAAATTAAAGCAAGAAAGTAATCTTTTAGACAAAACTGCCCAAATTCTAGCAGAAGGAATTCAAAATACAGAAAATGCTACAGATTTAGCTCAACTTAGAGGAATTGAAGGTTATGCTGCTAAAGCCTATTTTGGCAGCTTTACCCAGATGGTACGCCAAAACCGTGATGCTTTTGCTTTTACAGAACGAACTAAAAAACCTCCCCGCGATCCAATTAATGCTTTGTTGTCTTTTACCGGACGACCGCAACTGTAATGGAAAATAATATGTTGCGGTCGTCCTTCGGGGCGATCGAGGATTGAAACAGATACAGAATAACTTACCAACTCATAATAATAATAAAGTTGCAGTCGTCCTTCGGGGCAGTCGTCGCAATTCTCGATCGCTCGACAAAAAACTCAAACAAGATCATTGGTGACAAGTTAAGCAAAAATTGAAATAGTCAACTTTTAGATATAGTGTTATTAATTAAGCAAAAACACTAAATATGGATTAGAGTTAAATCTAGATGGCGATTGCCAAAAGAAAAAGAGTCAGTCTAAAAATACCTCAAAAGCTAAGAGCTGATAGCTGATAGCTAAAAACCGATTGACGCGCCAGCACACCACCTTAAATTGTCACGAATGAAACAAGATTGGCTTTTGCCCCCTCAGAGACTGTTGGTAAACCAAAGATTAAAGTCGGGAAAGGTTAGGCTCGCCAAACAGCTTGAAGCAATCTAAAGCCGATCGATTTAATAGATTTAAAAAGTTGTCACCCCGTGAGTATCTACATACTCTAAGATTGAAAGTGCTGGAATCCTGGCAGCAGTAGCCAACGATCCTAGCCTACTCAAACCACTGCGCGAGCGATATAAGGTTTGGCAAGCCCAAGCAGAAGCAAGTGGCTTAGACCCCAATTTGGCAACGATCGTGCGATTAGCAGCCGATGGGCTTTGGTTCACAGAGTTGTTCAATGTATCGCCTTTAACTGATGAACAGCGATCGCAAGTTTTAGACGCATTACTTACCCTGATTAAAGATAGCAAACCATGATTACACCAGATCGAGCGGCACATCTAAACCACAACAATTCTAACAATAAGCCTCCAGGCCCGCGAGGATTATCCCTGCTAAGCAGTTTAGTAGAGTATAGTTACTAAAAATATAGTCAAATATGACATTGACTCTTACTAGCTCTACCAGGAGTAATCCTGATGGGACGAACTACAACGCCCTCTATCCCTCCATCAAAGACTGTTGGGATTACTTTTCGCATAATGTTATAGC
>JASJDJ010000109.1 GCA_030065635.1 Xenococcaceae cyanobacterium MO_188.B32
TGGCGTAATCGCAACAAAGTAATTGGTTCAGCCAATTGGAAGAAAGCCCAAATCAAGATAGCTAGGTTACATCGGAGAATAGCCAACATCCGTAAAGACACGTTACACAAACTCACTACTTATTTGGCTAGTGCGATTCGTTATTCTGAAACCCACATAAATGGGGGGATAGAATACATTTCTAAAGTAAATCACCCTGATTTGAGTTCGCACTTTAATCCTTTAGAAATGATAACTTACAGACCATCAAAGTGAGGTGAGTATCCTAGAAAACCAAGTCTCTGCGCCCTTGTGCGGAGCATCATAGCTCCCATCGACCCTACCCGATAATTGCTGAAAACGCAAAGGCCGCAAGCAAGAGTTCCATATCCGACCCTGGACTAAGAATATCTCAAGGAAAAGGACATCGTGGGGTAGGCAACGAATCACTGACAGAACCATCTCAATAAGTAAGCAGGGGATATAAGCTCGTGAATTAAACCACACCCTGCACTCGGAATATCGAGTAGAACATAGAAACATTAATCTTAGCCATATTAATGTCGCACATTCAGTTCAAATAGGTGGATAGGTGAACCCTAAAGGACTCAAACAAATGGCTGTAGGAACGAAGTAACCCAATCACACCCCCAGAAAACTGGTAGGTATCAAACCGTATGTTGTGATTAGGTGGGATGGGTCAAGAAGCAAAAGCCTAACTCGAAATAACGAGTAAAGCCATAAAAAGGATGGGGTAACGCCCAGGATAAGCAGACGTGACTCGCAAATGTATCAAAAGCGAAAGGTGTAAGTAACAGTGAACAAGCCTAATACAGACTCAAAATCGAAGACTGTGGGATGGGATAGTATCAACTGGCAAAAAGTCGAAAGATACGTCTTCAAGCTGCAAAAACGCATTTACGCTGCTTCTCGTCGTGGAGAAAAAAAAATAGTCCGAAAACTCCAAAAAACACTGATGAATTCCTGGTCATGTAAAGTACTGGCAGTCCGTAGGGTAACTCAAGAAAATCGTGGCAAAAGAACGGCAGGAGTGGATGGAATCAAATCTCTATCCCCAGAAGCCCGCATGAAGCTAGTAGGACAACTCAAAATTACAGGAAAAAGTAAGCCTACTCGAAGAGTATGGATACCCAAACCTGGAAAAGAGGAAAAACGTCCATTAGGAATACCCACCATGTACGACCGTGCCTTACAAGGAGTAGTGAAAGCTGCCCTAGAACCCGAATGGGAAGCAAAATTTGAAGCTTCAAGTTTTGGTTTTCGACCAGGGAGAGCCTGTCAAGATGCAATACGAACAATTAAAAACGCAATCCAATCTAAAGCCAAGTATGTTTTAGATGCCGACATTGCCAAATGTTACGACGGTAATCTAATCTATTGGAGTACCAGAATGGGTAGACACCCAGAAATGCCAACTTCAAAAGCCATCAGGCTTAAGAAACAAAAAGGCAAATGCAACTGGTGCGGATTACACTTTCGAGAAGGAGATGTATTAGAAGAAGACCATATCATTCCAACTGCCTTAGGCGGAAAGAACATATATGATAACTTCCAACTCCTTCACGGTCACTGCCACGATGAAAAAACAGCAATCGACCTGGTGGAAATCAGGAAAAAGGAATCACTCAAATTTTATGAGGAATTATCTCATGAATGGTCTAAAGTCCAATTCACATGGATAGACGATATCCCCGTAGTAAATGATTGTTGAGAAGTCTGTTAATGACAAAAGTAGATACGTTTGAGTAGCCGTGTGTCGTGAAAATGACAAGCACGGTTTCGGAAAGGAGGGGTAAGCTGGAAACAGCTACCTCGACCTTAACAGAACCACGGTCAAATAGTGATAGAAGACTTGAATGTGTCGGGAATGTTGAAAAACCGAAAGTTAGCCAAAGCTATTGCCGATATGGGTTTTCATGAATTTAGAAGACAGCTAGAGTACAAGTGCAAGCTTTATGGAAGTCAGCTAATTGTCGCTGACAGATTTTTCCCATCGAGTAAAACTTGTTCTAATTGTGGCTGGTACAACCCAGACCTAAAGCTATCAGATAGATGGTTTCTCTGTGTTGTCTGTAGTTCTTTTCTCGATAGAGATTTCAACGCAGCAATTAATTTAAGTAGGTGGAGTCACCGCCAAGCTCAAGCCTGTGGATAAGCAAGTGCCGACACTCTTAGACGAAGCAGGAATTTTTCAATTTGGAACGCAAATGTTAGTAAAAAATGAACGGATTAATACCCTTGCTTTCTACGCAAAAAAAGTACAAACTTATACCAAAATTACAATTAATAGTTTAATCTTGGGTCAGTATTGTTCATCCCTAAAATCTAACGGGAAAACAACCAACTATGAGTTCCGTGCTTATGTTTGACCCTATACTTTATAAATTGAAATTCGATCTTAAGATTTGAGCTATTACAGCGTGTTCAAACGCACATGGAGATTAGTGGTGTGAGTTATTCTATTAGAACTTTAAATAAAAAACTACAACCAACAAATAGTAATTGGGGAAATCATTTACCTAAAACTCCTTTGTTTGGAACAGACGGAATCCGAGGTAAAGTAGGAGATATACTTAATGCATCTTTTGCTCTGCAATTAGGCTATTGTGCAGGGGAAGTATTAAGAGAATTTCCTCAGACCTCAGCCCCAATAGTTATTGGGCAAGACTCTCGTAACTCCAGCGATATGCTAGCAATGGCAATGGCTGCTGGTTTAACTGCTGCGGGTTTAGAAGTATGGCATTTAGGATTATGTCCTACGCCCTGTGTCGCCTCAATTACTAGCATGACAGAGGCAATTGGAGGCGTAATGATTTCTGCTAGTCATAATCCACCAGCAGATAATGGTATTAAATTTTTTAACGACCGCGGGGTAAAATTAGCAGATTCTCTTACCCAAATCATTGAAGCTAGATTAAGAGCTCTATATGACCATCAGTCCTGGGGAACAAGTTTATCAAACACATCTAGTTGGGGTAAACACTATTATCGTTCTTCTCTAGTCAAAAATTATACCAACTCTTTAGTAGCCAAGCTACCAAAACAATTGAATTTTAAGGGAATGCGAATTGTTCTCGATTTAGCTTGGGGTGCATCGGTACAAGTCGCGCCAGCTATATTTAAGCAATTGGGAGCAGAAGTTATTTGTCTGCACGAGCGAGCAGATGGCGCTCGTATCAATGTAAACTGTGGTTCTACTCATCTCGACTCCCTACAACGAGCAGTTAAAGAATATCGAGCAGATTTAGGCTTTGCTTTTGATGGGGATGCAGATAGAGTCATGGCTGTTGATGCTAACAGCAGAGTAGTAGATGGAGATTATATTCTTTATCTCTGGGGCAGTCAGCTTAAACAACAAGGACAATTACCCGATAACCTAATTATTGCTACGGTAATGGCAAATTTAGGTTTTGAAAGAGCTTGGCAACAACTAGGTGGTAAGATGACAAGAACCGCTGTAGGCGATCGCCATGTCCAAGCAGAAATGTGGCGTAGCGGAGCTATGCTTGGTGGGGAACAATCGGGACATATCCTCTGCCATCATCATGGGATTTCTGGCGATGGGATTCAAACTGCTTTACATTTAACTACTTTAGTCGCTCAATCTGGTGTATCTTTGTCTGAATTAATAGATAGTAGTTTTCAAACCTATCCCCAAATTTTACGTAATGTAAAGGTAGAAGACCGCGAGCGACGTATGACATGGCAAGAATGTCAGCCTCTACAACGAGCTATTACTCAAGCAGAAACTGCTATGGGAGAGCAAGGTAGAATCCTGGTTCGTGCTTCTGGGACTGAGCCAGTTATTCGGGTAATGGTAGAAGCAATTGAGGAAGAACTTACTAGTTATTGGACTAATCGATTAGTTAGTGTGGTAGAGAAACATTTAGCTGTGTGACTTCTCCCGACGCTCACCTACGGTAGAGCGCGGGCTTCTCAGCTCACGCTGAGACATTTCTGGATCGGCACTTATCTAGGCACAAGACCCCCGACAGTACGCCATTACCAGACAGTTTCCTTTCCCGACAGTCCATCGGTACTACATTATTTAATCCTCTTTGAAGAATGACTCGACTACTAGCATGATCTCTCGAAGTTTGATAACCACACTCATCACAGACATGAACTCTCTGGTCGAGTTCTTTTTTGCCCGTGTGAGTACCACATTCTGGACAAATTTGACTGGTGTATTTATGGTCAACTTGAGCAAAGTATTTTCCTCGCTTCCAGCATACCCAAGACAATAAGTCTCGGAATTGACCGAAACCACCATCAAGCATTTGCTTGCCCAAAAAGCCCTTGGCAGTCATTTTAAAGTTGATATCTTCAACAAAAATCATGTCTGCCATATCACACAAGAGATGGCTAGTTTGAAAGTGAAAATTCTTCCGAGAATTTTAATAAATTTGTGAACACGACGGGTTTTTAATAATCTTTAATAAGATAATTCTAGAATAAATATCAATTAAATCATTGAATTGAAATTCGAGTAGATCGAGATAAAAATAAATGAGGTTTCTAGATTAATTTTTGCTCGATTTTATCGAAAAATTCTAAATTAATAGTAACAGTTTTTATTTTGAATTTATTAATAATTAATTAAAGATAAATCTTTTCTGTCCAAAATCTCTAGTTCTTCATTTTAAAAAATTTTTGGCTGCATAGAATATAAATCTTCTAACACTATAGCAATACCAACAAAAGTTAGGATATCTCAAGGCCAAGTAGCGATTAGCCATTAGCAAATCAATTAATTCACGTCCTAAAGTAATAAATCTACTCCTAAGTCGTTCAAAATAGGTATCAACTGACGATAGTATGCGTCCTCTGGTCCTTCACCTTTATGATGAAAATGATTTAGGTAAAAATTTGCTTGGTAGAAATTCTATGATTGTTTTAGTTGATTTTATAAGATGAATTAGGTTGTTGAAAATGGAAAGCAAGCGAGTTGGAGTCATTGGTGGTGGGCAGTTAGCCTGGATGATGGGGGAGGCAGCAGAAAAACTAGGAATTGAATTATTAGTACAAACACCAAGTAAACACGATCCAGCCGTAAGTAGAGCAGTGGAGACTATTTTAGCTCCTGTTGATGATGCAGTTGCCACGGCTAAACTAGCAAATCTGTGTGATGTAATTACTTTTGAAAATGAGTTTATTAATTTGCCAGAATTACAATTGCTGTCACAAAAAGGAGTATGCTTTCGACCTAGTATAGATAATCTTGCTCCTTTATTAGATAAATATAATCAGCGTTGTTACTTACAGGAGATTGGTTTACCCGTTCCTCGCTTTACAACTATATCTTCAGCTTCAGAGAATTTATCTCCCTATAGTTTTCCTGTCGTTTTAAAAGCCCGTCGTCATGGTTATGATGGACAAGGAACATTTATTTTGCCAGACCAAGTAAGTTTAGAACAGACTTGGCAGAGTTTACAGCAACCTAAAATGTTATTAGAAGAATTCATTCCCTTCGAGAAAGAATTAGCAGTGATAGCAGCCCGTAACGTCAGTGGGGAAATAACTATCTATCCAGTTGTGGAAACTTATCAAAAAAATCAAGTATGTCGTTGGGTCATAGCTCCTGCCGATCTATCTACTCAAGTCCAGTCTAAAGTAAATGCGATCGCTCGTACTCTACTTTCTCAATTACAATTCGTTGGAGTATTGGGTATAGAGTTATTTTTAACGGAACAAGAGGAAGTTTTAGTTAATGAAATAGCTCCCCGTACTCATAATTCAGGACACTATACTCTCGATGCTTGCTACACTTCTCAGTTCGAGATGCAATTACGAGCAGTCACAGATATGACTTTAGGTTCACCTAATTTAAAATTTCCAGGAGCCGTAATGGTCAATCTTCTTGGTTACGAATATTCTCATCACGATTATCAAGATAAATTGGCTGAAATAGCTACTATTCCCGAAGCACATATCCACTGGTACGGAAAAAAAGAATCTCGTCCTGGTAGAAAATTAGGTCACGTTACTGTTTTGTTATCTGAGGCAGAAAGACAATTGGGTCAAAAATTGAGTCAGAAAATCGAATCAATTTGGTATGAAAGTTCAAATTAGCTTTTAGCTTTTAGCTTTCAGTTACTAGGGAATGTTGAGAATCACACTAGATTTAATCTGACTAGCAACTAACAACTAGAATTACTTTTTACCCAGAATAAAATCTTTGGGATTTTTATACTCACCGTTAACTTTAATGCGAAAATCTAGATGGGCTCCTGTAGACCAACCAGAACTACCAACTTTAGCAATTGGTTGATTTCTTTTTACTTTCATTCCTTCTCTAATGACGATCGATCTATGACGAAGATGAGCATAGGTAGCGATCGTACCATTTCCATGATCGATTTCGATCCAGTTACCAAATTGGCTACCACACCATCTATTACCAAAGTCCGTACAACCAGAAACAACTTTGATTACTACTCCATCATTAGCAGCAACTACAGGAGAGCCTAAAGGTGCGCCGTAGTCAATTCCTTGATGAAACTGCATTTGACCACTATAAGGTCTTCTCCGCCAACCATAGGGACTAGTGATCGTTTTTGTCTCTGGAGCAGGATGTTTTAATAATGAGTGATTATTATTTTTTTTCTGCTTAGGAATAAATACAATTAAACTACTACGAGAAATTGAAGGGAATTTGGGTTGTTTTAGTGGGGATGTTGGCTGCTTATACTGCTGCTTCTTGGTTGGGGCAGAATTAGTCGATAACAATAATGGTACTTGCGTATACTGAGATTTCCATCGGGGAACAAGAAGATTAGTTGCCTGTCTCAATAAACCAGGATATAAATTAATGCTTTCTAACCAATTATGGGGTAGTAAGCAATTATCTGTTTTTTTGTTTTGTGTGCAGGAGCGATCGCTTTTATTAAGACTTTCATTAAGATTAGATTGAGACAAGACAGAGTATGTCATTACACTCTGAGCCTCCATGGATATTGCTCCAGTAATAAATAAAGATAATAACAAAGTTCTCACTAAAGAATAACTCCCCTTTTTCTCAGAATTTGTTTACATATGTTAATACAAGCTCTAGGTATATTCACACATTTTGGAATTTTAGGAAACCTATTGTGAGTTCAATAAGTGAATAAATTAATTTAAAATCGACGAAATCAACATTACTTTGTATAAGAAAATACTTATGCTCAAAACTTATAGTCCCTTATCTCAGATTTTATTGACCTTAATCAGTTTCAGTTTTACCTTAGTTTTAGCTAGTTGCGGAACAACAAATGTCGAGCAGTACGAAGCAACCGCAATTACCACACTCACCTGGCAAGTTAACTACATGAACGATCCTTCAGAAGCTAAACGAGGACGCTTTGAAGAATTTGCCTCTTCTTCTATCGCGAATATTAATGGACAAAAGCCAGAAGGTAAAGTTGTAGGGCCAGACGATAAAGGCTTATGGTGGCCAACTATTCCTGCTAAACCTACCCTAGATGAAATCGAAAACCGTCAAAAAAGACCTTACGAAAAACCAGGTAAACCAGAACTATTACGTACTGTAAAGTATTATATTACTTATCAAAAGGACGGACAAGTTATTAATTTACCTACTAATTATTCAGTATATCGACAAGTAGTCAAAGCTTATCCAGAGGGTATACCTTTAAAGTTAACTATGGGAATTAACAATGGTTCTGTAGAAAAAGCTGAACCTTTAAATTAGCTATATTTTGGTAATTAATTGGCTTAAGTAAAATCTAGTTTTTTTCCTAGACCATAACTTTTTTTCGGAAAAAATTGGCAATATTTTGCTCAATTCACCCTTAGGGAAACTAATTTTCATTACTATTCAATCATAAATTGAGTTAATAAAGCTAATTATCTAAGTATTTTTGCCACCAAGATCGGCTTTTTGTAAGTAAAATTAGAAGGTAGGACGGTAGATAAATTTAATATTTTTCAAAAATAAATACACATAAAATCTTCGTAATACATAAGGTTAGAGCATTAAAATTATTCCAATATTAAAACTTTAATTAAATTTTTAAACAAGGGGGGAAACACTTAAAAAGTAGATGGGAAAAATCAGGTAAGGAATTTTAAGTAGGTGGGCGTAGATAAGTATAAAACTGAAACAAGATAAAATTTAGTTTGAGCCGTTATCTTGTCTCCTAGTCGCTACTTGCTACTTGCTAAATTAATTATTTTCTAATTAAATTTACTTACCTAATTATAAACATCACTTTATTTACTATTTTAAAGTTTTTTATTGAAAAAATTGACATAATATGGAATTTCAAAATATTAGTCTAATTAAGGGGTATCACGCCCACGTCTACTTCGATCGACAAACTTTTGAACGAGCTAAAGTATTGTGTGAAGAAGCAGGAAAACTATTTAAAGTAACAGTTGGTCGTATGCACTGTAAGCCTGTTGGACCACACCCATGCTGGAGTTGTCAGCTTGCCTTCGATATTAGTGAGTATACAAATTTACTATCTTGGCTGGCTTTAAATAGAAATGGTTTAACAATTTTCATCCATCCTCTTACAGGAAACGATCTTAAAGATCATACCGATTATGCTTGTTGGATGGGAAAGCAGAAGCCTTTAAAGCTGAGTGTCTTGCAAAAATGACCTTTTTATACTAAATAAGAATTCTTTTTCTAAGCTGCGTACCTAGAATTTTGAAGATTTTCTACGCAAAGACGATCGCCGAATCCGAAGCAAGATAGGGTAGTAATTAGCTACTCTTATATATAAAGAACGTTAATGCTCAAGAGAAACTTTTATGAACTCATCCGATAATCAAGATTGGCAACGTAAATTAGAAGAATTAGAAAAAGAAGTCAATCAAAATGATTCTTCTACTGTCCAAACAGAAACAGAAACCGTATATCCTAAGGTAGAAATCGATAATATGAACTCATCATCTGGTTGGCTCAATTCCGCTAGAGACTGGTTTAATAGTTTAGCCCCCATAGGTCAAGTTGCTGTTGGGGTAATAGCCATTATGCTGGGCTTTTCCGTGCTTAATATTTTCCTGAAAGTAATTAGCTCTTTAATCAGTGTGGCTATTTTGGGAGGATTAGTCTATCTGGGTTATAAATATATTTTTGCCGAATCGTCTAAAAACTAGATTATAGGGTATAAAGTAGGGGCAGTAATCATTAATTAGTAATCAGTTAAGGATTAAACCGTAACTGAAGTATATTTACTATCGATCGATACTTTTTAAATTCAGGTTAATGGTATAAGGATAAAAACCATGACTAGCCCCACAGTTAAACGAGGAACGCCAAGACCAACATCGCAGAAAAAGAAATGGATATATATATTATTTCTCATTTCTCGATCGCTCCTTTCTCGTCGCTTGAGTGCTTGGTTATTGGAAGTATCCTTAATTACTGCTAGTGCAGTTATACCCTACAGTATAGGAGCTTATGTAAAATCCCATTCTAAGACGGAAACAGTTCCTCTAAATCCTGTTTTGGCTAGGGTAGAAAAAACTAGAGTACAAATGTTTGCTATATCTAGTTATTCCGAACTAACTAAGCAAGTTCCTCCTTTAACTAATTTTTTGTGGAGTGTCGGTTTAGTTACGCCGATTTTATTAACTGGTTGTCAACTATATCTACTCGCTAAAACCGGTCAAACTTCTCCCAAACGGTGGTTGGGAATTAAAGTTGTTACTTCTACGGGAACTCCTCCTGGCTGGGGAAAAACTCTTATACGAGAAATAATAGCTCGTTATGGTTTATCTGGAGTCAGTGCTTATGTTATCTGGCTTGTAGTAGGTGCAGCCCCCAATGGAGGAATTTTATTTTTACTCTTTGCTATGGTTTTAACGGCAGAGAAAGCAATGGCAACCCACAGCGATCGCTACTGTGCTTTACACGATACTATAGCAGGTACAATTGCTGTAGATGCCAAAAAAGTCGTAACTACCTACACTCAAATACCTAAAACTCCTCCAGAATCTAAACAACCACCCGTAGTAGAAGTACAAAGTTATCCCTACATACCACCAAAACAGCCAAGTCAAACTTATCTCACTGTCGAAGGAACAGATCGTAATCTCGTTATCTATAACTCTCCTACAACCGATCGTTTTAACTTATGGCAGTGGATGCGATCGCACCCAGGAATTACACTATTAAGTGTTACTAGTGCGGGCATCTTGTCTGTATTAGCCACCGTAGTCGGTACTCAAATTTACGTTCAAACTCAGGCAAATCAAAGACAAGTTCAAACCGACAATAATCAAGTTTTTCTCTCTTTGGTCAATCGTTTAAGTGCTACTGCTAGCGATCCTCTCACAGAACGTCAATCAATTATCTTATCTTTAGCTAGATTAGACGATCCTCGTACTATTCCTCTGTTGGTAGATTTACTGGCACAAGAAAATAATCCCGCGATAGTTGAAACTATTCAGCAAGCTTTAGTCAGTATTGGCATAGAAGCTTTACCTCATTTAAAACTTTTAAATCAATCTCTCTCTCAAGATGTCACAGCCTTACCTTCAGAAACAAATAAAGAAATTACGCTTCAAGCGGTAGCAGATGTAATTGCTAAAATTTTGAGTATTTATAGTGGCAAACTAGAACAAGTAGATTTATCTGAGGTTAATCTGGCTACAGTCGATCGAGAAAACTTACAGTTTACTTTATCCCTATCTAAAAAAGATTTGTCAGGAATCAACTTTCGTTCTGCAACTCTCGATCGAGCTAACTTTCAAGAAAGTAAATTTTCTCATCTAGGCAGAAATGAGCAAATTGCGGATTTTAGTAACGCTAATCTTCAGGGAGTCGATTTTACTAAAGCAAAATTGACTAATGTTGTTCTCGATCGAAGTAATTTGACTGGTGCTACCCTTAGTCAGAGTAATTTGACTAATGCCCAATTAGATCGAACTAATCTTAGCAGCGTAGCCATGATTGGTGCTAATGCTACCGCAGCACAATTACCAAATGCTAGTCTGACTGGTGCCAATATTGGTAACAGTAAATTTATTAAGGCTAATCTAACTAAAGCTAGCTTAGGACAAGTTAAAGCCATAGCTACTAATTTTAGTCAAGCCAACTTAACTCAATCTAATTGGCAGGGTGCGAACCTCACTGCTGCTAATTTTACTAAAGCCAATTTACAAAAAGCCGATCTCAGTCTTACTCAATTACAAGAAGCTAATTTAACTAATGCTCAACTACAAAATGCGAGTTTAGTTCATGCTAATCTTAGTGCAGCAGATTTAAGAGGAGCTAATGTAGACGGTGCTGATTTTCAGGGAGTTATCTTTGCTATTATTACACCTCAAAATTCCCAGCAATTTTTAGCTGAATCACCAAACGTAAAATCTATGGCTCAAATTAAAGGAGTTAACTTTAGCAAAGTAAAAAACCTTAATTCTAGTCAACTTGAATTCATTTGCGCTCGCGGTGGACTTCATCCTCGGTGCAAGTAATCAAGTAATAAGTAATATTTTGGCAAAAAGTTTACTGATATTCAAGCAAATGCCAATAGCGGTCGTCTTCGGGAAATTTTGCTACTACAATATTTTGTCCCGACTCCACATTTACATAACCTTGAAAATAGTCGCCATAGCCTTCTAATGCAGTCCATTGCTTAGTTTGACTATTTATTACTTGGACGTCTGTAGCATAAGGAACTTTTAAACTAAAATAAATCTCTCTAGTGTCTGGCAAATTGCCTTCTAACGGTTCGATTAAGTTAACTTTATGCTGACTATAATGACCATAAGTTTTAGGAAATTGACTTACCGATTTGTCTGCTTCAATTTGATAAGTAATTACTTGGTGATATTGTCGTTCTTCTTTACCTTTTTTAGCGTAGATTTTAAGATTATAATCTCCTGGTACTGGAGGAGCGACGCTAACTACTAAATCATTATCTTGTCTAGTTACAAAAGTAGAGGTTTTAGGTAGCTTTTGTTGTCCTCGATATAAATCGGCAACGGCAAAAATATTAGCTGGAGCTTGTAATTTAATATCTATTCTTTCTGCTGCTTTAATCTGAGAAAAATTATGACTTATTAAATTTAAGTTTAAGTCATAAAAATGAGAAAAAATATTAGGCAAGCTGGCAAATTCACCCCTCGAATGAGTCTTGGTTAAAAGCTGCCAACCTTTATCTTGAGGAAAATGAGTGTAAATAAATTTAGAGGGTTTAGTTGCAAAATAATAAGGTTTATATTGTGGTATAAACTTATCTTCAACTACCGAACCAGAACCCCAGGTAGAATCTATTAAATACCAATCACCATTAATTTTGACTCCGTTCCAGGCATGATTAACATCATCATTAGTTTCTATTGTTGTTGCTCCCTTAGCATAACCGATAATTATTACTGCCTCTAAATCCATGGCTTTTGCTAAATCCAAATAAAGATTACTATAGCCAGAACAAATAGTAGTGCGATCGCGTAAAACTTTTGTAGGACTAACATCAGGATAATCACCATTATTTTTTACTTCTCGAGCAGCAGGGACATCATAACTAACATGTTGAGTAATCCAAGCATAAATAATCCTAGCTTTTTCTAATTCACTCTCAGCATTTTGACTCAAGAGTTTTGCTAATTCTTCTATAGATTCGCCTCGATAGTTTATAGTAGCAGCTAATCTATCGATCTCGGTAAAATCCCACTCGGTAATAGTTTCAGACGAGCCAATTTTAATAGGTTGATATTTACTACTAGGAAAAGTTAAAGATTGAGATAATAAAGATTGTTCTTTTAAATAATTGTGTTTGGATATTGGTACATTGTTGACGGCAGAAAAAACAGCAAAACCTACAAGAGAAATTAGTAACCAAGGTGAAGAATTAGTTTTATTAATTTTACTCGCTCTAAACTTACTTCTTTGTTGGTGCCATCTTCTTAATTCTCTTTTTGTAGTCATTTAATAGTACTCAATCTCAATTCAATACAGAATAAGCTTAGTTTGAGCGAACAAGTTCGATCTAAATTACTAATTACTTGTGAGTCTGATAATTTAAACTAAAAGCTAATAGCGCGTGGGGTACGCTGCTTCGCAAGCAGCTAGTACAACCACGTAAGACACTAAAAGCTAATAACTAATTCAAGACAAGATGAGCAAAACAATATCTCTCCCTACTATGGGATGTGGTACATGGGCATGGGGCAATCGCTTACTTTGGGGATACGATCGCAGTATGGATAGTCAACTGCAAGAAGTATTTAATATATGCGTGAACAATGACGTAACCTTATTTGATACTGGTGATTCTTATGGAACTGGAAGATTAAATGGACGCAGCGAAATCTTACTAGGGAAATTCGATCGCGCTTATCAAGGAATAAATAAAGAGAAAATTTGTCTGGCGACTAAACTAGCTCCCTATCCTTGGAGATTAACCAGAAATTCTATGGTTGCTGCGGGAAAAGCATCGGCAAAGAGATTGGGCAGAAATATTGACTTAGTGCAAATGCACTGGTCTACAGCTAATTACTTTCCGTGGCAGGAATGGCAACTTCTAGATGGACTAGCCGACTTGTACGAACAAGGATTAGTTAAGGGCGTAGGTTTGTCTAATTATGGACCTAAAAGATTAAAACAAGTATATAAAAAAATGAGCGATCGCGGAGTATCAATTCTAACTCTTCAGGTGCAATATTCTTTATTATCTACCTATCCTGTTGTTGAATTAGGGATTAAAGATGTTTGCGATGAATTAGGGATTAAGTTAATTGCTTACAGTCCTCTTTGTTTGGGAATCCTCACAGGCAAATACTCTCAAGATAATTTACCCCAAGGTCTACGAGGTTTATTATTTAAACAGTTATTATCAGGAGCAAGACCTCTTTTAGATTGTCTAAAAGAAGTAGCAGAACATCGTCATAAAACAATGTCTCAAGTAGCAATTAACTGGTGTATTTGTAAAGGAACTATTCCTATTCCCGGAGCAAAAAACCCCGAACAGGCAAAACAGAATATAGATGCGTTGGGTTGGCAATTAGATCGGGGAGAAATAGCAGAGTTAGATTTAGCTGCTGCAAGAGTTGATAAAACTATGGTACAAAATATTTTTCAGAGTAAGTAATGTTAGTTCGGAGTTCGGAGTTCGGAGTTAGTAGTTCCTAGTTAGTTTCTGACTCCTCTCTAATTCAACGATTTTTTTAAATAAATCAAAAATTTTCAGGAAAAACTTGCTCTTAGGGGTTTCTTTTTGTTCTAGATTAATGTATCTTCTACACGGTGGTTGGATATGCTGAGGAAATCTTAGCACCCCCTACTATCAATCTCAGGTTTTAGTTATTAGGTGGAGAGTGAATGTCATTTTTGTCTCAAACAGGGGATATAAATTCTCCCGATCGATTTTCTCAAGAAAAACGTTTGCAGATTGAGTGCCTATTAGATAACACGATAGAAGCCATAGACGATGGTAAAGATGTAATTAGCGGATTGAGTAAATCACAAAAGTCTTTACCTCCTCGTTATTTTTATGACAGTCGTGGTTCACAATTATTCGAGCAAATTTGCCAATTACCGGAATATTATCCTACTCGTACAGAAGCGAAAATTTTAAAACAATATGCCCTAGAGATAGCCAAATTAACTGGTGCTTGCGAATTAATCGAACTAGGAAGTGGTAGTTCGACTAAAACTCGTCTTTTATTAGATGCCTATCAAAGTTTAAATTATCCTTTACTATACTGTCCGATCGATGTAAGTGGCAGCATCCTCAAAGAAAGTGCTTGTCAACTATTAGCCGATTATCCTCAACTACAAATTCACGGTTTAGTTAGTACTTACGAGCAAGCTTTAACCAATCTCAGACCATCTTCTTTACCACACAAGATGGTTTTATTTTTGGGTAGTACTCTTGGTAATTTCAATCCTACAGAGTGCGATCGAGCTTTTACTCAAATTGTAACCGCACTAGATGAAGGAGATTATTTCTTGCTAGGAATAGATTTACAAAAACCAAAGCATATTTTAGAAACTGCTTACAACGATAGTCAAGGTGTTACTGCTGCTTTTAATTTAAATATTTTGCAGCACTTGAACTGGCGTTTTCAAGGTAATTTTGACCCGAATTTATTTGCTCATCGGGCTTTTTACAACTCTACTCAGGCACAAATTGAGATGCACTTAGTTTGTCAACAAGCTCATTCTGTTAGTCTGGATGCTCTCGATTTGAGGGTGAATTTCGAGCAAGAAGAAACCATTTTAACAGAAATTTCTCGTAAGTTTGATTTGCAACAGATACAAGATTATTTATTAGTTAATAATCTAAAGCCACTAAAAATGTGGACCGATCCACGACAATGGTTTGGTGTGTTATTGTCTCAGGTACAGTTTGATGAACAGATATAGATAATAGATAGTAAATACCAACTACGAAGAGGAAAATTTATTGGACTATTTGAGCGAAAAGATGATTCCAAAAGATTTCAATACTAATAATAAGCAAAAGTAACCCGCCTACAAGTTTAACTTTTTTATTTATAATTTTTCCAATTTTATGACTAACTAATACTCCAAAAAAAGACAATATAAAAGTTATTAGTCCTAGGGAACTTGCCAAAGTAAAAATTGATACTTCGCTTAAACGTGAGGTAAACCCCAAAGCTAATTCATCAATACTACTATTTAGAGCTAATCCCAAAAGAGTATAGTTTTCTAAAGGATTAATTGCTTTTTCGACTTCATCATTTTCTGCCTTAAGAGAATCATCAATCATTCTAATACCAAGAATACTCAATAAGCCAAAACTTATCCAATAACCAATTTTATAAATCAACTCAATAACAGTCATTCCTACTTTCCAGCCAATTAAAGGCATGAAAGTTTGAAAGCAAGCAAAAAATAAAGCAATTTTCAGAGCTTTATTGATTTTGATATGTTTAATAAATAATCCGCTAGTCAAAGAAATAGCAAAGGCATCAGCAGATAATCCAAACACCGTCAAAATGATTAGAAATAATTCCATTCTTTTGCTCTAAAAAATATCTTTTAAAGATCATAGGCCTTTTCCCGGAAAGAATATACCACCTTTCATAGATGGATCTAGTTACGCAGCATTAGTTTTACCTTTTAAAAGGTGGTATATTCTTTCTTGGAAATCACCATATAGCAATTCTCGATTTGGTAAAGTACAATTTAGCTACCTTTAGCAATTGCGAGTGGTAAGCCCCACGCCCTTACAAGGGTAGGTTTTTTACATTTAATGGTGAAAGTCATGGGGAAGATGGGGAAGATGAGGGAGTGTCGATTACCCTATCTCCCCTACCACCCCTATCTTCCTTATCTCCCTTAAACGAGAAGTATTGCATTCAATTTTGGTTTATCAGCAAGGCAAAAGTAAAAATAATAAGTGCTGTAAACTTACAGAAAGAACGGGCAGCTATGAATAGCTGAAACGGGAGAAGATTATTCGCTTGCACCGATTCAGAAACTAGACGAGAGAATCCAACGTGCTTTCAGCCGTTGGAGTGTCAATATCTTGCCCACAAAAACTCTTCACTAATTAGCAGGACTGACTTTATCAATAGTTTCTAAACCGCCATCTTCATTGACTTGCCAGACATCGTAACTACCCACTACGTCTCCATTTTCATCAAGATCTACATTACCACTAGCTCCCTGATAATTAATATCTTCTCCGTTGCGAACTAATTTCATTGCCTCACAAGGGTCGCTCACTTCTGTTCCGGGGGCATTGGCTACTTCTTTCAGCTTACTTTTAATTCCCTCTCCTGTATTAGCATCAGCAGCTTCAGCAGCTAGCATTAACAATATAGCTGCATCCCAACTATGAGGTGCAAAAGCAGATAATTCTTTGCCAGTTTTTTCTTTCCAAAGAGCAGTGAAATCTTGTAAGGCTTGTCCATCTGCACCAGGTACAGTACCTAAAGCACCGCCAATAATAGACTTACCATTGCCTGTCTTACCAACTTGACGCACAAAGTCTTCGGAATATACTCCATCGGTAAGGAGTACGGTAACTCCTTCACTCAAACCTTGCTCGAATGCAGATTTTAATAAAACACTACCGGTCTCTGCATATAGCACGGCAGCTACAGCATCCGGTTTTTTGCCAAAAGCTGCCTTGGCTTCACTATCTAGGGTAGCTGCTTTAGGATCGTAGCGAACTGGGCTACCCTTCGTGATAATTTTGCCTCCTAAACCCTCAAAAGCCTCAACGAATTCTTGTTCAAAGCCAACACCATAGTCATTATTAATTACTACTGTCGAGACATTTTTAAATCCTTGCTTATTAGCCAATGCAGCTAAAGCTTGAGCTTGATAATTATCGGGAGGGGCTGTTCTTGCCCAATAGTCATTAAATTCTCCGTTTTTTGCTCTTTCAGTAAATACAGGACTGGTACTACCTGGAGAAACCAACATAACTTTATTGCGAGCAGCTACATCCACGGCAGCACTAGAAACACTACTAGCAAAAGCCCCAACTACTCCTGCCACTCGATCGACTTCCGCTAATTTAGTCATGGCAGTACTACCAGCACTCGGATCGGTTTGACTGTCTTCATTAACTAAAGTAACAGTATTACCGTTTACACCCTCGCAAGCATTATTGATAGTATCTACTGCTAATTTCACGGCTACGGGCATATTTTGACCGATGGAAGCAAGGTCTCCTGTAGTTGGTAATAATGTTCCTAGTTTTAGTCCTTCGCTTTGACTACCACCTCCCGAGCCAGTATCTTGACAGGCTGTGGTTAATAAACTGGTGCTTAGCAAAGTAAACGCTATGGTAATATTAAAAGCGCGACGATTAACTTTGTTGGCTTGATTCATTGTTCTTTAACTCCTCACAAATCTAATTGAGATTAGATTGTATAGGCGATTTAATTCTAGCTTAAATTACGCAATATTTATTTAATTAGCTTTGAGATAATCACAGAATTGCTCGACGACTTTATTTAAACCCACAGAATTGGATGCTTTAAATAAAAAACGATCGCCCGGTCGTACGATTTCTATTAATTTTTTAACTAAATTCTCGCGGTCGCGAAAACATTCGGCAGTAATTCCTGTTGCGCCAGTCACAATTGCTTCGGTTGCTGGTTCATCTACTAGTACTAATAAGCGATCGATCTCTAATTCTTTAATTTTTTCTCCTACTTGATGATGTAGTCTTGTCGAGTACTCTCCTAATTCTTTCATTGTTCCCAAGACGGCAATATGACGTTTTCCTGGAGTTTGTTTGAGTAGTTCGACCGAAGCGAGGGTAGATTCTAAACCAGCGTTATAGGTTTCATCGAGAATAACTATATTATTGGGTAATTGGTAACGTCCAGACCGTCCTTTGGGTAACTCTACTCTAATTCCTTCGCCAAGCTCGGTAATATCTATACCCAAAACTCGAGCTACGGCGATCGCTGCTAAATAATTGCTGGCATTGTGACGACCGGGCAAAGGTAAGGGTAAATCTGTTCCTGCTACCCTGAGGGTATTGGTGTCTATTATTTCTCCTCTAATATCTCCTCCAGATAAGCCATAAGTAATAGTTTTTCCCTGCCATACTCGAGCAGCCGTATCTAATAACAGTCGATTGTCATAATTAAGGATAGCTACACTAGATTTGGGCATATGAGCCAGTAATTCGCATTTTGCTAGAGCGATCGCTTCTTCCGATCCCAATCTACCAATATGAGCCGTTCCCACATTAGTAATTACGCCAATAGTAGGGCGAGCAATATCAGTTAAGAGGGCAATTTCTCCTGCTGCGCGCATCGCCATCTCGACTACGGCATAATCGTGTTCTGAGTTGATTTCTAGTAAAGTTTTGGGTACACCAATCTCGTTGTTGTAGTTTGCCTGAGTCTTTAATACTTTTCCTCGAGTATTTAAAACAGCAGCAATTAATTCTTTAGTAGTAGTTTTGCCTACCGATCCCGTAATCCCAATAATAGGAATATCTAAGCGCTCGCGCCACCAACGAGCAATTTGTTGATATGCCGAGAGAGTATCGGGAACTATAAACTGAGGAATATTTTGACTTAAAGTTAGTTGGCGAGACACCACCAAAGCAACGGCTCCTTTGTCCACAGCTTGTGCTGCAAAATTATGTCCATCAAAATTTTCTCCCTCTAAAGCAACGAATATATCTCCTGACTGAAGAGTACGAGTATCAGTTGTAATACCTGTAGCTTTTATTGAGTCGATCGAGCTACTGGTAGTATGACAAGCTGTGAGGATTTTACGCAGTTGAATGAGAGGAATTAGCACGGTTATTGTTTTAATTACTGAAATAAATTATGAGGAAACTTATAAACTAAAATAAACCTATACTAAAATTAGTGAATTAACGGAATTAATTTAGAATTTTTTTAACAAAATAACTAGTATATCTACTAACTAAATGTACTACAAATATTCTTGCTATTTTTACATACGAAATACAATCCAAAAGTTATTATAAAGAATAAATAAAAAAATTATTTTTCTCTTTTTAATTAACTAATTATTCTCTCTCTACAAAAAATAGGGTGCTACCGATAATGAATTATTCTAGGAAATATAATATACAATATAATAATTCAGCGATAATTCGACCAGAAGAAGAATTATATACTCACTTTATTCAATGTATAAAAACAGAACCTTCAGAGAAAATTATTCAAAGATTTCGTAATTTATTTATAAAAGGAACGGGTTATGAAGATCTTAATATCAAACTAGCATTAGACAAAATTGTCAATTCTAAGACTGCCGAACAAGAATTTATATTTATTTTAAATCGTTGCTGTCATATTATTATTAATCAATGGCAAATGCAGCCAAATTTAAAACCAGACATACCTAAACTTATTGCTGAATTAGAGCATATTTTACCTCCTGGTGGTGCTAATTCTCGGAATTCGATTAAGTTAAGACGATTAGTTAAAAATTTTGCTCGCTCGGAACAATGTATTAAGTTACAAAGATTAGCTAGATTAATGGAGAGAGAAAAAGGCAATAAATCTGCTCGATCTGAGTATGTGGGCAACTTAATTCAACGCTATCCTTATTTACATCAACACTGTTTGGTTAGCGACGATAGTAGTTCCGAATTTAAGCGAACGATCGAAAAAATGCAAACCAAAATTCAGCATAAGTATGAAGTCAATCTTTCTCAGTATGTAACGAGTAGAGTGAGAATGATTCAAACAGTCCGTCAATATAAAGCTTTAAATCAAACCAAAATCCCCAAAAAAATCATTCAACCAGTCAAGAATCCTACTTTATTAAGCGATCGAGATTTAGATAGAGCTATTCATCATTATTTAGGCAAAGTAGAACTAGGCTATACCTATCACGATCTCTCCCAAAAATTTCTAACTCACACCAGTAAAACTCAATCCTATAAAGCATTTAAAGATGATTTATATGAATACTTAATTACTTCGATCGATTCCAAATACGGCAAGCATCACTTTAATCACAAACTATATCAATGTCTACAAAATACTTTGCCCGATTTTCAGAATCAAAAGATTAATGAGTTTCTTTTAATTAGGACTTGTAGTCAATTATTTAAATTTCTCGTAGTCAATAATCAAAAGAACCCAGAACACTATTTATTTCTCGATCTAATTAGTAATCTTGGAGAAACAAAAGTAATTGGTTTTTTACTGAAAATAGTATTACTCTGTCATAAAATCAAACCTTATTTAGAAAAGAGGTTTTCAATTTTATTCAGTCACTACGAATCTTTTGATAAAACAGGAGTCCCTTGGTTAATTAAGTCTCTCGAAAATATGCAAATTGCTTTTAGCATTCACTTTGGCAATGTAGATCTATCTTTAGCGAAATTTATCTAAAATATCTTGTTTGGCGAGCGCTAGATGAGTCTTATCGCGGAATGCGGTGGGGCGTTCAAGCACCTGAAATAAATTCAGGTGACAGCCCCAGGGTAAGCGCAGGCACCGGAGGGGCTGTCTCTTGAATTCGATTTAAGAGCTTGTATGCCCCGTTCGTTTTACAAGGGGCTGTGGGCGGGTAGGGATTCTCCTGTGTCCGCTCTTCGGGCAACGCCCCGTGGCGGTGTAACGGTGACCTTAGCTACCATACTACAAACACGACTAGTACAATAGGTGACGTACCCGACGCTGACCGCTTGCGGTACAGGCGCGGGCTTCCCAGTCCTCGTACTTGAGGAGGAGAACTTCCATCGTGGTACTAAGAGTGTTTCCCCTAAAAAAAATCTAGGTAAATCTGGGGTGGAAAGGGGGGACATATCCTGAAAGATAACTGTCATACATGAGATCGTTAACTTAAAATCCCCCCTTCCACGCCTTCTCTGAAAGTATTGATTTCTCGTCAAGGTGGG
>JASJDJ010000110.1 GCA_030065635.1 Xenococcaceae cyanobacterium MO_188.B32
ACAGAAACTCAATAAAAACCATCAACAAAAGGTTCCAAAAACCGGGGAATTTATCGGGGCAATAGGGTAGCTTTTTTCGACAGCCTAGAGTAACGCTGACTGAGAATTGGCTCATTAACAGTCTTTAGTTCTTAGCCCTCAGCCCCCTGACTTTTCCAGGTTCCGTCTCGATTTGCTTGCTGTAATCTTTTAATCTTTAAGAGAATGCCTGAAAAGCCGAAAACAATACCACAAAAATCACCTATTAACTAAGTTTGACTGCGGAATGCGGTGACTGGAGGCTCCGTCGTTTTACGGCGGAGTATCAGTCACTAAACATACTCTTTTCAAACATCCTCTCAGAGTAATAGATGGTTATTCTGTTAGGCTTTCTACACTTAAAGGAACTAAATCCCCATAAATTGTAAAACCTAAAAGCATAGTTTCCCCTTCTTGTATGAGTTTTCCTGTCAAAGCACAACTCTCGTCCTTCCGCGCAATTGACTCTACTGTAGCGCGGATATCCGAACGAGCAAATTGGGGTCGGTAGTCTCCAGATTTTTGATGTACGTAATTCCAAAGAATATCTCTGATTAAAGCTTGGTAGCCTTGATTGCCAGAAAGTTCTTTGAGTTTATCTTTCAAACTTCTTTCTAAACGAATACTAGTTACTTCCATCTCGGTAGTTGATGTACGAGTTAGGGTGCGCATGATTTTTTCCTCTAGATACTAGACATTTCGGTAATATAAGTGTAATATTTAACCGGCGATTTGAACACTCCTGCCAATAATTTATTAACAGCAATGTTGTCCATTGCTACTTCCCTTATATAATTAGTTGCCTATATTCTTGCCAAAAAGCTTTAACTGACAATTGTGGTTTTCGGAAGTAATAGGCGATAGCAAGGGATTTTAAGCAATCGGGAAAGGACATTGACAGGTAAGGAGTGTTATTTTCTTCTTTGGATTCATTACACAACATTTTTGTTAAAATCCAACACTAACAGTCATAGTAATGAAACTTATCAATTTTCCTGTAGTGTAAGTTTGGACAATAATATTAAATCACAACTTAGAAAAAAATGTGGGAGTACAAACAAAAATAAACTGTACCGATGTAACCATTAAGCAAATCTAAAAAGTTCACATCCCGCTTCTTTTCTGGATAGGCGGGGTTTTTCAGTCCTAAAAAACCCCACAAAATATTCACAATTTAAAGTTGAAATTTAGTAAGATGCAAAACTTAACACAATTGTGAGTAGTGTTTTCTTTAAACTACCTATCTAAGTAGCTGTACAAAATCAATTACTTAGTATATACAGAGAACGGTAATGCGGTTCTCTAGTTCTTTAATTACTTCATGTCGGTAAGGCTTTCAGGGACTTGAAAAGTTCTTATTTAGCTTGAGATGGGTTCGCGCCCCAAGACTCACGAATTCTGAGAGAAAAAAAGAAATAACAGCAAGGTGATAGATATCAGTGCCAACTTTATAAAAAAACTTTATAAAAATAGAAACAATTTAACTATAGACTATAGTCTTATTTTTGATTGACAAGGAGGGAAACACAGTTGGAGCAACATAGTAAGTGCATTTTTAAATTATAACTGCCGTAAAAAAAATAAGACCTTGGCATAAGAATTAAGAACTAGATCTAGTGTTCTTATGCACTCAAGTGTTGATTTGCAGAATAGTTGTGGCAGAAAACTATCAATTTTAAAGCCGTTGAGTTCTGAGATATAGAGACAAAGCTAATGTTAAAACTTACTTATACAGATAATAATTTTTCCATAGAACGCTTAAGTGAATCTTTAGAAGATTGGCTAAACATAAGAGTTTTACTGTGTTTACGTGCAGCTGCTAGTATTTACGTCGAACCTAGTACTGCTTCTTTCTTGATTCCGACCCATTTACCTTACTGGGAAGATTTAAAAGCTTTAAAAATAGAAAATGATGAAACAATCGAACTTAATATTTGTGATACCGAATATTTAGAAATTATTCTTCAAGGGACTTGGGTAACCTCAGAAGAGAACAGTAATGAAGGAGTTTTTATCTGTGTTTTAAGTAAAAAAGCCGAAATACTTCTAAATCAACTCTGGCAAGAAGCACAAATAAGTGCGTCCGCAATTTAACCATGAATAAGTTAGTTATCAGTTAGCAGTTTTTTGTTTTTTTTTACTGCTTGTTGTTAACTAAATTTAAAGGTTAATATTTCTTAGCTATGAAAAAAAACGTGCAACGTACATTGTCCCGTGTATTTACGGCTATTACCGGGGCAATCTGTTTAATGGCTATTATTTTAATCATCGAAAGTATTTTTGGCGGTGAAAAAACTTGTCTGGGTACAGAAGCTTGGATTCTTTGTCAAATTAGAGAATCAACTCTGTTGAGTTTAGTAGAAGGTTTTAGTATTTTAGTTGCCGTCTTTCTGTTCTTTTTAGAAACCCCTGAAAGAGATAAACAAGCTCATTATGAAGCTTGGAAAACTATCGATTCCGCTCATGGGTTAAGGACTAGTTATGCAAGATTTCAGGCATTACAAGACTTAAATGAAGATAGTGTCAGTCTTAGTGGTTTAAATGCACCAGAAGCCGATCTTAAAGGAATTAACTTATCTGGGGCAGATCTTAGTAATGCTTTTTTAAGCGGAGTCGATCTGAGTTTTGCTAATTTGAGTCATGCTAATCTCAGTCATGCCAATTTGGTAGAAACCAATTTGAGTAATGCTAATCTGAGCAATGCTCATTTGACTACTGCCGATCTGAGTTTTGCTAACCTTATTGAAGCCAATTTATATAATGTGGATTTTGTCGGAGCCAATTTAGTAGGAACTAATTTTGTGCGCGCCAATCTTTCCTCTGCCTATTTCGGTGACGTTAACTTTAGTCAGTCTATACTTAAAGATGCCAAACTGAAACAAACTAAATTTTTTGGTGTAAAAAATTTGACAAAAGAACAAATTAAAGAGGCAAGAAATTGGAAGGAAGCTATTTATGATACAGCATTATTAAATAAATTAAATTTGTAGACCTGTTGAGATTAGACTTTAGACAAATGTGAGTTGGGAATTTGCCTTTTGGGTTCGGCATTTGCTCATGATAAGGTACTTTGGTTGGACGCTGACGTTGGACAAAAATTAGTTTTAAGATTGAGTGAGGAATTCTCGAAAACAATCTGTTTATGTATCGGTCAAAGCAATTTTGGGGTTCTCGGCGTGCTTTTCTTCGGCAGTTAAGCTGGGCAACAATGGGGATTTTAGTTGCTTGTAATAGCAATAATCCTAAGGATACCCAATCGGTGCGAGTTGGTGCGATGTATTTGTTAACGGGGGGATTTGCTACTTACGGTGAATTTGCCCGCGATGGTATCAATTTAGCCCTAGCAGAAATTAATCAAGCTGGAGGTATTAATGGCAAGCCTCTAGAGGTCATTTTTGAAGATGAGAGTGACCCCGTGCAAACGGCGAGGAGATTGGTCTTACAAGAAAAAGTAGATTTTTTATTAGGAATTGATAGTTCGGGAAATGGAGAAGCTTTAGTTGCTGCAATTCCCGAGTTAGAAAAGATTTTAATGGTCACTCATGCAGCTAGTCCGAAAGTGACGGGAGAATTATGCAATCGCTTTGTTTTCCGTTGTAGTATTAACAGCCCCCAAAATTCTGCTGCTGGAGCCGAAATCGCTGCAACCGAAGGCTATCAAAAGTGGACGACTATTGGCCCTGACTATGCTTTTGGTCGCCAGAGTTGGGAACTTTTTCAACAAGCACTACAAGAGAGAAAAGAGGGGGTCGAGTTCCTAGCTAAGACGGCTTTCCCCAAGCTTGGGGCGCAAGATTATAACAGTTTTATTACTACTTTACAGGATTCAGGAGCTGAGGCAATCTGGTGCAGTCTGTGGGGCAACGATCTGATTAATTTTGTGCGACAAGCCAATAGTTTTGGTTTATTTAAACAATTTCCTGTCTATATGGAATTGGGGGCAGCAATGGAAGTGTTAATCGCTTTGGGCGAACAAATGCCTATCGGTCAATGGGTGGGGACGCGCTATTGGTGGCAAACACCAGATACAGAAGTAAATCGTAACTTTGTTGCCAAGTTTCGCCAGCAATACCAAAGTTATCCTAGCTATAATGCTCAGAATGCCTATGTAGGGTTAAAATTACTGGCACTGGCAGCAAATTCAGCAGGAAACACAGAAACAACGGCAGTCATTCAAGCTTTAGAAGGTTTAGAGTACGAAGCACCAATGGGTAAGTTAACATTGCGTCAGTCAGATCATCAGGCGATCGCTAATGTAACTTGGGGTAAAACTGCTGCTAGTCCTGACTATAACTTTCGTATTTTAGAGCCGATAGTAGTAGTAGAGGGTGACTCCGTAACGCGATCGCCACAAGAAACAAACTGTAAGCTGTAAGGGCGGTTCGCGAACCGCCCCTACCGAATTCCGAATTCCGAATTCACATTATGTCAACTCTGCTAATTTTTTTTCTCAACGGACTGACTAATGGGATGCTGCTGTTTCTGATTGCTGCTGGCTTAACCACGATTTTTGGAGTGATGGGTATTCTTAACTTTGCTCATGGTAGCTTGTATATGTTAGGTGCATACCTGAGTTATAGTCTCGTTATCCAAGGCAAGTTAAATTTTTGGTTAGCTTTAGCGATCGCACCCTTAATTGTGGCTTTGGTTGGCGGTATTCTGGAAATTCTATTTCTGCGTCGCATTTATAAACAAGATGTTAGTTTTCAACTCCTGTTAACCTTTGCCTTTGTCTTGATTATTAACGATTTGGTGCGCTTAGTTTGGGGTAGTGCCCCACTGACAACACCTCTACCGTCAGTATTACAAAAAAGCATCGCGATCTCAGACCGCACTTACCCGCTTTATAATCTGTTTATTATTGTCGTAGCTTTTTTAGTCGGCATGGGACTGTGGTTATTTTTAACCCGCACTCGCTGGGGCAAAATTCTGCGTGCTGCCTCTCAAGAAAGAATGATCGCTGGTGCATTGGGGATTAATGTGCCTCGTTTATTTACGGGAGTCTTTATGTTAAGTGCCTGGTTGGGGGGCATGGCGGGGGTATTAGCTGCACCTTTACGTACTCTTAGCCCAGAACTAGCCGATCGGGTCATTATTGAGAGTTTTCTGGTCGCCGTTATTGGTGGCTTGGGCAGTTTACCTGGTTCTTTAGTCGGTGCTTTAGCGATCGGTCAAATTAATTCTTTTGGTATTTTAATTGCTCCCACTGCTCAGCTAGCTTTTCCTTATATTTTAATGGCAATAACTTTACTATTGCGTCCCCAAGGTTTATTTCATCGAGAATAATAATTGAGAGTATCGAGATTGAAGTTTTGATTGTGAAAATAAAGGGGGAAAGTTTAAATGTCTGTGGTCAAAGCTAGTTGGCAAGAAGATTACATCATCGCCAATGGAATTAATCTTCACTATGTTACTCAGGGTGAAGGTCCGTTGATGTTGATGTTACATGGATTTCCCGAGTTTTGGTATTCTTGGCGACATCAAATTCCCGAATTTGCCCGAGACTATAAAGTAGTGGCGTTGGATTTGCGCGGATACAACGAAAGTGACAAACCAAAGCAACCAGAAGCCTATAGGATGGAAGAGTTACTTAAAGATGTTGAGGGAGTAATTAGAGGCTTAGGTTATGAAAGTTGCATCTTAGTAGGACATGATTGGGGAGGCGCGATCGCTTGGAGTTTTGCCTATGCTTATCCCGATCTAGTCGATCGGTTAATTGTCATGAATTTGCCCCATCCTGCCAAATTTATGGAAGGGCTCAAAACACCGCAACAACTATTGAAAAGTTGGTATATATTTTTGTTTCAGTTACCTTGGTTGCCAGAATTGCTATTACAGTGGAATGATTATCAAGCGATCGAGTCTGTTTTTGCTGGAACCGCGATTGATAAAACGGCTTTTAGCCCGACGGATCTCGAAGCTTATAAAGATGCTGCTGCTAAACGAGGCGCATTAACTGCAATGTTAAATTACTATCGCAATATTTTTCAGAGCTTATTGAATGATAAACCACAAGAGTGGAGTGTTTTAAATATTCCTACTTTAATGATTTGGGGTGAAGAAGATACAGCTTTAGGTAAAGAACTTACCTACGAGACAGAAAAATTAGTTAATAGTTTGCAAATCAAATATATTCCTAACTGTAGTCATTGGGTACAACAAGAACAACCGCAGTTGGTGAATCAATATATGCGCGAATTCTTGCAGGCAGATTAATTGCTGGCGATCGATTCGATAAACTCGATCGTAATTCAGATAAATTTTGATAACCATCTTCCCCTGCTTCCCCTGCTCCCCTCAATCCATCATTTCAAAATTGACGAGCGACCCCGCGTCGAGCGTAAGAGGGCGCGGGGAGGGGGGTTTTAGAACCTAATAGATCGACTCTATATGCCGACCTTAAACTTATTGAAAACCCCCCTTCCACCCCCGCGTCGACGAAAGGCGCAAGGGCGGGAATGGGGGAATTACCTTCAATTTCTGGTGTTGAGACAATAGACTCTAGCAAAATACTCCCCCCTTCCCGGTGCTGCCCTAGCAAGGGAACGCGCGAGTCGTGACAGAATACTTAGTTTCAACCTGAAATGTCAATGTCAGCGAACTGAAAAAGGATGAACCAACGCTAATTGAACTGAATAACTGGTTTATCACGAACTTAAACAAACTGGATTTGCAAGTACAGGTATTCTATGAGAACAACCCAACACCAGTCAGCAGAGATTGGAAAGGTAGTTTGATTCGTAAAACAGTAGTCGATAAAGATAGTGCAACTCTGGCTCTGCCAGGGGTATCTGTGACTCCCCTAGATAAAGATCACAGTAGCATTTGCTGGGTCGAATCTCATCAATTTCGTCTAACTTTACTACCAAATTCTTTAATTAAGCAGGGTGGGACTGTAATAGTTAGGTTGCCTAAACTATTTAATCGACATAATTGATTGCCACAGTTATAAGTTTTGGCACCAACCATTAAAAAGTTAGAATTTCTGGCTGTTTTCCAATCTTCTAACCATTCTCCGTGATTAGTATAGCCGTTAGCCTCTAGATTATATTGAGCCTTAAATAACTTTTTCGTTCCAAAGCAAAGAGTTACTCGATTAGATTTTATTCTTGGATTGAGCTTAACTAATTTTTCTTGTTTGATTTCTAAACGACGTTTCTTTTGATGAATTATCAAGGGTTCTTTTTTGACCGATTGTTGATTTTTTATTCGCTTTTTTATTCTTTTTTCGTATTGTGATCTCGATTTTTTGATACTAGTGAGCGTATTTTTTAAATCTTGGGCTTGGGTTTTTTGTAATTCTCTTATTGATTGATGTTTACCTTTGAGATTATGATAAACATTCCTCACTGTCGTGCTATCTACTTGATATTTTCCTTGTAGGTATTTTTCCATCTGACCAATTTTCTCGCCCTTATTTAATCGCAGATGCATCTCTCGCTCAATCTGACAATAGAGTTGAGCCATTTCGTCGAGAAACGAATACCTTTTGCAGCCCAAGGAGTTAATCAAGGTTTTGAGGATGCAGCTTTGATTGCCACTTTGATTACTAAGATTATTAATAATAATGCTCTAGATGATGAAAAAATAATTGCCAATGAATTTATTAAATATGAACAAATTCGCCGTCCTTTTATGAGCAAAATTCAATCTGCTACGATGGAAAGTCAGAATTGGTCACAAGCAAAGTGGGATAATTATGGCGATATGGTTTATAGGCGCAGTCCAGAACAATTGATTAGTAATAGTTAATCTGTTTTAATTCTAATTGCCGTTCAAATATTTCATCTATAGGCAACATTTGATTATTATTAGTCATAAATTTATGGTCTTTTGTTGCTCTAATAGTCGAACCATCTTCTAGAGTATATTCAAATATTTCTTGTTCTCCGCGATCGTGCCATTGAGCAATAGGTTGAGTAAAAATAAAACCGTTTTTGTCTACAGTATATACAGTACATTCAATCTGTTCTGCCACAATTTTACCGATAGGCATTGCGCCATATTCTACTGTTAAAATTTCTGTATCATAACTCAGACAATATTCGGCAAATAAAACCATCTGATCGAATAAATCGTTAGCAATTTCTTGCCTAACTCCGTTTTTAGTTGCTCCATCGATAAATTTCTCACGATGTTTCTGCATTTCGGAAACTTTCTTCTTACCCATACAATTATGGGCAATAAAATCATTCGCAATAAAGTTATGAGTGTCAGGAATACTCAGATCGAAGACTTCTTCTTTGCCTGCATATTCAATAGAAACTATTTCGTCCCAAAATACTTCAGATTCAGCAATATTTTTTAACTGCTCATCTTGAAAAGCAAGAGCGAAATTATAAACTCGGTGACGAGATAAACTACGATGAGGAGTATTTTGAAACTTTAAGCCAGAAGACAAGGACACGAGTGCTGGGGTCTCCCCAGCACCTTGAGATGTCCGCATAATTCCTCGTTTTGCACCAACAGCAACGTCTATTTCTCTCCAAGTCATACCGCTAGAATATTTTGCTTGACCAATAAGAGTTATGACTTCAGGAGGAATAGTATGTTTAGATTGATTTTTGGTTTTATCTTTAACTGCTAAATAACAAGCTCCTGCTTGCTGGCATTTTGCTTGGCTTAAATAAGGTTGAATTAGCTGATAGAATGTTAAAACATCTTCTCTTGCTGTAATTTGCGCTCTATAGGATATATGTGGCTTACCTTGATAAGTGATTTTTTTTACGTTGAATAAAGCTACTATGCCTAGACGCAATAATAGATGTTGAATTTGTCTAACTAGAATTGAAGAAGTTGAATTATAGGCTGTGTGTCCTGTTTTGGTATCAAAACTGCCATCTGTTGACCATAAAACTCCTAAAAATAACTGTAGTTGCTCTTTTGATAAAGAGAAAACCCAATTAGGAATTTCCTGATCTCGCGAATGAGCGCGTTTAAGATTATCATCTATCCATTGATTAAAAGCAGAAAGAAAACCAATACGGACATAATAAACAGATTTACGACCAGTACGATCTTGTCGATCGATAGGAGCTAGTGAACCAAATAGCTCTTTTGTGCATTGATTAAAATCTGTAATTAATTCTTCATCGCTATTGCAAAAATAGCTATGAACAGGACTTTTTGTAGATAAATGACCATCCCCAATTAAATATGCCACTAATTTTATTTGAGCATCAGAAATATTACTATTATTAGTAATTGGTAAATTCTTAGCTAATCCAATGCGATCGCCTATACTAAAATATTTTAAGGGTTTCCATCCTAGTAAAGTATAAAAAAGATGTTCTTTTGTAGCTTTTATTTTACGATTAGTCTTAGTTGTAATTTCCCAGACATCTTGAACACCATTAGGATGTATTTCAGTTATTTTTTGTTCTTCGATCTGTTGATTTTGTAAGTTTAAAGTAAATACCTTTCTGCCCAACCAATACTCTGGTTTAGCAGCAATTTCCTGTAAAGTAATTAATTTTCCTGTGGCTACATCTACTATTTCTGTCGAGCCAGATAAACACCTTCTCAATAAGTCAGCTTCTCCTAGAGAATAACCAGCTAGGTCTTGAGCCATTTTCATAATTTGTTCTTGATAACAATTATGAGTTACAAGATTATTTGCTAAGAAGTAAGGTGAGGATTGGTCTGCCATCTCAAGATCGAAGCATTCTATTTCTCCTGCTTCTTCTATGCTGACTACATATACAGGTCTAACATCCTGAAGATAAGTTTTTTCGTATAACGATCGATAAAATTCTTGCCAGTTATCTAACTTGCTACTGTATACCGATTTTGTAGGACGAAACAAGGTAGCTCGTGCTAAAGAGCTATAAGCTGTTTTTCTAGTTTCGCGGGCTGCGAAGCAGATCCCTTCGGGATCGCTATTATTAATAGAGTTTTCCAAGAGTCGAGCAAATTCTTGATTAGCTATGGGTAAATAGCCTTCTACGATTTCATGTTTTTTATTAGGCAATCTAGTTTTACCCAAAATATTGATGAATCTCGTGCGATCTAGTACATAGACAGCATTATCTTTTAAGTAATAACTGATTTTTAAGCTACTTAATAACCAGCCTACTTGTTTTAGCAAAATAGGAGATGTGTTACGAAAATCAACGAGATTCTTACTATAGCAGCCATCACTATCCCAAAGCCCTTTCAATAATTGAATGCGATCTTCTTCTGTAAAATCTTGAAAAGTATAGGGTAAATGTTTGAACTTAGTCGTGACTTTCCAACTACGATCTCCATATAATCGATCGAAAAATTGGGTTAAAGGGGAAGGAAAAGGAGCAGTATCGAACTTACAATAAGCATACCAACATCTGGTATTGAAATAGTATTTAGCTTCGCCTCCCCAAGTTTGAGACATTAAGTTAGATAAGTAAATAGCTGTCGCTTCATCACTACAAGCAATGTTAGGGCTTGAAGCAACTAAATTGCCATCACCAATCAAAACACCTAACAAATAGGCCTCATTCGTATTTAATTTAACTTTATTATTACTAACTGCCCATTTTTCGTATACTACCGAATTACAGGTATGGGCGTTTTTAAGATTACCATCTGTTTTTAGTTCGGCTACAAAGCGATTGCCTTCAGGAGTCAAAAAACGGTGGTTTTCAGTAGTATAAATTGTCGTGCCAGTAGAGAGAGTAATTTTGACAACTTTTTTAATTCCGCTAGACCATTTTTTCGCTACTTTAGCAGACCAAACTCTTTCTCCGTCGGAACTTAAAATGATATCTCCCTGCTTAATATGCTCAATTTTTTCGTAGCTACCATCTGGCTTATCGATTAATGTTCCTTTAGCCAAACATAAAACTCCGTAAGTCTCTTTGAGAATGGGCTTTAAAAGTTCGTGTTGAAATTCAACTTTTTCTCTTCCGTGTTTGCGGTTGATAAAAATAGGAATTAAACCCGCATCCAGAGGTCCAGGGCGATAGAGAGCCAAAATCGAAGAAATATCTTCAATACCAGAAGGTTTTAAATCTCTAACTATCTGACGCATTCCTTCTGATTCTAATTGAAATATCCCTTCTAAATCGCCATCTTCTAACAGTTTATGAGTGTTTTGAACATCTTCTGGTAATTTTTTGTATTTACCTTTACTCAGAATTTCTAAAGCTCTTCTTTCATCTAAAGGTAATTGGTCTAAATCTAATTTTACTCCTTTATTTTCTTTGATTAAATCCGCAGCTTTTTGAATGGTGGTAAGATTTTTTAAACCCAAAAAATCCATTTTTAGTAATCCCAAAGATTCCAAATCTTCCATGAAATACTGAGTAATAACTGCCCCTTCTTTGTTAATTTGTAGGGGAACAATTTCATCTAAAGGTTGGGAAGAAATAACTACACCTGCTGCATGAACCCCATAGGTTTTATTCGTGCCTTCGATACGAATTGCCATATCGAGCCAATGCTTAACGCTTATTTCTCCTACTGGTTCTTTTTGGTCATTGTAAATAGGAACTGTTTCACTGTCATAGGCTTGTTTAAATTGCAGTTCGGGGGTATGGTCCGAAATCATTACCTTGAGTTTGGTGGGCTTACCCCGTACCACGGGAATTAATTTTGCCAGGCGATCGGCATCAGCAAAACTAACTCCGAGTACTCTACCGACATCTTTTAAAACTGATTTGGAAGTTAAGCGGTTAAATGTTATGATCTGAGCTACATTGGACTCCCCGTACTTATCGGTAACATACTCGATCATCTCCTCCCGTCTTTCGATACAAAAGTCGGTATCGATATCAGGCATGGACTTCCGTTCGGGATTGAGAAAGCGTTCAAATAGTAGTCCGTGATGAACTGGGTCGATATTAGTGATTTTAAGGGAATAAGCAACTAAAGACCCCGCAGCACTCCCGCGACCCGGTCCAACTGGGATATCATTATCTCTGGCAAACTTAATATAATCCCACACAACCAAAAAGTAAGTAGAGAAACCCTTCTCTTGCATTACTTTAAGTTCGGTTAGCAATCTTTCTTTGTAAACAGGATCGACTTCTGAAGGTGTACGACATTTAAGTCTTTCCAGTAAACCTTGCCAAGAAACCTCTTCTAAATAACTATCGGCTGTATGTCCTGATGGTACTGGATAATCGGGGATGCGGGGTTCCCCTAAAATATGATAGGGCTGTATCTTGTCAGCAACTTCTATAGTGTTATTAATTGCTTCTTCAATTACTTCTTCGCTAAGATGATCGCGAAATAGCAGTTTCATCTCGTCTGCGGATTTTAGATATTCCGTACCGCTATAGCGCAAGCGTTTTTCGTCGGTAATGCGTTTTCCCGTGAGGATACATAACAGTGCATCGTGGGCTTCTACGTCATAACAAGAAATGAAGTGAGAATCGTTAGTCGCCACAATTTTAATATCTAGTTCGCGGGCAATTTTAACTATTTCTACATTAACAATACGATCTTCTGGCGAACCGTGGTCTTGTATTTCTAGATAGTAGTCATCGCCAAAAATATTTTTATACCATTTAGCCACATCTCTTGCCCTAGCTAAGTCTCCTTTGAGAATAGATTGAGGTACTTCTCCCCCAAGACAAGCACTAGTAACGATTAATCCTTCGTGATATTGCTCTAATAAATTTTTGTTGATACAAGGACGAGCAAAAATGCCTCTACCCTGAAATCCTTTGAGGTGAGAGATAGTGGTTATCTTAACTAGGTTTTTATAGCCTTGAGTATCTTTAGCCAGAACAACCTGATGATATCGTTTGTATCGTTTCTGCTTGTCTTCAATATCGCCATTGATAACATACATTTCGTTACCAATAATCGGCTTAATATTCTTATTGCGACATACCTTAATTAATTCGATCGCGCCATACATCACCCCATGATCCGTTAAAGCGATCGCGGGCATATTTAATTCTAAAGCGCGATCGATCAATGGGGGAATTTGAGATGCACCATCGAGTAAGCTATAGTCACTATGAATATGTAAACCAACGAAAGACATATTTTCTTGAAGATTTGTAAATTAGACTTATGCGCCAAAATTAATATAGCAGCGATCGAAATCATAACTAGCCATTTGACCGAACAAAACTTAAGAAGTCTATAACCAAAAGAAAGCTTTCATTATTTAATCAATCTTAAAATTAATTAAAATAAGAGCGTTTGAGCTTTTTTAATTCTTGATGACTATCAAGATATTTTGAGTGACGATCTATTACTTCTTTACTCAGTTCTTTAATGTATTTGCGAAATATAGCTTCTACCTCAATTGGATATTTTTTAGACATATCGGCAAGAACCCAACCAATACCTGTTTGAATAAAGCGTTTATCTTCCTTGACAAGTTGCTCAATTACTTTTTCAATTAAAAAATGGTATTTTTTATCTACACTAGAGTGTCTAAAAGAAACTATAGAAGCTCGTCTTTGCCAAAAGTTTTCTGAAGTTCTCCAATTCGCTATAGTCTCTGCTGCGTCCATATCATTGTTAATAATAATTGGATCTAAAATTCGCGTACAAAACCAATCTGTTGTTGACCAATCAAAGAAATAACCTTGCTCAAAAAATAAATTACATTGGTCTAATAAGATTTTGTAATCTATTTTAGCTAGAATAAATTTTTGAATATAAATAATTCCTGCAAATTTATCTTCTGCAAAAGAACTGGCGATTAGATCTGAACAAAGTTCTAGCCGATCTCCTAAATTGTATTGTTTGAGTTCATTTTGTGTGTACCATTCCTTAACTATAGAAGCGACTTTGGGGGTTTTTAATCCTCGATATTCAATAGCTCCTTTAAGATAGTTATCGAACCATTGTTTGGTTTTAATATCAGAGTTATATATAAGTTTTTCTATTAATAGTTTAGATAGCTTTTGTCGTTCATTACTAGAAATTTTTGACAAATTAACACCCTCTTTCTCTTGATTCAGTTTGCTGGCAACTTATTTTGAATACGTTCATAATTTATAATTTTAAACTAGTCAGCAAAGCCTTGGTACGTTGAGTAATTGCTTGCCAATCTTCTGCTGCCACTAAAGATTTAGGGAATAATTGACTAGAAAGACCAACAGCGATCGCTCCTGCGGAGAGCATGGCTGGTGCATTCTCTAAAGTAATCCCACCTGTGGGAATCAAATCAATATGACCTAGAGGAGCTTGTAAACTCTTGATATAGTTTGCCCCACCAACCGCCTGAATAGGAAAAACTTTAACGGCACTAGCTCCTAATTGCCAGGCAGTAACAATTTCTGTGGGAGATAATGCTCCAGGAATAGTCGGGATACCATATTCTTTAACGGCGGTTGTAAGTAGATTGGGATTGAGGTGGGGAGAGAAAATAAATTGTGTCCCACAAGCGATCGCCTTTTGTAATTGTTGACTGTCTAAAATAGTCCCAACACCAATTGTACAATCGGGTAATTCTTTTGTTAGTAAAGCAACTAACTCTTCAGGTCGAGCGCTATTCCAACCTATTTCTATAATTTTAAGACCGCCTTTTGCCACGGCATGAGCCATTGCCAAACCAACTTCTAACTGGGGAGAACGAATAACCGCGATCGCTCTATGACAAAGTAGTAGTTTTTGCCAATGATGACGAACTTGAAGTGAGTTACTGAGTTTAGACAAAAATTCAATATTAGTTTAAAACAACAATTAACCAAAACTAATTATTAATTCTATCTAAGAGAGCTAATATTGCGCTTATAAGCTTGTGAATTTAAGCCTGCGCCTACATTGGCCTTTGATGGCTCAATTTTGCTGTTCAAAGCTTGAATTCTATCTGATGTAGACGGGTGTGTACTCAAAATCTTCGGCCCCGAACTTCCTTGTTTTAAAAGCTTCTTCATAAAGCTAACCATACCAGAAGGAGCATAACCGGCTTTTTTCAGATTAGCCAATCCAAGTCGATCTGCTTCTAGTTCATCTTCACGACTATTAGGACGATTAACAGCTAAATCTACTCCAATTTGCACGGCTGCACTTTGGTCCAATCCTGCTACAGATAATATCCCTTGAGAAATTGCTCTTTGACGCATATGCTCGATAGCATGACGACCGACAATATGACCAATTTCATGTCCAATTACACTAGCAAGTTCCGCTTCGTTTTCTGCTGCTAACATCAAACCAGTGTTGACATAAACATAGCCTCCCATAGTAGCAAAAGCATTAATGCTCTTATCATTTACTACCTGAAAAGTATAGGGAATATCGGGACGCTCACTATTTTTAGCTAATTTTTGGCCAATTTGATTGATATAGTTAGTGATTTGTCGATCGCGATAAATTTTAGCTTGACCGGATTTGATTAACTGTTCATTAATCTGTTTACCAAGTGCAATTTCCTGCTTATTAGATATGTTCGATAGTTGAATAACCTGTACTCCTTGTCTAATTAAATCGAACCAAGAAATGCTATAACTCGGTTGAATATTAGTTAAACAAACGATCGCAGCAGAAAAAATAGATATAAGTGTGTAAAACCAGCTTTTACGAAAACGCCAGGAAAAAAATTTAAACATTTTTGCTTACAGTTAATTTATAGAGATGATTCCTATATTGAGCAGACGAAGAATTGATGTATTGAGTTGCTCTTTATAGGCAAATTATCTCTATTTATTTTCCACTCAACTAACTACGCAAGCCTTGATAGCGATAAAAATAGAAATTAAAAATATCGAAAAAGAACCCTACTACTGCAAAAGCAAGACCTAAAATAATCACTCCTTCAAAGGGATTACCACTACCGAAAACAGCCAAAAAATCTGATATTTGGACAATACCACATTTTCCTAAGAGTGCTAGACCAGGAATATAGCCTAAAACCAACAAAATGCCCAAAAATAGTCCAATTACCAAGGCTGGAGCAGCAAAACTAATTATTGTGGTCAGCAGAAGAGAAACAAGGAAATTTGAGATAACTCTCATAATCTTAAACCCTTACAAAATTTTCAGCAGAATCAACTTAGTGGATTAGTTGATTTTGCCTATTAATACCATAAGTGCAAATTTACCGTCTGAATGTATGTTTCGATATAATTTTCAAAAATCTTAAATTTTTATAAAAAACCTTGGTAAATATCAGTGAAAAGCTATCAAGAAACATTGAAATCTGTAAAGACGGGTTTTTGAGTTCGGAGTTCGGAGTTCGGAGTTCGGAGTTCGGAGTTAGTAGTTATTGGGAAGAATAAATTTATGACTATTGGGATATGGGTATTAGGAGATCAATTGTGGCAACAACAATCAGCATTAGACAGTTGCAGAGAAGATAAACAGCAAACTCCTGTAATTTTGATTGAATCTAGTCAATATGTTCGACAGCGTCTTTACCAAAGAGATGATTTTATTAATTTCATTTTGACTAAAAACTTCTTCAGTTTCTGCCAGTTCAACGGAAATTAAACTACGATAACCGTAAAAACGTTGTTCTTTTGTTTGATTTCTCTTTAAATATTTATATACTAAAGGAATTTCTTGTTTAAAAATAGGAACCCTATAATCTAGTACTGCATGTTCTTTTACTTCGTTATCAATTAGTTTTTGATAGACAACTCCCGATTCTATCTTGGCAATAGGACAATCAATAATTCTGCCATCGTGTTGAGCATTTAAATTAGATTTAGCAACACACTTACCAGTATAACTTAGAGGATCTACCCCAAGATTATAACCAAAAACTTGTTTAAATACTTTATTGACGTATTCTTTACTAATATCTTGGCAGTTAAAATTAATAATCTTGTTTTTTTGAGTAGATAATTCAGATAAAACTCGGTCATTATTGGAAAATGTGGTGTATCTTTGCCATTTTATGGCCAAATCAAATCTTCTTTGAGGATTATTGGTAACATCATACCCTAAGAGGAGACAAATTTGATAAAGGGGGACTTTTTTGTAGGGAAAATCAGGATAAAAAAGTATTCTTTTCTTTTGAGTTAATAATTTTTTAGTTGTGGTTAATAAGTTCTCAGTAATATCTTTGGGTTTATGCTCTACTAGTGTAGAAAGATTATATTTGTAAGTTCTAGTGATATTAAAATAATTGTATTTCCATCTATCGTATAAGTTAACAACAGCGTTAGGTAAATGCTGACGCAAAGCTTGTTTTGACTTAACTAGAGGAGTTAAAATTTGATTAGATTGTCTTTCCATATATTGTAATAAATTTGCCCAAATCTATTCATATGAGTTGCGCAGAAACAAGTTGCCCATTTAGTACTACAAATGAGATGATTAGATCGAATTATTATTGTTTCTTGTCTAAATGTCAATAATTGAGGAGATTAGAAGCAAATTTGAGGTCTTAATTCCGTACATGGATGAAAGAATCAGACCTTATGGTGCTACAGGCTCATTCTCAGGCTTGATATTTAGTATAAAAATCCTATTAACCAGAGTTTCAATTATTTTTCACTACAACGGCAACTTGCGAGTTAGAAACCTGAGGCGATCGCTGGCATGGATGAACGCAGTCGTGAAGATCTCATACGCGATATGAATACGGGTCTTCAATATAGTTGCATCATCGGATTAGGAATTACAAGTTCTATGACTGTGGATTTTATCTATGTGAATTTATTTACATAAAATTACTTACAATAAAGTTTGAATCAGTAACTCAATTGGGCTATTTCAGTCAAAATAAAAAAGCATTGGAAATAAACCAGGAAACGGAGAAAATCAAAAAATTATTATATTTTGATGAATTCTCAATCCTAATTCATAAATTTATCTGCGTAAAATTACTTATCAGATAAACGGCAAATAGTACCTTTTTACTAGCTCGATTACTAATTTAAGAGTTGACTTTTGCTTCGATCTTCAAATCAAAATTCGCTCGACCTCAAAAATTAGCAATTCTTATTTTTCACTGCCTGTTTATCTACTAGATTCCCCACTATTTCCACAACCTTTTTCAACTATTTCCACATTTTACCCAGGTTTTTCCACAGGCAATTACGGAGCAATCAATACTTGAATCTCGATCGGGGGATTTTGTTCTTTGAATTATTTTGCTCTAATTCATACTGAGTTTCTTTTAAGAAAAGTAACAAAAAATGCTCCTAAACCGCTATTATTTCGTTACCTTTTCCCGAAATAGCAAATTTCATTAACAGTTTTTAGCATTGACAAAGATACCCCCTCTCAGCAGAAAATAGTCCCGCGACCGTTTATAAATTGTCATTAGCCTAACTAGTCAAATCGGTATCTCAGTTTAATAAAGCTCACACATATCTGCTTGGAGTAAAAAAATAACTATGACAACCCCAGTCAGCATTTTGGCGGAAATACCCGAAGAACTACATCGATCTCTCAAAAACTATCTTGAAACTCATCCTAATTGGGATCAAGACCGTGTTTTTGCAGCAGCTCTATCTTTATTTTTGCTACAAAATAGTAATGGTCATTCTCAGACCGCTTCTCAAAATTATCGTGCTTGTGCCAAAGTTTACTTAGAGACCTTATTTCAACAATCCTAGTTATTGACTGACAGCGAATGACCTTTGAAAGCACGACTAAGTTACTAATTCCCCAACTAATAGTCGGTTTAGGTAATCCCGAACCAAAGTACGATAAAACCAGACATAATATTGGTTTTGAATTAGTAGACACTTTGGCTAAGTCTTGGCAAATAGACTGGCAAAAAAATCGTCGCTTTCAAGGGTTATTTGCTGAAGGAATAGCAAATTCGGGCAATAAAATTCGTTTACTCAAACCCCTAACTTATATGAATCGTTCTGGACAATCAGTGCGTGCAGTTACTGATTGGTATAAGTTAACTCCCTCATCCCTGCTAGTCGTTTATGATGATATGGATTTACCTCTAGGTAAAATACGCTTACGTATCTCTGGTTCTGCTGGTGGACATAATGGGATGAAATCAATTATTGCTCATTTAGGTCAACAAAATTTTCCTCGTCTCCGCATCGGTATTGGCAAATCAACAGAACAAGAAGAGACGGTTAGTCATGTCTTGGGCCAATTTTCACCCCGTGAGGCCAAAATTGTACGAGAAGTATTGATATTAGCTGAGGATGCGATCGATCTCAGTCTCAAACAAGGGGTAGAAAAAGCTATGAGTCTTTATAATGGGCGTAGTGTTTAGCTGTTTGCCTACATCTAAAATCTCGAATGATTTCTAAAAAATATTTAAGTATTCTACTTCTTTGTTTAACTATAGTTTTTATAACTGTTCCCAGAATTTTTGCTTCACCTGATGAACAATGTATCTATCATTCTGAGGCTTATGAAGGTTTAGAAATGACCAGATTGTCTCGGGAATTAAAAACTACGGGGTTGATAGGTCGAATCCATGGGGCAGTAGAATCATCTAAACTGTTTGTTATGTCTGTACGCGAACCAGATAATTTTTTTAGTTATCGTGAATTTTCCTTGTTGCCCAAAAATAAAAAGACTTTAGCTACTTTAAGTGAAGTCAATCGCCACGATCGAGTGTGTATTCATGGTCGTATCATCTCTAATCCTAGCCCACAAAAACATATTGCTGTTAAGTCAGTGGAAGTTTTGGAGTCGTGGACTGGGTTAGAAGGGTTTCCCGAATACAACAGAGAAGTGAATATCCCTGTCGAATTACTCGATCGCACTAGTTTTATTGGTAAAGTTCATGCCATAGGAGGAGAGGGCAAAATTTTAGTGATTGAATACAAGGATGGAGTGATTCCTGTTTTTGTAAAATCTCCTGAATATACTAAAGACTTATATCGTGGGGATATTGTACGGTTGTCTTATAAGCTGAAAAAAATTCCCAAAAGTCCAACTCACTTAAAGCTAAATTCTCAAGTTGAACAACCTGTGGAAGTAATCGATGCGATCGCCGACTGGAATGGTAAAGAAAACACCTTAACTGGGAGTCTGGTTAAGTTTCCCCAGAGTCCACAACTAAACTTTGATGTTTACGCGATCGAAGTAGAAACTCAGGGAGTTAAACGCTACTTTACCCTAGTAAACTTTGAAAATATGGATGAATTTCAAAATATTAGAAATAAACTTGCTCGGATTTGGGATGAAAACTCAGCAACAGCTAAATTAGGCAGAAATATGCTGATCAATCCAGAAATAACCATAGAAGCTCATGGTCAGACTAATATAGTCTCTCCCGAACAAGCTAATCCTCAAATTTTGCTTGATACGGCAGCAGATGTACGGCAAAAGTCTTAATCTTACGTGAAATTGAGATTAAGTACCTGTGCAAAATAAATTACCTGGTGGAGACAGGGAATAGGGAATAGGGAATAGGGAACAGAAAAATCAAATGTGTAAACAATTTTGCTTAAGTACTTATGTCAACTATTTTGATTAGTCGATTAATTCTTACGGCAGGGGCGTGGGGAGGTCGTAACGTCCCCACTGGGGGGTTTGGGGGGCTAGTCCCCCAATAGAAGTTTTGTCTTTAAGCGATCGACCAAAGTAGAGTCAAAAAGTCAAATCTTAAAATCATACCCTTATAAGCTCCTATGCTTCCCTGCTGCCTTCACTATGCAATTTGAATGAAGATCGGCTTATTACAAGCCATTACCAATAAGAATGAAGGGAGACCAATAATAGGGGTGGGTAAAGTCGGTATTATTGGAAGCAGAGCTTTCACAATCGAGGGAAGTATTATTCAACAAACTCATTTTAGCTTTTCTCAAGGCTTCTGCTTTCGTAAGCGATGGATTTTTCGCCAGAGTACAGTAGAATCGCTGCATTAGTTGACTGGTACTAGCATCATCTACTTGCCACAGGGAAGCCATCACCGTTTTCGCTCCACCACTGATGAAATAGAAGCTGAGGGCATTAATTTCTATACCTTCTTCCTGTTTTGGGTCGGTTAGGAAAGACTCGCCAACGGCGGTTTCACAAGCTGATAGTACTACTAGATGCACATTATCTAAATAATCATCTAAAATGCGTATTTCTTCAATTGTGAGTTTCTGACCATCTCCTAACACCAGAAACGAAGCATCCTGACTGGAGGGGACAAATTCACCATGAGTCGCTATGTGTAATAGTTTTTTGTCCTCTAAGTTAGTCCATAAGTTATCCCAAATAAAATCTTTCTCCAGAAATTTAGCTCCTGGATAGATTCCTTTAGCATCATTAGCTCGATCGTCTCTGACAATGTTATCAATCTCAGTAACTACATGGGGTAAAGGTTTATATCCTGGTACTTCAGATGCACCCATTCCCAGAATCAGTGTGTCATTAGGATTTATGGGGAGACGGTCTTCTGTATCGGTAAATTGAGCAGAAATAAAGGTAGTAACTGTATATTTTTCGATTAGATATTTCTCTCCGTCGTGCAGTACTTCCATCGGGATGTAACGCAAACCCCGATCTAAGGAGAAAGCGAGGTGATGAATATTGGCTAACTCCGATTCTAGGGGTCTGATGAGCCAATCATATAATTGTTGGGCTGTTTTCTGTAACACAATCCGATTGAGCGCACTTGGGGTGTGTTAGAGAAGCATTGGAATGGCAGTCTCTTAGACGAGGTAGAGACAGTGCTCAAATTTGCTCAAACCATGACAAAAGAAAGGTAAGCACCCTACTGTAACT
>JASJDJ010000111.1 GCA_030065635.1 Xenococcaceae cyanobacterium MO_188.B32
CGAATTTACCTCGAAGAGGTAAATTCGCCTGAAACCCAGATATATTAAGGATTTAGCTATTTTGAGGTTAAACCATTAATATATCAGGCTTTCACCCCTTTTTGAACCTAGTTTTTTGTCAAAGTCCCGTTAGCTTTTTTACTCCACGGCAAGTTAGGAATTAGTGACTATCATAATGCTCTAAAACTCGGTTACGATGTGGAAATTCGTCAGCGTTGTTTACAAGTTCCAGTTATTTCAGCTAATAATACCGAAGCTGTCTATGGTACTGCTTTATTAGCTAAATCAAGATTATCAATCTAGCTATAGCTTTTTAAACTACTTGAAATTAGCGATTTTTGATAATCTTCTTGATAAACCCACTCTAAATGTAAGTGTTTTTGCAATAAGTTTAAGAGTTTCTTTTCCTCAAGGGGTTTGCTAAGAAACTCATCACATTGGAGATACGGATACATAGTTTCAGTAATAGCCGTAGCAGACATAATAATAACGGGAATCTCATTGAATTCTGGCATCTGTCGTAATTGCTTGGCTGACGTAAAACCAGTTTTTTTAGGCATAAATAAATCGAGACAAATCAAGTCTGGTCTTTCTCGAGCCATAACGTCAAACATATGCTCCCCATTTTCGGCAGTCAATACATTAAAGCCGAGGGGTTCGAGTAGATTGACCAAGAGCGAACGATTTTCTTTGCTGTCATCTACTACGAGAATATTGCGCTGTTTTCCTTGATAACCAACTATTTTTTCTAGTTGGAGCTTTCCTGACATAGCAGAAGTATTGTCTACCAGAGTAAATACTGTCTCGAACCAGAAATTAGAGCCTTTCCCTAATTTACTTTTAACTTTTAGTTGACCTCCCATTAACTCTACTAGCTGTTTGCTAATAGATAAACCCAAACCAGTACCGATAAGTCTCAAATTTGTATCTCCAGTTTGCTCAAAAGGTTGGAAAATTTTTACTTGTTGTTTTGGACTAATTCCTATCCCTGTATCAATTACTTCAAAGCGGATTTTTTGTTGAGGCAAACCGCGATCGCTAACAACATCACTAATACCTCTAACTCTTAAAATGATTTTGCCACGCTCGGTAAATTTAATGGCATTGTACAAAAGATTAATTAATATCTGTTGCAGTCTGGTTTCATCTGCTAACACTCTGGTAGGTATGTTTTCAAATCTTGTAATTACTTCTAACTTTTTTTGTTGGGCATCATTTTTAATAATTTCAATAACTGAGTTCAAAAACTCAGGTAGGTCTAAGTCAATAGGATGAAGTTCCATTTGATTGACTTTATTTTTGGAAAAATCCAAAAGATCGTTAATTAGGGTTAATAAATGCAAACCACTGTTTTCAATGATTTTAAGTTCTTCCCGTTGCTCGGAATTTAAAGAAATTTTTCGTTGTAATAATTTGGCATAACCGATAATTGCGTTCAGAGGAGTCCGCAATTCATGACTGACATTAGCTATAAATCGATCTTTGGCATGATTGGCTTGTTCGGCAGCTTCTTTAGCTTTCTCTAATTCGGCAGTACGCTCCTTTATTTTTACTTCTAATTTACCGAATGAAGCTTGTAATCGATCGGTCATTTTATTAAAAGAATTAGCGAGAACGCCAATTTCTGAAGAATTTTTAATTTTTACTCGTCTATTCCATTGCCCTTCAGCAATAGCAGTTGTTGCTTCTGTTAAATCAGTAAGTGGTCCGATCAAATAATTAGCTAAAATCCAAACTAAAATACTGATACTGACAACAGCGATCGCAGTTATCAGAAATGCTAGATTTTGAATGTCTTGTCGGCTATTAAATAATTCCCATTCTTGTTGGAGGACGATAATCCCCCAGCCATTCATATCTAAACGCTTACCATAAGCAATCCAATTTATACCTTCCCAGTCCTCAAAGGAAAATTTACCCTCACGACCTTCCAATATCTGTTGAACTGGAGGATAAGTACTAAAATCTCGCAGTTTTTTCCCAGAAACATAGGCTGAATTAGGATGAGCTACAACATGACCTGTTTTATCTACTATAAAGGCGTGACCTGTCTTAGCAAATTTAATTTGACCTATCTGTTCGCTGATTTTCTCTAGATCGCTACATATGGCGGATACGCCAATAGTTTCTGTTGCTTGTTCTCTATGAATTGGCGTTGCCATGCATACGGCAGGTCTTTTATTCGTACGACTAATGATTGTTTGACGAGTTATGTCATCACCAGCAATAGCACCTAAAAAATAAGCCCGGTCTCCATAATTTTTGAGAGGGCTACTGTCATTACGAGCAAGATTCATTCCTTTTCGATCCATTACCATTGCTAAATATAAATGCTGATAAGTCTCAGTTAGTTTTGATAGCACTGGTTTTTGTTTTGTGGGATTCATGCTGACAATATCGGGTTGTTGGCTCAAATTTTGTAAAACTAAAGTATTAGCAAGATCCCATTGAGATACTAATTCAGCTAACATATTAGCTCTTAAAGCCATATTTTCTTCTGCTTCTCGACCAATTTTTTTGGAGGCTCTTTCGCTATAGTAAAAAAATCCTCCTACAATTAAGGGAATAACACCTAAAATAACAATTAAAGGCATCCGAAATTTCAGGCTATTTAGTAATTTAATATTCATAATTTTGTTCTTTTTCTATTCAAAATTTTGTCGATTATTCATGCTGGAAAAATAATTTATGAATGAAGTCTGTACAATTATTTAAATAGCCTCTACTCTAAATTTGGCAACTAAGAGCAAAGATAACGAGATGAAATTAAAGATCTATCGATATGTCTGAAAAGCTACAACGACGATAAAAAAAGTATATATGTATTAGTGAAGCTCGATTTGTTAAGTTGATGTACATTTGAACTGCTAAATTGCATAATTATACTGATAAAATTTTACGTAAATTATATAATTCTGATACAAAATTACATATTTACTCTACAATATTACACAAATATATCGATGAGGCTTTATCGGAATTGTTATGAGATGCTTTTTATACACAAATATACTTATAAAATTCTACAAAAATTGTACTGAATAATAAAACATACTCGTATTTTTTACCAGACAAGAGCCAAACTGTTTAAAAAAAAATATCGTTTATTCCCAAAAAAAACAAGAAAAATATGAATCAGCATAGATTTTTTTCTCGCAGAAAGTTTGTAAACACGGCAGCTACGACCTTAATAGGGACTTTTATCTTAAAAGGTTGTCAAACAAATTCAGAACAGACAGCTATTGGAGGAGGCAATACTAGTAGTGATGGAGGTTCTCCTCAGGGAATTTCCGCAGATGACGAACAAGCTCTCTATGAAGCAGCTAAACAAGAAGGTAAATTGGTCTGGTACGCTGTTTACTTTAACCAAGAGATTGTCGATGAGATAGGTAAAGCTTTTACCCAAAAATATCCGGGAATTAATTTTGAAGGCACGCGCAACACGGCTTCTAACCTCTTTCAAAAGTTAAATCAGGAAGCTCAAGCAGGTTTGAATATTGCAGATATCTATGCAACTACAGATTTTAGCCAAATGCTGCAGCTAAAGGCGGAACAAAAGCTAGCGCAGTACGAACCAGCAGGAAAAGAAAATATAGTCGAAAAGTATCGCAATCTCGATCCAGATAACTATTATCAAGTAGGTGCTTTTTTACCTATTGTTATTGGTTACAATTCCGAACTAATCTCCTTAGAAGAAGCCCCTTCTAGCTGGCAAGAACTAACTAGTGCCAAGTATCAAGATAAAATTGCCACGGGTAGTGGTGCAGCCAGCGGACAAGTAGGGACTTGGGCTTTATCGATGGAGCAAAAATACGGTTGGGACTATTTAGTTAATTTCAATCAACTTAACCCTAAACTAAGTCGATCGATCAACGATGTAGTACCAGCATTAGTAGCGAAAGAAAGAGCTTTAGGCGCGACAACCGTAGGACAAATTTTAACTCGCAAATCTTTGGGAGACCCCCTCGATGTAATTTACCCAGAAGACGGAGCGATCGTCGTAGTTGCACCTATTGCTGTTTTAAAAGATGCTCCCCATCCTAATGCTGCTAAACTTTTCCTTAATTTTATTAACTCCAGAGAATATTCTGAGGTAATTACTAAATATTTCGAGCAACCAATTCACCAAGAGGTAGAACTCGCGGGAGCAAAATCTCTAGCAGAAGTTAACACCTATACTCCTCAGCCAGAAGAAATTAGTGCAGATATCCCCAAAGTTAAGGAAAAATGGCGTGAAGAATTTGGTGCGTAGAGGCTCTATAGCTAACTATGATTTTTCTCTAATTATCTGGTTAGTCTTTATTGCTGTTTTACTAATACTAATCGGTTTACCCATTTTTTGGTTAATTAGAAATAGTTTCTTCTCGCTAGAGAGTGAAAGTTTCAGTTTAATTAACTATCAGACAGTATCGATCGAACCCCGCTTTCGAGAGGCAATTTATAATTCTCTACTACTAGCAACTGGTTCGAGTTGTCTGAGTCTATTATTGGGTGTGCCTACAGCTTGGATAATCAGCCGTACCGATCTCCCCTTAAAAAGCCTATGGCGAGTTCTCCTACTGTTAGTGTTTGCCATGCCTCCTTTTTTGGGAGCGATCGCTTGGACTCTGTTAATAGCTCCTAATTCTGGCTGGTTAAATCGCATTTATATCAGTCTGACTGGTGCAGAAACAGGGATATTTAATGCTTACTCGATGTGGGGTGCCATTTTTGTAATTGGGCTATCTACTTATCCCTACGTCTTTCTCTTAACTAGCTCCGCTTTGGATGTAGTTAACTCGGAATTAGAAGATGCAGCCACAATTTTGGGTGCCAACAAGGGTCAGATGACCACTAAAATTACTCTTCCTCTAGTTGCGCCAGCTATTATCGCAGGAGGAATTTTATCCTTTCTAGAAGCGATCGCCTTATTTGGTTCTCCTAGTATATTACTCATTCCCGCGCGTACTACCGTAATTACTACGGAAATCTGGCAATTATTCCAATATCCGCCCAAAATTGAACTGGCTTGCGCTTTCTCTCTCTGTCTGGTGTTAATTACTGCTTTACTCGTTTGGGTACAACGTTCCTTAGTTGCCCGCAAAGATTACGCTGTCATTACTGGTAAAGTGGGGAGAAAACGCTTGTTGCAATTAGGTATTGGACGTTGGTTTGCTCTCGGTTTTTGTCTAATTGTCTGTAGTTTATCGCTCTTTTTACCCGTACTGATTTTATTGCGTACTGCCCTTTCTCAGTCCTGGGGTAGACCATTTGGTTTCGATAACTTTAGCTGGAAATGGTTTGGTGAAGTCTTGAGTAATTCTAGTACTTCCGTGGCGATCCAAAACTCTTTCTTTTTTAGCGCGATCGCAGCAACCCTAGCTATGGCGATCGCTTTAATTATTGCTTATCTAGTCAATCGTCGATTAGTACCTTGGCATCAAGTCTTAAGCTTTTTACCCATGTTACCGATCGCTATTCCTGGAGTGGTGATTGCAGTAGGTATTTTTGCTGCTTATACTCGTCCGCCTCTAATTTTATACGGAACAGCAGCCATTATGATTGTGGCTTTTACCACTAGGTTTTTACCAGTGGCTTTTACTAATGCCAATACCTCAGTAATAAGTATTAACCCTGAGTTAGAGTTAGCTGCTCGTAATTTGGGCGCGACTAGTGCGGATACAGTGCAGAAAGTAGTTTTTCCTCTAATCAAAAGCGGTTTAATTAGTGGCTGGATACTAGTTTTCATTCTTTCTATTCGCGAACTTAGTTGTGCAATCTTACTGTTCACTCTTAATACTCAAGTCATGTCCACGGCATTATTCGAGTTAGTCAGCGAAAGTAGTTACGAGCGTCTTTCTGCCCTAGCTATTATCATGCTGGCGATCGTCTTTACTATTGTTTTGTTAGCCTATCGATTTTTGGGTAAAGATTTCTTATTAGAAAAGTAAGAGGTAAGAGGTTAAAGGTAAGAGGTGTAATTAATTATGTTTAGTTACTAACTACTAACTACAAAATATGTCCAGTATTGTCTTTGAGAATCTAACTAAATATTTTCAATCCAGTCTTGCTCTCGATCGCCTTAATCTGGAAGTAAAAAGTGGCGAATTAATTACTCTACTCGGCCCTTCTGGTTGCGGAAAAACTACTACTTTACGTATGTTGGCAGGTTTTATAACTCCTGATGAGGGTAAAATAATTGTTGACGATCGCATAATTTCTGCTCCCAAAAATTCTCTACCGCCAGAAAAGCGTAATATGTCGATGATCTTTCAAAGTTACGCTATTTGGCCCCATCTAACCGTATTTGAGAATGTGGCTTTTGGATTACGACTGAGAAAAGTAGGTAAAAAAGAATTAAGCGATCGCGTTGCCCAAGCTCTGGCTTTAGTTCACTTAGAAAAATTAGCTCATCGCTATCCCTCCGAATTATCAGGAGGACAACAGCAGAGAGTATCTTTAGCTAGAGCAGTAGTAGTCGAGCCTCAAATTTTATTACTAGATGAACCCCTCTCTAACCTCGATGCCAGCCTAAGAGAAGCAATGCGGAATGAAATTCTGACTTTACATAAGCGATTAAAACTAACCACGGTTTATGTTACCCACGATCGGATAGAGGCATTAGCTTTAGCAGATCGGGTGGTAGTGATGAAAGCAGGAAAAATCCAGCAAGTTGGTACGCCAGAAGAAATCTACGAACATCCAAATACAGAATTTGTCGCTAGTTTTATCGGACGCTGTAATCTGCTCTCTGGCAAGTTAATTAGCCGTAACTCAGTTGAAGTAAACGGTATGCTCTTTCGGGTAGCAGATATAGCCAAAGAGATCGGTGTTGGCGATGGTGTAGTTCTCTGCATTCGTCCCCATGCTGTAATTATGAACTCTGCTCATTATCTTATGGACGGAGAAACAGCCAATTCTCTGGGTGCCAGAGTCGAACATTGCGAATATTTAGGAGAATTTCGCGAATATACACTGAAACTAGACAAAAGTAATCTCAGTCTATGTGCGATCGCGCCACCCCATATTCGTCACCAGCCCAATAGTTTAGTCGATATCTCTATTCCCATTGCTAGCTGTCGAGTTCTTCCTGCTGAAGTAAAAAGTGCTAAATCTCCCTATGTAATGCAAAAAGTGTAGCCAAATTGTTGTAAGGAAAAAAGTTCTTAGTTATTAGCTATTAGTTTCAATACTCTCCACCAATAAATTTATATTTTACGGAAGTTATCAAAATGTTAGTTTCTCATTCTTCCTCTCTCACCGATCGCAATTCTTCTCAAGAACAATCTCTAAGCAATAATCTCTATGAAATTTTAACTGCTTCGGTTAAGAATCCAGCCAAGGTATTTTTGATTAGAGAAGATGAAAGCACGGTTACTTATCGAGATATAGATATACTATCTGCCCGTATTGCCCACCAATTAAGTCAATTGGGCATCAAAAAGGGCGATCGACTTGTAGCTCAAGTGCCTAAATCAGTTGAAGCTTTAGCTCTCTATTTAGGTTGTTTGCGTAGTGGAGTGATTTTTGTTCCTCTCAATCCTGCTTTTACTCTTAATGAGTTGCAGTATTATCTAGAAAATGCCGAACCAAAAATAGTAGTTTGTAGTCCAGATGCTCATGCAGGAATTGCAACTCTAGCTGGCAAAATTGGCATCGATCTAGTTAAAACGATCGAAGCAGACGAAAATAGTTTAATCCCTTCCCCAGAAATTCGATCGGGGGATTTTAATTTCCCTACGGTAGATGTTGCCCAAAACGATATTGCCGTAATGATCTACACCAGTGGCACTACAGGCAAACCCAAAGGAGCAATGCTTTCCCATCGTAACTTAGCAGTCAATGGTACAGATTTAAAAAACTGCTGGGGTTTTAGCGAAAATGATATTTTATTACATTCTCTGCCAATTTTTCACGTTCATGGCTTATTTTTTGCTACCCATTGCGTCATGCTTAGTGGTGCATCTATGTTGTTTTTACCCAAGTTTGATGTCGATAATATCATCAAATTTTTGCCTCAAGCTACAGTGATGATGGGTGTACCAACTTACTATACTAGGCTACTAGCCGATAACCGTTTTCAACAAGAATGTTGCTCCCAGATGCGTCTGTTTATTTCTGGTTCTGCACCACTGCGAGAAGAGACTTTTCAAGCGTTTGAGACTAGAACGGGACTAAAAATTCTCGAACGCTATGGTATGAGCGAGACGGGAATTAACACGTCCAATCCATTTAAGGGAGAAAGAAGACTGGGAACAGTGGGTTTACCTTTAGGCAAATCAGAACTACGCATTGTCGATGAAAATAATAATCCTTTACCATCAGCACAAGTTGGTCACGTGCAGGTGAAAGGAGAAAATGTATTTAATGGTTATTGGCAAATGCCAGCCAAAACTAAAGCCGAGTTTACGGCTGACGGTTTTTTTAAAACTGGAGACTTAGGCAAGCGTTCGGCAGATGGCTATGTTTCTCTAGTTGGCAGAGCCAAAGATTTAATTATTTCTGGGGGCATGAATGTCTATCCTAAAGAAGTAGAATCTTGTCTCAACGAAATTACTGGAGTAGTCGAATCTGCTGTTATTGGTTTACCTCACCCTGATTTTGGCGAAGCGGTAACTGCTGTAATTGTTTCAGATAATTTAAAGATTAGCGAGCGACAAATTAAAGCCTATTTGCAGGAAAAATTAGCTAACTATAAAATACCCAAACAATTTTTGTTAATAGAAAGTCTTCCCAGAAATGCTATGGGTAAAGTACAAAAAAACATCTTAAGGAAAAAATATCAGAATTTATACAATACGTCTCTGTCGTGAATACCATTTAAATTGGTATAACAACTCTATAATTTTCTGTATCAAAAGAAAAAAACCACTCTTTTCTTAGAGTGGTTTCAATAGATTCACTTTTGAGATAAATTGTAAGAACTATTTAACAATTCCTTCAACAGATGCTATTTCAGATTGGGAAAGCTTTAATCCTTGAGCATAGATGTTGGAATTATTTTGAGCAATCTGGGTGTAAGATTGACGGACCTGGGCGTTTACTGCCACAGTTGTTGCATCATACATCCCTGTAGCCATTTTAGGATAAAGTCCAACTCCGATAATTAAGACTAAGAAGCAAGCAGCGATAAATATTTCACGGGGTTGAGCATCATTGAATTGTGCTTCGTTAGGTAAGACGCAATTGTTACCGAAACAAGCTGCTTTCTCATTATTATGTTCTCGATCACCTTCACTACCTACAACACAAGCATTGGCAGACTCGGTTCCGTAAAATAGCTGGCGCAGCATCGAGAGTAAGTAAATAGGAGTAAGAATTAGTCCTACTGCTGATAAAAAGACCATCGCAGTGCGGAAAGAGGAACTGTAGATATCGCTATTGCTGAAGCCAACAAATACTGCAATCTCACTCACAAAACCACTCATACCAGGAAGAGCTAAAGATGCCATCGCACCTGCGGTAAACAGAGCGAACACTTTGGGCATTGCCTGACCTAGATTGCCCATTTTATCCAAGAGCATGGTATGGGTACGGTCGTAAGTTACCCCTGCTAGGAAGAATAATACAGCAGCAATTAAACCGTGAGATAACATTTGTAGCATCGCTCCACTAATACCCAAGTCGGTAAAGGAGGCAATACCCAAGAGTACAAAACCCATATGGGAAACGGAAGAATAAGCTAGACGACGCTTCATGTTGGTTTGTCCAAAAGAAGCAAATGCACCGTAAATGATATTAACTACACCTAAAACAACTAGAATGGGGGCAAAGTAAACATGAGCATCGGGAAGTAAACCTAGGTTCAAGCGAATTAGTCCATATCCTCCCATTTTTAAGAGTACACCTGCCAAAATCATCGAGATAGGGGAAGAAGCTTCGCCGTGAGCATCCGGTAGCCAGGTATGTAGGGGAAAGATGGCTAGTTTTACGCCGAAAGCGATTAGCAATCCAGCGTATAAAGGAATTTCTAAAGCAATAGGATAGTCCTTAGCTGCTAATGCAACCATATCGAAGGTGAGAGTTCCTCCACCATAGAGAGCCATGGTTAACCCTGCTACTAAGATGAAGATAGAAGCTGCTGCGGTATAAAGTATGAACTTCATCGCTGCATAACGTCTTCTCTTGCCACCCCAGATAGAGATCAGTAAGTAAACAGGTACTAACTCTAGTTCCCACATAATAAAGAGTAGGAGCATATCTTGAGCCACGAATACCCCTATCTGTGCAGCATAGAGGAGCAGCATCAGAAAGTAAAATAAACGAGGTTGGCGATCGACTCTCCATGCAGACAATATTGAAAGACTGCTTACAAACCCTGCTAACAATACTAAGGGCATAGAGATACCATCAACGGAAACCGCCCAGTTAAGACCAATTTGTGGTATCCAAGTATAACTTTCTGCCATTTGCAAGCTAGCAGTGCTGGCATCGTAATTTTGCCAAAAGGCGTAACACATTAACACGAAGTCGGCGATACCTACGCCTAAGGCATACAAACGCAGCCTTTTTCCATCTTTATCGGGTATTAAGGGAACGAGAAAAGATGCAAATAATGGTAATGCTATTAGTGTAGTAAGCCAGGGAAATTGTATAGTATTCATCAAAATATAATCCCAAATTTAATTTACATATGTGAAGGAGTTAAAATAGCCAGAGCAAATCAATCATCATTATTCGATCGCTAACTTATTTACTTACTCCTCTTCAGTTGGTAGGTGCTGAATTTGTAGTCAGAACTTGTTGTCTTGCCAACATTTGACGTTATGTAAAATTACTTGTATGTTTGCAGTAATATTGTTCCGTAACTTTTCTTTATATTACGTTACCTACCGTGACAAACTTGGGACAAAAAAGTGATATTCTAGGTAAGATTACTCACTACTTAGGTGGAATATACGGTGTGTAGGCAAAAAGGCTTAAGTATCTTGACGATGAGTATTGCGCCAAACATGAGGAGTCTGATTGTGTACTTGCCTAAATTGACGGATAAAATAGGTAGTACTCTTATATCCAATTAATTCCCCTACTTTACTAATATCATTTTCTGTATTTAGTAATAAGCGACGTGCTTCTAGCATTCTTCTTTCTCGAATTAATTCCAATGCAGTATTACCAACAAATTGACGAAGCAAACTAGCAAGATAAGTAGGAGAAAAATTTACTTCGTTGGCAATATCTTTGAGAGAAATGGATTTTTTGTAGTTATTGTCTATATATTGAAATACTTGATTCAAAATAGGATGCCTTTCTCTGCTTAGACATTCTTCTTTTTCTTCTTTAGCTATACGAGCAAGACTGACTAATATTTCAGTTAAGTAGGCTCTAGCTGCTTGTTTGTAACCGAATTTCTTGTTGTTTAATTCTACATGAAGTGCTTTAAAACATTGACACCATAAAGGACGACAAGACAGAGGTATATTGTAATACTGAGCCTCTATGTTTGTTTCTGAAAATTTTATGAAGGGTATGATTAGAGGGTCCTTAAACCAATTTAAGCAAGAATCAGCATCCCAATAGTAAGGATTAATAGCAGTTGTTGCAAAAAATACTCTCCAGCCTTCTGCTTGAGAAAAAAATTTTCTTGGGTACAATTTACCAGATGGTATGGTCAATAAATCTCCCGATTTAACTCGCCAAGTACGGGCTTGATGTTGATATTGACCGTCATTTTCAAAGTAAATAAGTTGTAAATAACGATTATTACTTGGTTTAAAGTGATCCAGATTATACTCGTTATTTAATCTTTGAATAGCTATTTCTTGGTATCTATTGTCTACATACATAAAATGAAGTAGAAGTAATCAAAACAACTTTTTGTTTTTTTAGATGCGCTTTAAAGTATGCGCTCAAATATTCAAAATTAAAGAGGCAAGATAATTGCCTCTTAATGATTTACCTTAGGAATACTCTGGTTTTATTCGCTCACAGAACCTAAGCAAATCTCAATCCTAATCGTCCATTTCTTTCAAAGTAGCTACTGTAGAAGCAGAAATCTGACTCAAGTAACGGAAAATCCAGAATTTCGCCACTGTATCCATGATAACTGGCACCGTAGCAATGAATAGAGAAATCATACTTTCATTGGCAGCAACCCCGACGTGATTGGCTAACCATTCCAGTACAACTTCCCAACCATGAGTTGAGTGGAACCCTACAAATATATCTGTAACCAGAATAATTGCAAATGCTTTAGCACTATCACTCAGACCTGAAACAATATTATCGATGAAAGATTTGAGAACGTTTATTTCGTTCCTACGAATTATAAGTACGAAACAAAATGCTACAAACCCAACTAAATCAGCAAAAATATTACTAATAGAATCGATTTTCTTGAAGTGGAATTCTTCAGCAATTTCGTTAGCTTTCTCTTGAACCTTTTCTTCAAGTTGTTCTCTGTTTAAAGGCGGGGCTGCCTTTAACATCCGATTCATTTTTAGCTGTTCTTCGTAGGTGCTAAGCTCCCCTAAAGCTTCTTCTTTCCACTCGTAGTTTAATTCATCGATCGCTACAACTTCTTCACCCCTAAAATCTGTAACGATAGGTTTGATGATGAAATTCTTAGAGAGTTGCTGAGTGATGATTGGCACAACAATCAACAAAATTAACAGTCTAACTCCAACAACTGTGATTTGTTTTGAGCGACGAAATTCGTCGACTATTTGTTGCTCTGATTGGGTACCAAGGTCTTTTCTTATCTTGCCAAGAGTTTTTCCCAGAGAGGCAGACAAATTTCCTGTATTGCTGAATACAGAGCCTAAATCTACTGAATTACTTTTACCTTTCTTTATTTGACCAGACCTTCCTGAAGACTTAGCAACAGAGTTAACATCAACAACTTTGATGTTAGGTAAGTTAGGGTTTCCATTATTGGCTGGATTGTAGTTAACTCCACCCGGAACTGAAGGAGTCATAGCAGAAGAGCTAGGACCCATAGCATATTTAGCTAGAATTCCCTCAACAAAGATGAGTTTTTCTACATAATTGGAGCTAAGTTGGCTAATTGCACCACCGTCATCGTTAAACTCTTTGGTTTTACGCTGAAGTATTTCTAAATTTTTAACAATCTCTGCCTCTAAAGAAGGATGAATATTGCTGCCCTCTCCTAGCATTTCAATAGGAATTCTGTTTTGATTAAAATGGTTATCTTCTATAACCTTAATCTTGATTGCAGCTTGGTAGGCATCTTCTAGGGCTTGTTCCCCATTGCCGAAGAACTTAGAGAAGGGGGATCCTTTTTTTCTGGGAAATATAGATGTCATAATTTAACAAATAGTAAATTTACAATGATTTTTATTAGCTCTATTTATCTATTTGAGGGACTGCTTAGATTAAGCGATCGAGTTCTGGTGATGAAATAAAGACCGAGTATGATTAAATTAATCAATGTCTTTCCTATTTCCATCCAGCTTGTTGACTTAATTTTGCAACATAGAGTAATACGGTTACAATATTAGATACCTAGTTATATTCCTCCTGACTGGATGGAAAATATATCTGTTTGCATAATTAAGTATCATTATTCTCTTAGTTAAGCAATCTAAAGTAACAAACTCGGGACAAGAAAGTAACAAATCAGGGACAAAAAAACATGTAGTGCTAATTTAATGTTAAATCGATCGTTTAAAACAATTCTCGTGTAGTTTATATTCATTTATTCAGCAATAATATGCACGACTAAGGATGATTAATTGTATTTAACTATGGTATTGTCTGTTTTTTTACGTTTTTAGTCTAAACTACTTCTGATTTAATCAAAAAAATAATTGTATTCTTCATATTGGCAATGGCTTCAGTTTCGATAATTGGTAAAATCTTCATAGGAAAACTTCACCATCTTCTCGGCCAAGGTAATTTTTGCTTTTTATGAGTCAAATTCCTAGCCAGAGTTAAGTTGACGTAGCTTATGAAGAAGGCGAAAATATAAATATGAAACTTTTATTGGTTGAAGACGATTGGGAAATTAGTGAGCTGCTAGCAGAAGCTTTAACTGACCAACACTATACTGTCGATATCGCTAGTGATGGTCAAGCTGGCTGGGATTTTGTTAAGGCTTTTGATTACGATCTCATCTTATTAGACTGGATGTTGCCTAAACTAGATGGGATCAGTCTTTGCCGTCAGCTACGAGCTCAAGATTATCAGATGCCAATATTGATGCTCACAGCAAAAGATAGCAGTACTGCTCAGGTACAAGGACTCGATGCTGGTGCAGATGATTATGTTGTTAAGCCTTATCGTTTAGATGAGCTACTAGCTCGTATTCGTGCATTGTTACGTCGGGGTAGTTCCAATTTACCTCCTGTCCTTAAATGGGATGATTTACTTCTCGATCCCAATACGTGTAAAGTGTCATATAGTGACAAAACCGTAAAAATAACACCCAAGGAATATCGTTTACTAGAACTTTTCCTGCGGAATGGAAACCGAGTACTAAGCAGAAGTGCCATTTTAGAGAATCTTTGGTCGTTTGATGAGCCACCTGATGAAGATGCCGTTAAAGCGCATATTAAGCGTCTCAGGCAGAAACTGAAAAGAGCTGGAGCACCTAATGACTTTATTGAAACAGTTTATGGATTGGGCTACCGTCTCAAACAGAAACTCTAGCCAGAGATTTCCTTATTTACGTAGACGTTTACTCCTTGCCTATTTAATAGCTATAGGAGCAGTTTTTGGTACTTCAACTGTCTCTCTATACATTTTTTTTACTCACAGCCTCAACCAGCAGCTAAATAATAGACTGCTCACTCTAGCTCAAGCAGCAGTTCCTAGCTTGAAAGTGGTTAAAAACGAAAGTCGTGAAAGCTTGGAGCGCGATTTACCTTGGCGTAATCTGTTTTATCAACAAGATCAGGGCTTAGAATGGTTTGACGCTGAAGGTCAACTTTTAACTACAGAAGGAAACATTCGTCACCGATTACCCCTAACTGGGAATTTACGCTCTTCAAATGTAGGAGAAGGTGCGCCGTTATTCGAGCAACAAGATAAAACTAGGCTGGTAACTATTGCTGTCTACACTAGTTCTTCTGACCAAAAAATTCTCAGTTTAGAAGGTTTTATTAGAGCTAGCGAATCTACGGAAAAGATAGAAGCTACTTATAGTCATTTTCTCCAAGCATTAGTTTTAGGAAGTATATCGGGCTTTTTCGTCATTTTTGTGAGCAGTGTTTACTTGACTCAACAAGCCTTGAGACCAACCCAAGAAAGTTTTCAACAGTTAAAACAATTTACTGCTGAAGCTTCTCATGAACTCCGCAATCCTCTAACTAAAATTAGCTTTGCTGCAGACAATTTACTAAGTCATCCAGAACAATTTCGTAGATCGTCGGAATTAAAAAAGCTGAGAATTATTAAAAGTTCTACAGAACAAATGAAGCGGTTGTTGGAAGACTTACTTTTTTTAGCCAGAACTGATTCCTTACCTGATGAAGTAGATTTGGAAGGGTCAATTGTAGCTTTAGATGAACTGTTTAAGCCTTTAGTAGACCATTTTAAAGCTATTGCGGAAACCAAAAAAATCACTTTTCAATCTAACTTAATGAGCGATTTGGTTGTTAAAGGTGATGCGTCGGAGTTGAGTCGTTTATTTTCTAATCTTTTAGAAAATGCCTTAAAATATACAGATGTCGGGGGAAATATTAATTTTTCTTTACAAAAAGTTAAACAACAGGCTCTTATTTCGGTGCAAGATACGGGTATTGGCATTGCATCTGAATATTTACCTTTTGTCTTTCAACGTTTTTGGCGAACTGAACGAGCAAAACAAAAACAAGGAGAAGGATTGGGATTAGGTTTAGCGATCGCCGAAGCGATCGCCCATAAACACAAGGGAGAAATTTCTGTAGAAAGTGAGAGAGGAATAGGTAGCTGTTTTCGAGTTTATCTACCTTTAGTCTAGTTATAAAAAATTAACATGGAAAAGCCATAGTTTTTCTACTTTTTTACTTTTTGTCCCTAGATTGTCCTTTTTTACTCCCGAGTTTGTCACTATCTATGATTTATCTTCTTATATATATCGGGCTAATTATGTTAGGCGATTAACAAACGGTTAAAGTATCAAAGAGAATTATGCAAGCAGTTATTTTATTGTTATTTGTAATCGCTGAATGCAGTCCCGATTAATCCTTCGTTTTACGGTAGTTTAATGGTGGCTTTAGAGCGGTGGCAATAAAAAATGATGGCAATAAAAGATAAATCTCATTGAGGCAAGCTTAAAAGCAAACAAGCTTTATCTGTTTGTTTAACAACAGCGAATCTGTGGTTTCCCAATCTAATTTTAAGATTAGACTTATTTATCTATGTCATTAATTACTATTTTAACTCAATTTCTTCGCCAAACTTTTCCCTATATACGTAAACGCTTGCTGCTTGCCTACATAATTATTATGACAATTATTTTAGGTACAGCGGAAACCTCACTATACTTTTTTTTAATTCATATTCTTCATCAACAATTAGATCATGAATTACTGACTTTGGTTGAAGTAGCAACTCCTAGTTTGAATACTATTGAGACTAGAGGAATTGAGAGCCTCGAGCGTAATTTATCTTGGCGTAATTTTTTCTCTCAGGAACAACAGAGTTTGGAATGGTATGATGCTGATGGTACGCTTCTAGCCAAAGAAGGTAATCTTGCTTCCTATTTGCCTTTGTCTTTAGATCGAGTAAAAGAACAAAAAGATGCCCCTTTATTTCAGCAAGATGCGAATATCCGCGCCGTAACTATTTCTGTATACGAGAGTGACCTAGAAGATACAGATATAATTTTAAAAGGCTATATTAGAGCTAGTGAATCGACTACAAATATACAATCGACTTTTAGTAAACTAAGACTAGGTTTAGGGTTGGGCGGTAGTACAGCTTTAATCTTGGTTAGTATAAGTAGCATTTATCTGACCCAACAAGCAGTTAAGCCCATCCAAAAAGTGTTTTTCCATCTCGGACAATTTACTTCTGATATTTCTCATCAGCTACGCACTCCTCTGACTAGAATTAGTATGGCTACGGAGATTTTGCTTACTCACAAAGAAGCAATTCAGCCTTCTGATGCTAGGAAGATCAATATTATCAACGGTGCTACAGAGCAAATGAAACGGTTGATAGAGGATATGTTATTTTTGCTCAGGAATGACTCATTTCCTAATTCTACTAAGTTAGAAAAAAAGACAATTTCCTTAAACCAGCTACTTCAAGAGGTGATTGAAGAGTTTGAGCCAGCATTTGCGAGACAAGGGATTGAGTTTCAAGCACAGTTAGTCAATCGGGTCTTAATCAAGGGTGATACTGCTCATTTACATCGTCTATTTGCTAATATTCTCGATAATTCCCTCAGTTATACTCATCCAGGCGATAAAGTGCATCTGTACGTAGAAAAATACAGGCGTAAAATTGCTATCTGTATTCAAGATACTGGTATAGGCATAGCTTCTGACGATCTTCCCCATATTTTCCAATATTTCTGGAGATCTGAGGTCGCTAAACAACAACAAAGGGATCGGTTTGGGTTGGGTTTAACTATTGCTCAAACCGTAGCCAAACAACATAATGGCGACATATTTGTTACTAGTAAAGTTGGCTCTGGTAGTTTATTTAAAGTGGTTCTGCCCATAGTTTAGTATTGTAATTGTGGGCAGTTTGACAACAAGTTTTATGACTAATCAGATTGGGAAACAGCAAATCTTTTGCTTAAGGATTCTACTCGGCGTTTTGCTGTACTGTTCTTAGGTTCGTACTTTAAAGCCTGTTCGTAGGTTTCTAGAGCTTTAACAGTCATTTGTTTGCGTTCGTAAACATTACCCAAGTTATTCAAAGCAATTACATACTCGGGATAAAGTTTGAGTGCTTCTTTATATTGACGAATAGCGATATCGTATTGTTCTTGTGCAAAATAAGCATAGCCCATCGCATTATGAATTAATGCTTTATTTTCTGGCTCTATATTTTTCTCTGCTTTTAATGCTTTTTGAAACAAGTTAATTGACTGAACAAATAATTTTTTATCGAGGTAAAGACTACCAAGCTCATAGTATTCTAGTGCAGTTCCTTTTTCTTGCTGGAGTTTTTTTTGTAGACGAGAAAATTGGTTTTCTGAGCGACGAGTTTTAATGATTTCTATGATAATAACGATCGCAGCTATAAGTAATAAACCTAGTAAGATGGAAAGATAAACTGCAGGAAGTTTTTCATTCATAGTTGGTTATTTGTTATTTTTTATTTGTTGTATTTATTACGCTCGGGTTAAGGTAATCCCCAATATTCAATTCTTTCTTGTAACCATCCCGATCTACGCCAACGAACGATCGCTTCTCGCACTTGTTTTCGCAAATCTTCATATTGGATTCCTTTCGGCATAACTACAGATAATGGTTCGCCAGATAGTCTATCTGGTAATAATCGATACTGAGGGTATTGTTGTATCCAGCCAGCGAGAATACTGCGATCGCCAGCAAAAGCAGTAACTTTATTTTTTTCTAACAAATTTAGTGCTTCTTGATAGGATTTTACCCCGATTAATTTAGCTTTAGGTAACTCATTACGAATTACAGCAATGGTGGTCGAACCATATAATACAGCAATTTTAGCTTCTGCTAGGTTTTCTTTATTATCTATAAATTTATTGTTAGTAATTAGTCCCGTACCATCGAGATAATAGTAGGGACTAAAATCGACAATTCTAGTGCGGGGAATGGTTGCCGTAACTCTAGCGATCGCTATATCTACTTTTTCATCTAATACTGTTTGTAAGCGTTCTTGGTTCGTAACTGGTTTTAAAACTACTGCCTCAGCACTACCTAATAATTCTTCAGCCAAACGACGAGCTATATCAATTTCTAAGCCTACTAAATTTCCCTGTTCGTCGTTAAAACCAAGAGGACGAACATTGTCTTTAACCGCGACAATTAATTGTCCTCGCTGTTTAATTTCTGCTAACTCAGCAGTTTTAGCTGATGGCGATCTAATTACCATTATTGCTAATAAACCGATGATTGCAGCCAAGAAAGATAACTTTTGTTTAATCATGCGATCGCGATAATTTCTTCTAAGAAAGTTTTTACCTGGTTCGGATTTTTTAAGATAACAATTTTCTTAGAGTATTGATGTTGGTTCAGTCTGGATATAATTTGTGGTCGTTGTTGTCTGGGAAAATTATAAACGTATAGTAAAAATTCCCAAGTTAACCTTTCCCTGCAACCTGCAGCCATATCATCTCTTACATTACCTCTATATTGCAGATATCTTTTGATTATTCGCCATAAACACAAGTTACGCGGGAAATCGAGCCAAATGATTGTATCTGCTGCTTCCAGTCGGATATCCATAGTACTTCCATAATTACCATCGATAATCCAGCACTCACCCTGAAGTAACTTTTGGTGTAAGGTATCCCAATCATTTTTGGGAGTTTCTACCCAATTGGCTCGCCAGTAATAAGAATCTAGATGAATAATTGGTAGAGCAAGTTTTTGTCCTAAACTTTTAGCTAAAGTTGATTTACCCGCACCACAAGAGCCAATAATCGCAATACGCTCCATAAGCTTGTCTTAAAATGGGTAAAACTCGGCTTCTCAGAAAAACCGAGTCGATCGGATATACAATTTCTCGCTTAATCCTTACCAAATTATTTTGCTTGAGTAGAAGAATTCAGAATTCAGTACATTCATTAACGCTTGGTTTATCCACTTTGGGCTAATGTTTTGAGTAAACTTTTCGAGCCTACTCCGAACTCCAAACTCCGAACTTATTGTTGACTGGCTGCTTCTACAACTTTGCCAAAAGCTTCCGGATCGGTCATCGCCAATTGAGCTAACATTTTCCGATTTAGCTCAATGTTAGCTTTTTTGAGCTTACCTGTGAGTTGGCTATAGCTCATACCATGTAGACGCGCTCCTGCATTGATTCTAGTAATCCAGAGACGACGGAAATCCCGTTTGCGTTTACGTCGATCGCGATAGGCATTCCGCAAAGCTTTCATTACCTGCTGATTAGCAGTGCGGAACAGTTTAGAATGGGAACCACGAAAACCTTTAGCTAGTTTAAGGATTTTTTTACGGCGTTTACGGGCAACATTACCCCGTTTTACTCTTGTCATAACTAATCTGTATGAAATTTACTTCTATATTTTTTGACAACTCGATCTACTAGTTTGATATGTCTAATAGTTTACTTATCCTTACATATAAGGCAACATTAGGCGTACATTTTTTTCATCTGCTTCATGAACTAAAGCGATATTGGAAAGACGACGACGAGTTTGTTCGGAACTTTTATGATTTAGTAAGTGGTTCTTATAAGCTTTACGGCGAAAGATTTTCTTACCGCTACCAGTAGGGCGAAAACGCTTAGCAGCAGCTTTCCGAGTCTTTAACTTGGGCATAGTTTATTTTGAATTCGACACAATTTTCTATTATACCTTTTTTCTTTCAGAGAATAAATTTTGACCGTATTCCTCGTCGAAGCAGGCTCCGTTCCCTTTCTCCTGTTGTCTTTAATATTTTAGAGAGGCATTATAACTGTTCCAATACTATATCTAAGTGAATTTTTGGTAAATTTATTTGGAAAAAATGTGACAAATAAGTACTTTCCCTTATATAATCTTCATGTAATCTTTTTGGAATTCACAAATACTTTTATCTCCAGGTTCAAGGTATTGGAGAGAAAAATGTCTATAAACTCGAAGTATGGCTAGATCTAACCAACTAATTTCTGCTCCTAATATTTATTTATTTACTTTTCAACAACAACAAGAGTTTTTTTCTCAGAGTTCCTTAGAACCTTTATCTCCAGAATGGTCAACTCATAAATATTGTCAAATACTAAATCATTTTCATGTCTGTCAGAAAATAAAATTAAATTCCAGAGTGGATAAGGAGAATTTAGTCGATCGAAGGCAAAATTATCCCCAAGATATTACTCAGAAACAACAATTTTGGGGGACGATTAAAACTCAAGAAAATTTAGAATTAATTCAGGGAGAAGCCTATCCAAGCTGCGCAGACACAAGTCATATTATTTCCCTGAGAATTCATAGACAAGAAAAGAATGCAAAGGAAGCGATTAGTATAGATAAATTAGCTTTTTTCAATCCTAAAAATTGTTTTTCACCTCACAACATTCAAACTAACTTGGGTCAGACCCTTGTTATTACGGCTTTAGTGAATAATAAAGAAAATATGCAACCAGACTCATTAAAGTCTTTGGCAGATAGTTGTCTTTCTTGTTTTGCTCATTTACCAAATAGTTCGCAAAAAACTGTCTCGATCGATTCAAGCATTATTGCCAATGGCTATTTTTCTACGTATTATTTACCGGGAAACTCCCGTCAGTACAATCAAATTATAATTTGTTTATTTTTTCGCCAAAAAGACCAGGATAATTTTCACAGACATCATCAGCAGCTATCTAAATTCTTTTTCTCGCTTCATAAATTAACTTATGTCCATCAATATAGTAATAATTTATTTAAATTAGCTTGTTATCAAATAGATAGACTTAAATATCACCTCAAAACTTTAAATAGTAGTGATCTAGCTCAATTTTCGTCGCCCAATGATGTTAGAGTAAAATACTCATCTGTCTATGACCAAAATAGAATCGATTGGCATTCACACAAGAACAGTTTTTCCCAAATAAATAGAAAGCCTATAGCAGGGCAAACGCATCTAAATTAGTCTTGACAAAAACACCTATTAATGAATCGATGAAAGAATCAGGATTTATCGTTTGATAGATTTGACAAGAATTTAAGCGATCGCTTAAATTCTTGT
>JASJDJ010000112.1 GCA_030065635.1 Xenococcaceae cyanobacterium MO_188.B32
ATACCAATTTTCTTTCGTTAGACAACAATAGTTCGCTCAGTACCAGTGTTACAGATAGTACTGGTGGTGGTGGGAATATTTTTATTGACAGTAACTATGTTATCACTCAAGAAAACAGCGATATTCTAGCTAGGGCTAAATTTGGTCCTGGAGGCAACATTCAAATTAATACGGAGGTAATCTTGAGCTCTACCGATAGTCAGATTGATGCTAGTTCTGAGCGTGGTCTTGATGGAGTAGTAGAAATTCGCAACCTAGAATCTGACAAACAAATCGAGATAATTACATTACCTACTAAAATTACTAATCCAACGGATATTGTTACTGCTAATTGTGTTTTAGAACAAGATAATTCGATGATAGTAGCTGGTAAAGGAGGATTATCAGAAAATCCGCTTCAATACCTCAGAAGTCAGTCAGTATGGGAAGATTTACGGGATTTTGAAGAGCGAACATCATCAGTTTCTAGCAATGAGATTATCGAAGCTCAAAAATGGGTGATTAACAAACAAGGTAATATCGAATTGTTAGGTCATCTTCCTTTTAATCAGTGTAGAAAATAACCTCTAATCCTTAGTACTAGCGTGTCAAACAACTGCCATTTTTCGAGCTTGAATGGTCGTTAGATCGATCGATCTACTTGAAATCCTTATTTTTTCGTTGAACAAATCATAACTCTCAATTACGAACTCCGAACTCACGTTGCTCATGGCCAACTCAAATCTACACCATAATCATCACCCAGAATATCTTCATCCTTCTCTACCTAGTGATTTTTTACCCCCTGTTAGTCGCATTGTTGGTTTAGTCGATCGAAGCAACGATTTTAGAGATGGAAAAATTCTTGATGTTCTCCAGGAATCTCTTTTAATTCTTCTGGAGTACCTTGTAACTTTAACTTTCCTGCTTCTAAGAGTACTATCCAATCAGACTTAACAATTACTGGAGGACGATGAGAAATCATAATTGTGGTTTTACCCTGCCGATGCTCTAAAATCTGAGTTAGTACTTGAGCTTCTGTCATGGGGTCTAAAGCACTGGTCGATTCATCCAGGATCAAAATGGGTGGATCGTTAACAATAGCTCTAGCTAGAGCTAATCGCTGTTTTTGTCCACCAGAAATATTTGCCCCAAATTCTCCTAAAATAGTGTCGTATTTGTTGGGCATTTGACTAATAAATTCGTCAGCCTTGGCAAGACAACAAGCTCGAACTATCTGCTCAAAACTAACAAAAGGAACACTCCAACGGAAATTATCAACAATGGTTCTACCCCAGAAATAAGCGTCTTGGGGTACTAATATGACTTGTGTTCGTAGACATTCTAGATCGAGGTCTTGCTGATTGTAGTTGCCATAGCGAATATTACCAGAATTAGCAAGATATAATCCTGCCATCAATTTAACTAGAGTACTCTTACCGCAACCCGATCGCCCGATAATAGCAGTAACTTTACCACCAGGAATAGTAAGCGAAAAATCGCTAAATAAATTTTCATTGCCAGGATGATAAAAATTGAGGTTGGTGCAGACAATTTCGCCGTTGCCTGAAAGTTCTGCCCAGTGCTTACGATTATTATCTTCGGTTTCTGGAATAGTATTAATTACTTCTGTCAGACGTTCGGCAGCAGTTCTAACTCTAGTAAATTCTTCTACCCAACTAACTACATAAGCAACTAGCAAAATTAAATTGCGGTTTAAACTATGAAATGCTATCAATTGACCGACACTCAACTGTGACTCGATAACTAAAGTACCGCCATACCAAAGCACTGCAATAGTTCCTAAATTAGAAAACAAGCGAGAAGAAACAAGATTAATAATGCCAATTTGAATAGTGCGAAAGCTAAGACTCGAAAAACGAACAAAACGATTTTGTAGTTCTTCCCAAGCTTGGGGTGCAGCGTTAATAGCCTTGAGAGTCAATGCACCTTTAAAAGATTCTAATAATAGCCCTTGATTTTCTGCATCAGTAACAATTACCGCTCGAGTTTTTTGCCGTAAGATGGGCAGAAAAAAGAGAGTCGAGGTAGACATGCACAAAGCGATCGCGCTAACAACTAGAGTTAGTTTGCCACTGTAAAACAGCATCAAACCTAGAGAAACTACTCCCGTGAAAAACAATACAGGTAGTTGTAATAACACTTGAGAAAGAAGCTGATTGAGTTCTCGAATATCCCGCAAACGGCTAACTACCTCATTGCTGCGATGAGTTTCGTAATAAGCCAGGGGTAAACGCAAAATTTGACGACCAAATTCTAATGCCAGTCCTAATTCGAGGCGTTGACCAAAATGAGCAATCAGATTAGCTTGGACTAATTCTAAACCACTAGCAATTAGATTCATAACTGCCATGGCAAGTGCAACTCTGACTAATAGTTGACTATCTCCCCGCACCAAAACATCATCAGTTAGAATTTGAATCAGGATTGGTGTTGTTAGAAACAGCAGTCCCACTACCAAATTGAGTAACAGTGCTTCTAGTAAGATCGAGCGATAGGGGCGTAACCGCTTGAGAAATTGCCAAAAACCTGCAACTTCGTCGTCAGCTTGCTTAAAAAAGTCCTCTTGTGGTTCTAGTAAAAGCATCACGCCATTACTCCAACCTTCTTGTAATTGAGTCAGAGTCAAATAACGAACACCTACCGCAGGATCGGCTACCACATATTTTTTACCCTTTTGTCCGTGTAAAACTACCCAGTGATTACCTTTCCAATGAATAATAGCTGGTAAAGGTGCTCGGTCTAGTTGTTCTAATAATTCAGAACTAGCACGAACAGGATAGGCATTAAAATTAAGTGCTTCTGCACCCCGACGTAAGCCCAACATTGTCGTACCAAGCTGCCCAGTACCGACAACTTGACGCATATGGTTGAGACTAAAATTAAGACCATAGTGTTTGGCAATAGTCGCAAGACAGGCAGCCCCACAATCTTCTTCATTGTGTTGGCGTACACTTTGATAGGGCATAAATAAATAATTTAGACTTAATATTAGGATTTTGGGTATTTTTAGCTAACAAGACTTTTTAATTGTTCCCAAATATTCGATCGCCATTATTATTAGCAACACAATTAATGCCATTCCTCTAAAAAGTTGGTCGGGATAAAACTGAAACAATAAGGTAATCTATAGCGTTTCTCGCTCTTTGTGAAGTACACCTTGGTTGAGATTAAGTTCGGAGTTCGGAGTTCGGAATATTTCGTATCTCACCTATTTGAGAAAGCCTATAATACTTGGCATATATAGCAATACCAACAAAAGTTAGGACATCTCAAGGCCAAGCAAAAATTAGCCATTAGCTATTAGCTATTAGCTATTAGCTATTAGCCATTAGCAGATCGATTAATTAACGTCATAATATAAATACGTACTGCTATAAACAAAAAAATTGGTATTTCTTCACTCTCAATAGGAAAACTCTCGTTTAAATTTCAAAAAAAAGGAGTCAGTACAATATGTGCTTCTGACTCCCGAACTTAAATTAATTGACAAAAAACTTACTTCCAACCAGCCCGATCCATAATTTTCACTGCCAAAGCATTATTATCACCATAGGCTGATACATTAACAGTATCAGACTCAAACTCGCCAAAACTGGCTACCACAGGATCGATAGGTATACCTTCAACTACTGGATATTCATTATTACCTAAGGCAAAAAATTCTTGAGCTTTAGGACTAACCATGTATTCCAAAAAAGCGATCGCTTCTTCTTTATTCGGTGCATTTTTCATCATGCCACCGCCACTGATATTAACGTGAGCACCTCTACCATCTTGATTGGGGAAAAACACGCCGATTTTCTCAAAAATAGCTTGTTTAGCCGGATCGTCATCTTTAGCATAGCGAGGTAAATAATAAGTGTTGGCAATAGCAATATCGGCTATGCCTGCTGCTGCTGCTTCAATTTGCGCTCGATCGTTACCTTCAGGAGGACGAGCAAAATTAGCAACTAGATCCTTACACCATTGTTCTGTTGCTTCTTCTCCGAGTACTTCGATTAAACCAGAAACTAATGATTGATTATAAATATTACTAGAAGAACGAATCGCAATTTTGCCTTTCCATTTAGGATCGGCTAGATTTTCATAGGTAGATAATTCGGCAGGATCTACTCGATCTTTATTGTACATAATTACTCTTGCCCGTTTACTCATCCCAAACCAGAGATTATCGGGATGGCGTAAGTTAGCAGGAATCTTTTCAGTCAAGATGGAAGACTCGACAGGAGCAAAAAGACCCGCTTGTTCTGCCCGCCATAGACGACCTGCGTCCACTGTAATTAGAATATCGGCAGGACTATTAGCACCTTCACTTTTAATCCGTTCGATCAGTTCATCGTCTTTACCCTCAATTAAATTAACTTTTATTCCTGTTTGACGGGTAAACCCATCATATAATTCTTCATCTGTATTGTAGTGGCGAGATGAGTAAATATTTACTTGTCTAGTTTGAGTTAAACCTTGCTCGATTTGGCTTAATTGACTACAGGCTATTACTGTGGCTGCTGTAGCAACCCCAATAAACATCCGTCGGGAAAGTTTTTTCATTCGTTTTATCGTGCTTCCTTTTAAGAAATTGTATTAATCACCATAGGTATGATTCATAATCGGTTTATTATCTTACTACTTTTGCTAGTTATTCTCAATTAATTAAAGATAAAATAAATGCTAATTATTCTTATTTAATTTAAAGTAGCTGATAAATTATACTCGAGCTACATATAGAAAAACTCCATATACAAAAGCTTTTAAGTATTATAAGTTTTGAAATGACAAAAGTTAATAAAATAGTTGACTAAAATAATTCTCAATGATATGACTAATTAATGTATTTTTACAAACAATATTAGATTTAAGAATTATCAGAAAAATTCTCAATAATCTACAATAACGTGAGTTAGAAATTCAGAATGCGGGGATAAGTTTACCACTCTAAATCTGCGGATGCCACTTTAACTTCATTGTGCTGCACACTTAGGATTTCACCACTACGCATAGTAATCACCCTATCTGCCATCGAAGCAATACCGGCATTGTGGGTAATTACGGCAGTAGTAGTTCCTAATTCCCGATTAATTCGCTCTAAAACTTGCAAGACTAATTTTCCTGTCTGAAAGTCTAAAGCACCTGTAGGTTCGTCACATAACAAAACTTGAGGACGTTTAGCCACAGCACGAGCGATCGCCACTCTTTGTTGTTCTCCACCAGATAACTGAGCGGGAAAATGATCGAGGCGATGATCTAATCCAACCAAACTTAGTGCCTCCCGAGGGCGCATGGGATGACTGGCAATTTCTGTAACTAGAGCCACATTTTCTCTAGCAGTTAAGCTAGGAATTAAATTATAAAATTGAAAGACAAAACCAACGTACTCTCGGCGAAAACGAGTAAGAGTTTGTTCATTAGCATTAGTAAGGACTTGGTTATAAAATTTTACTTGTCCAGTTGTAGGCACATCGAGTCCACCCAAAATATTAAGTAGAGTAGATTTACCACTTCCAGAAGGACCTAGTAGGACTACAAACTCTCCTTGATAAAGATCGAGGCTAACAGATTTTAGTGCCTGAACTTTTACTTCACCCATTCGATAAATCTTACTGACATCTCTAATATGAAAGACAGGTATAGACACTTTAGGGCAATTCAAAGAAGACATATATTTATTCCAATTAATTTCCGCAGCTTTATCGATGATTTTGGTTAGTGGTTAGTAGTTAGTATTTTAAGAAAGTAGATAGAAAAAATTACTGTGATTAAAAATAAACAAATTAGTCAAATTTTAGGAACATACTTACTATTAAGTGCGATCGCGCTAATGATGTTATTCCCGATGTTATGGCTAGTAGGTACTTCCTTTAAATCTCCCACCGAAAATATATTTAGCTTTCCACCCCAACTGATACCCCAAGAGCCTACCTTAAATAACTTTATAACGGTGTGGCAGACTTATCCTTTTGCTACCTATCTTCTCAATAGCGCGATCGTCGCTATCTTTACAGTGAGCTTAAATTTACTATTTTGTTCTTTAGCTGCTTATCCTCTAGCTCGTCTAAATTTTCGGGGGAGAAAGTTGATTTTTGCTTTAATTGTGGCAACTATTGTCATTCCCTTTCAAATTGTGATGATTCCCCTGTATATTCTGGTGGTGAATTTAGGATTACGGAATACTTACTTAGGGGTGATTTTGCCTAATTTAGCTTCTGCTTTTGGTATTTTCCTTTTGCGTCAGGCTTTTGCTGCCGTGCCTACAGAATTAGAAGAAGCAGCCCGTATAGATGGTTGTTCGGAATTGGGTATTTGGTGGCATATTATGTTACCTGCCGTCCGTCCTGCCCTAGTTACCTTAGCTATTTTTGTGTTTATTGCTGCTTGGAGTGATTTTCTTTGGCCTTTAATTGTACTCGATCGACCTGAATATTATACTTTACCTTTGGGAGTAGCTACTCTAGCCGGTACTTTTTCTCTTGACTGGCGATTAATTGCTGCTGGTTCGGTAATTTCGATCGCGCCAATTATACTTTTGTTTATGTTTGTACAAAAATACATTATTCCTACCGATGTTGGTAGCGGTGTTAAAGGGTAATTGTTTTTAAAACACTCAATTTAGGGACGTAAAAACCAAAAATAAAATCTCTGATTTATAATGATTCGATCGATTTTTGCTATAAAATACGTAATTTTGCTGTTGCTTTTTAAAATTTTAATTAATTATATAAATTATTTACTTAATTATTTTTATTTAGATAAATACCCAAGTAAACTATTATTTGTATCGTTTTTGATGTAATTGCAAAATTACAGTATTTATGAATATTAGTATTCTATGCTCGGTATTTTTTCGGGCAAACCCAATAAAGTAATTTATCAATTTATATCGTGTAAATAAAAATGAAAATGCCAGGTAACTCCTGACATAACAACCTAGAGATATTTATACAAAAATTATTAACTAAGTATCAGATCGAAGATGTTTTCTTCGGTCTTTCCTGTTATACTAATAAGCAAGCTCACAACAATTATTACTTAATCTATTAAAACCTGTATAGCCAAGCAAACTTATTGCCTTGTAAGATAAAAATAATAAAAAATTAGGGAACAATATGAGTGTTATCTTACTCATATCTCTGGTTTAAAGATGGGGCAAAAAAAATTGAGTAATAAACTTTTTCTAACGGTTATTCTTGGCGGAGCTTCAACAACATTAATTACTACGATTGGATTAATTATTAAATCTCAGCGATCGGCAATAGAAAGCCACCACACTGTAGTTGAATCAAAAGTAAGCAAAAAGCATCATTTCTTCCCTTTTACTAAAGCATTAGCATCAGCAGAAGATTCGCATCTAAATAACCATCGTCACAGTTACTTACTAGCATCAAATTTAATCGAACAACAGCAAGGAAAACGAGCACTAAAGCAGCTAGAAAATTTAGAACAAGACTATCTCTTACTCGCACCTTATATTCTTCTCAAACAAGGACAAGCCTATGAATTAGAGGGGAATATTGCTAAAGCTACAGAAGTGTGGCAAAACTTAATTATTAAATATCCTGACTCTCCCGCCATAGTAGAAGCACTATATCTATTAGGCAGAGATAATCCTGCCTATTGGGATCGAGCCATTACCCAATTTCCTCATCATCCCCGCACTCACGACATTATTCGTCGAATGCTAGCCCAAAATCCCAATCAACCCAGGCTAATGTTAGTTTTAGTTAAAAATACACCAGAAGCCAAAGATGTAGAGCAAATTAGGGAACGGTTAGTTAAAGAATATAGTAGCCAGTTAAGTGCAGCAGATTGGGAAGCGATCGCCGATGGCTACTGGTTAAAATGGGACTATGGTAAAGCAGGTCAAGCCTACACAAAAGCACCCCGTACACCTCGTAATCTTTATCGTGCAGCCAGGGGTTTACATCTAGGTAATGACAAAACTAAAGCCAAACAATACTACCTTCAGCTATTACGGGCATTTCCCAAGGCAGAAGAAACAGGATTGGGATTACGTCGTTTAGCTACTATAGTTAATAAACGAGAAGCTCTAAACTATCTAGATCTCGTTATTAGTCGATTCCCTCAAGAAACACCTCAAGCTTTAGTTCAGAAAGCAAAAATTCTGGAATCTCTGAAAAGCCCTGTCTCCGCAGCTAATGCCCGTCAAGTCCTTTTGACTAATTATGCTTCATCAGAGGCAGCAGCCCAATATCGTTGGCGTATGGCGCAAAAAAAAGCCCAAGCCAAAGATTTTATGGGTGCTTGGCAATGGGCACAACCAATTGCTGTTAATAACCCTGATAGTTCTCTAGCCCCAAAGGCTGGTTTCTGGGTAGGTAAATGGGCGCAACAATTAGGTCATACTGAAGAAACCCAAACTGCTTTTAAATCTGTTTTGACTAGCTATCCTCAATCTTATTACGCCTGGCGATCGGCTGTAGCTTTAGGTTGGGATGTAGGTGACTTTACCACAGTACGTCAGAAACTTCCTCTAATATCCTCAGCAAATACTCGTTTTTTACCCCCCGCAGGTTCGGCAATTTTTCAAGAACTCTATAAACTGGGTTTAGAAGAAGAAGCATGGACACAATTTCGGGTAGAGGTTAGCAAAAAACAAAATCTTACTGTTGCCGAAGAATTTACCTGGGGTTTAATGCAATTGCACCAAGGTAAAAATTTACGGAGTATAAATCAAATTTGGTCTCTTAAAAAGAGAGATAATCCTGAAGATAGAGAACAATGGCAAGCACTAAGACAAACTTCTCAATATTGGCAAGCGTTATTTCCCATGCCCTTTGAAGAAAGTATTCTCAAATGGTCACAACAGCGACAAATAAACCCTTTATTGGTAACTAGTCTAATTCGTCAAGAATCCCGTTTTGAACCAGAGATAAAATCTTCTGCCGGGGCATTGGGCTTGATGCAGGTTATGCCTGGAACCGGACAATGGATAGCCCAACAAACAAAACAGCCTAACTATTCTCTGACTAATCCAGAAGATAATATCAATTTTGGGACTTTTTATTTGGACTATACTCACCGCAGATACAATAACAATTCTATGTTAGCTGTAGCCAGTTACAATGCTGGCCCTAATAATGTAGCTAAGTGGGTTTCCAGATATGGTTTAAGCGATCCCGACTTCTTTGTCGAACAAATCCCTTTTCGAGAAACTAGGGGCTATGTAGAATCGGTATTTGAAAATTACTGGAACTATATGCTTATCTATAATCCTGACACAGCTAAGTTATTTGAACAGCTTAGTTGAATTTAGCAGACGCGATCGCTCATTTGATACTTTCTAACTTTTCAAGTAGTTTCACCAATCCTGTCAAGACCATCAAATTAACTGTGAGAGCAAGAGGAAAAACCCTTTTGCTATTATTGCTTGAGTGTCTTTTGGCTTAAGTCCCACCGAATCCATAAAGAGCCGTTATTGTTTACCCAAAATAAATTCTCCGACAGAGGACTCAGCATAGTAATCTATACCTGTTGCGGTGGCAAATAAATTAGGATTTCCTGTTCCCAAAGCACAAGGAGCAAGATTCATAGCTGTAGCAACAAGATACATAGTCTGATAGAGAACGCCCACGTGTTTTAAGATGAGACTGTAGGCGATCGATTCATAAGCCCAACTAACTCTAGCAAAACGAGCAGTAATAATAATCAAAACTTGAGGCAAACAATCTTCTCCATTATTTTTTTGAGCATTAATTAAAAGAGCTTTAAGATAATCATTTTGGGGTGAAATTTGTTCTAATAGATGATTTTGGGGACAATAGTGATAAATTCCAGGAAATATACCCTTACAGATATTAATAGCTAAATATAGCTCTAATTCATAAGATGCTCCTCCAGAAGGATAAGGACGAGTACTACATTCCATATACGGTCTAAAAAAAACCTTTCTTAATCTTGCTACTCGATAAAGAAATTCTCCGACCTCTCGCTGAGAAATTGGTCGATCGCCATGAACTCTAAGGGATTTTCTGGATTCTAAAATAAGGGTAAAAGGAAGATCTTCTTGTTTAAGCTTCTCAAGATCTGGTTTGTACAAGGAAATAACGTTACTAGATACTTGAGGTTTGATGGCAGGAAGAGGCTTGATTTTGCCCAAAAAGCGATAAGATTTACCTACAGTATGGGAATGTCTACCACTACGGCTACGACTGTGAAATAGTAAATCATGAAACTCCCATTGTGCCAAGGTATCGGTCTCGGATTCTGCACTATTGTTGTCTATCTCTTCTAGTAATTGAGCAGTTTTGAGCAGACTTAAAAATGCTTGTGCTATTTGCTTAGATACATTGGGGATTTTAGTTAAAGCATTACAAGTCTTGGCTTGTACAAGTTGGTGCATAATTGCTGTACATCGCCAATCTTTTAAGGAAACTATCATCTGAGATAGGGGAGATTCCCAGATCATTTGTCTTCCTTCTCGATGACAATAGGCAAAGCGAGATAACTTATATTTTTTATCTGGTTCTATTTCTGCCCATTCCCAGGGAGAGGAAGTAGTAATGGGAACCAAAGTAGCCAAAGATTCTCGATCGACTCTGATAGTATGACAAATTAGACCATAACGAATAAATTGTTGAAGATAGTAATATAACTGAGGTAAATTAGGGCTACCATCAATTTGGGTGACTAAATTGGCTAATTCTTCATCTGTAGCCCCTTCCCCCTGAAGAGTGGCGATCGCTTTTTTGAGCCCCGCAGAAAGATGGGACAGATCTAACTTAAGATTAGAAGAATGAAGAATAAAACTAGCTTCCAAGTCTTGATGAACAGAGATATTTGCTTGAAAAGAAAGCAATATTGATTGGGACATTTTAAGTTAGCCCATAGAAACGCAGAGGATTATCCCAAAGAATCTTATGGATAGTTTGGGGAGAAATTGACGAAAGACCAATGATTTTTTCGATTATGTCTGCGTCACTATCAATATGAGGATAATCAGAGCCAAAAATAAGGTTATCAGTGCCAATAAAATCAATAATTTGGGCTAAATAAGGTTCAGAAGGTTCGATGGAAATAAAACACTGACGACGGAAGTACTCGGAAGGTTTCATTTTTACGTTGTCTTTTACTTCCCAAGCTAGGTTTTCATATTCTTCGTCCATGCGCCATAACCAATAGGGTAGCCAACCACAGCCAGCTTCTAAAAATCCTACCTTTAAATTAGAATAACGCTCTAATACACCACCCTCAATTAGAGCTAACATAGCCATCATCTGTTCTAGGGGATGGGAACAAGCGTGCATAGCAAAACGGGTGTTAAATCGATCTGTTCCCGTAGTGGGTAATCTTCCATGAGTTCCTTCGTGAATGGCAACGGCGATATTTAATCTTTCACATTCAGCCCAAAAGGGTTCATAAGCAGGATCGCTCAATATACGTCCTTTGAGGGGATTGGGACGGATAAAAACAGCTTTCCAGCCAAAACTAGCAATATGCTGCAATTCTCTTACCATTTCTTTAGGTTCATGTAGGCTAATTGCTCCTACTCCCCTGAGTATTTGTTTATCAAAGTCGCAAAAATCATGTAACCAATTGTTATAAGCACGGGTGAAAGCTACAGCTAATTGGGGATTCATATCCTCGATCGCTAGTAACCATAATCCTATAGTTGGATAGAGAAAGGAGATATCAACCCCCATTTTTTTGATTGCCTTGACTTGTGATTCTGGATCGTTGCCAAAACGTCCTCGTTTGGCATAGTCTCGAATTGTTACTTTTATTCCTTCTGCCCAAATTTCATCAGATATCTTTTGATAAATTTTCTTGCCTTCGACTTTCATGTTTTTGACAGGAGGGGAAAAAACATCAATTACAAATACTCCCTCTTTTGTTGTCGGGGTATCTATATAGGGGGCATAATTTTTGAACTCAGGTTCTAAGTATTCCTCCCACATCTCAATGGGTTCAGTCACATGACTATCAGCATCGATAATTTGGTAGTCTTTTAACATGGTTTGGGATTTAGATAGTAGCTCGAAAGCAAACAAATGCTATTTGCTCAGAAAAAGATAGGATAGGGATTAAGCTCGCTTTCTTGGCGCGATCGAGATAATTGACCTAATTGCACGGGCAGATCGTACAGTCTTCCTTTTGCCCAACGTTTCCAGAAATGCCGTAGCCCAGGAACAACTACCTTGACTACATTTAACCCAATATCGGGGCGAGTTTGATCGAGAACTAATGTTTCTAAACCGCGATCGCGAGCAATATTAACACAAGTGATAACATCGTCTCGTAAATCATCACTTCCTAGTTGGGGATAATCCCTCAAGGTTTTAGGAGCAACGTTATTATCTGGTACGAGGTAGGGTTGATTTTCTATAGTTGCATTTTGCCACCAAGTTTGAGCCAACTGATCGGAACAACTATAATCAGTACTGCCATCGGTCTTAAATGATAAAACTGCGGGCAATACCTGATTTACTTCCGTTAACGCCCTGGTAAACGCTATTATTGGATCGAAATGCGCCCCGAAGCCATAAATGATATCTTCCGTTGCTTGATTTCTCCTGCGGGAAAGAGCAGCAAAAGCAGGGATATTGAAATCGTTGCTAATATCTAAAACCCAAAGTTCGCGATCGAGAGAATGATAGTATTGCTTTAAAGATTGAAAATAGGGTTGCTCAAAACTAGCTAGGTCTACTGCTGGTCGTTTAAGACGGTTATACCACCAAAAAGCTACACAGTCCCGCTCTACCAACTCCATGAACCCTTGTAAAATTGCTTCTTCTTGACTATTGCCAGCAGCAGTACCGTTAGAATCTGCCCAACAATATTGAGCAAAAGGTTCACGATAGCCATAGTAGCAGTATGCAGTAGGTAAATATCTAAATTCTTCGTGAGTTAAAGACCAAATTGGTGTCCATTCAATTTCTCTTTCGGGATCGAAGGGTTCGGGAACTCTTTGAAAATGACTAGGGCATCGATCGTTCCACTCATGGCGAGTTTGATACTGACGGTCACTAAATAACATACATTTATTGGGATGAATAGCAGTATCTCCCATAGTTTCGTAACTGCCTTTACGTCTAATTTCATCTCCTTGAAATACTCCTGAATATCTTTCGATCGCTTCACATAAAGCACTTGCTTTAGCTTGGGCATCGGTTTTTCCTTTTCCTGCACTTCTACCCCGTAGGTTTTCTCTTAAAAAGTAGAGGCTATCAAGCATTGAGGCAAAGTTATGTCCAGCGACATAATTAGGAGTTAATTTACTGGGCGATCGTGTAATCCGACTTAAACCTCTAACTGCACCAGTAATAGGACTAACATGATGTTGGTATTTTTGCAGAGTTTCTTCTGGAGATACACTCCGATGTCCTCCATCGGCAGTAAAAGATTTTTGGCGACTTTGAAGCGAAATAGGTAAGGGTTTTTTCTCAAAAGGATGTTCGGGGTTGCCACAAGCAGAACATTGAGGACGTTTAGTTAAAGTATGTTCTTGAATTTGCCAAGATATACTATCTAAAGTAATAATATTGCCTTCTAAGCGTTGATTTTCACTCTGGACAAGCCATTTAGCAATTTCAGTAGCAGCTAAATTGATTCCTGTTTGCATAGTAGAAGGTAATGCTGCTACAGAAGTAGGGGCATTCCCAGAAATTGTTTGACGCTCGGCTTTGCTGGTTTGCAGAGAGAGACTGCGAATAAAGGTTTCTAACGGACGATTTGCTTGCAATCTTTGGGCTAAACATTGCCAACATCCCGTTTTCCCAGGATAAAAAATAGGTCCAATCCAAATAATTTTACCGACTGGCTTAACTAACATCCAAGGATGACGAGATTCTAAAGCTTTGTGGTTGATTTGTTCTAGCTCAACACGTAAGTAGTCATCAGTCAAAACTATCTCTATTTCTCCCGAAGTCACAACTTGAATATTAAGCTGTTGGAGGGCAGTAGATAATGGTTGACTAGGGATATCACCTAAAGCAGTGATGCTAATTCCTGTAGACTGTAAACGATGCTTGGCTTCAGCAGCATCAACTGAGAGAAAATTCCAGAAAGCTTCTACCTCTGGGGATATTGTCTCCGTATTTTCCACAATGTAGCCTTTTTGCTCCATCAACATTAGAGCATAGTAGATTTCAGTTACAGAAACTCGCTCGGCCGTAGGCTGCCAGCTACGCCGAGCGCTTAAAGTTGCAACTATTTCATCGACAGAGAGGTTGCCATTAATCAGGGGAACTAATTGTTCATAAAGTTCCCCTGTCAAAATATAATAATCAGACTCAGACAGCAAAAATACTCCAACTGAGGGTACAACCTCAACCTGGAAATAACTTTTAAACTTCGGTCGGTTAAGCATTCTTAATTCCCGATTTTTGATAATTGATTAAATAACAATTTTCTTGAGTAGCGATCGAGATAGATTAAGAGTAATCAAATAGTTTTAAAGAAGAGGTTTTAGATTGTCAATAACTTACTTTGTATCTATTACCTAAAACCTCAAACTTTACTTAGTTGAGATGAGTTTATTGATGTTTTTTCAGATCGATTAAACTATCTCTAAAATTAAGACCTAAGAACAGGTCAGCAGGAACAACCAAGGTAAGAAGAACCTGTATCCATCGTGTCTTTAGCCCAAGCACTCATCTGTTCATCAGTGAGATTTTCTGGCTTAGATGGCAGATTAATCTGATAAACAGTAATTCCTCCATCAGCAGTTGTAAGAACTGAAGTATTTGCTTGTCCTTGATTAACGATTACTCTAGCAGTATCATTCAGAGCCATTCCTGCTTCCCGTAAAACCACTGTAGGTTCACTTATAAAACGCTTGCAGAAATCTTCATCAATCCAAGTTTTAGCCACGATTCGAGAAAGTGTTGATTCCCAGTTTTTTGATAATTTCACGGATTTTATCCTCGATTTAATCCAGTTTCAATCAAGATATAAAAATAAAATAGTTTAGTCAATTAGAAATAATACGTAAAAGACAGTAATTGTTCTTAGTTAATATTTCAGTTAATATTGATAAATATACTTAAAAATAAAATCATTAGTCAGTGATTTTTTGTAGCTATTCTCACGGAATACATAGATAGCTCAGTATATATACTTAAATATTTTTATTTAAGTATATATAATAAAATAGTTTTTAGTTAAGAAATACACGCTCATGCGATTGTCTTATTTCCCAAGATTTTGGGGAACTATATAAACGAACGGAACTATAAGCAAATTCACGAACTGTTTATCTGTTTTTACAGTTAATTTCAAAAATTCTGAGAAGAATATAATGCTGAAGCTATCAGGATACAAAATCGGGAAAAAAATTCACATCGGCTCCAGAAAAATTATCTATCGAGGTTATGATAAAAATGAGCAAAAGCCAGTGATTATTAAAATACTCAAGTCTGAGTATCCTACCCTACAAGATATTGCTTACCTGAGACAAGAATATAAAATTGCCAACAATCTTAACTGTGAAGGAATTGTTAAATGCTACAGCTTAGTAAAATCTAATAACTATTGGGCTTTAATTTCAGAAGATTTTAGTGGTCAATCGCTACAACAACTGCTTCTATCTCAACCAATTAAATTATCAGAGTTTCTGCAAATTGCCCTGTTGTTAGTAACAACTATTGACGAATTGCATCAAGCCTCAATTATTCATAAAGATCTTAAACCGTCTAATATCATCATCAATCGAGAAACAGGACAAGTTAAAATTGCCGATTTTGGTATTGCATCTTTCTTGTCTTCAGAACAACCGCTAATTTCCAATCCTAATGTAATTGAGGGAACACTTGCTTATATGTCCCCAGAACAAACAGGAAGAATGAATCGTTCTCTCGACTACCGTACTGATTTTTACTCTTTGGGTATAACTTTCTACGAAATCCTCACAGGTAGGTTGCCCTTTGCTGTTAAAGACGCAATGGAACTAATTCACTCTCATTTAGCAAAACAGCCAGTTCCTCCTCATCAACTTAAGGCAGAAATTCCAGAAGCAGTTTCATCAATTGTCATGAAACTATTAGCTAAAAATGCTGAAGACAGATATCAAAGTGCTACTGGACTAAAAATTGACTTAGAAAATTGCTTATCTCAATGGCGAATCAAGGGAAAAATTGAAAATTTTCCTCTAGCTCAAAAGGACAAAGGTAATCGACTTTTACTGCCACAGAAACTCTATGGGAGAAAAGCAGAAGTAGCTGCTTTGCTAAATGCTTTTGAACGCATCAAAATAGGAAAAGTCGAACTAGTGTTAGTTTCTGGCTACTCCGGTATTGGTAAAACCTCTGTCATTAATGAGATTCATAAACCAATCGTTAAAGAAAAAGGATATTTTATCAGTGGCAAATTCGACCAGTTTAAGCGCAATATTCCCTATTCGGCTTTAATTGAAGCTTTTAAGACATTAATAGAGCAACTTTTAACGGAAAGTTCGCAAAAGTTAGCTATTTGGCGAGAAAAACTATTAAAAGCTTTGGGTATTAATGGCAAAATTATTATTGATGTTATTCCTGAAATTAAGTTAATTATTGGCGAACAGCCTGATGTCCCTCAATTAGGAGCTACAGAGGCAGAAAATAGATTTAATCGAGTATTCCAACAATTTATTCGTGTTTTTTGCGACTCTGCTCATCCCTTAGTTTTATTTATTGATGATTTACAGTGGGCTGATTTAGGGAGTTTAAAACTAGTTCAAAACCTGATAAATGAAGGGAAGTATCTATTAATCTTGGGAGCTTATCGAGATAATGAAGTTAGTTCAACTCATCCCCTCATCCAGACAATTGAAACAATTCAACAAACCCAAGCAGTAGTTACAAATGTTTATCTTAAACCCTTAATTGAAGAACATATTATCCAGTTTGTTGCTGATACTTTCAACGAAGTTCCAGAATCAGAACAGACTTTATCTTTAGCCACACTACTATTTAATAAAACTCAAGGGAATCCATTCTTTTTAACTCAACTACTCAAAACTTTTTATACTGAGAAGTTAATAACTTACGATATTTCCAATGATGGGTGGCAGTGGAAGATTAAAGACATTCAAGGGATTGGAATTACCGATTATAGCGTGGTTGAACTTATCGCCAGTAATATTAGCAAGCTCGACCAAAGTACACAACAAATACTTAAATTAGCTGCCTGTCTTGGCAATCAGTTTAGCTTAGATCTGCTAGCAATTGTAAGTGAACAATCTATTCAAAATACGGCAACTCAATTGTGGTCAGCCTTACAAGCTGGTTTAATCCTACCTCAGAGTAATAACTATAAAATTTCTCTAGTCTTAGAACAAAAATCATTAGAACTTGAACAATTAGAACAAAATTCCCATAAGGTAGATTCTCTCGATTATTCTGATGTAACCAAAATTAAGTATAAGTTTTTACACGATCGAGTGCAACAAGCAGCATATTCTCTAATAGAAGAATATGATAAAAAACTTACTCATCTAAAGATTGGTAAATTATTACTTGACAATACTACTCCCGAAGAAAAACAAGAAAATATATTTGCTCTAGTTAACCAACTAAATTTAGGTATTGAATTTATCATTACCTCAACAGAAAAATGTGAGCTAGCCCAACTAAATTTAATTGCAGGGTCAAAAGCAAAATTATCAGCAGCTTATGAGAGCGCACTTGAATATCTGCGTACAGGAATCATGCTTTTATCTGCGGATAGTTGGACTGATAATTATCAATTAACATTATCTTTGTATCTACAAACAATAGAAGCAGAATACCTTAATAGTAATTTTCCCCAATCTAGTATATTAGCTAAAACTGCTCTCGAGCGAGTTCAAACAAGATTAGAAAAAGTCAAGATATATAAACTTATTATCCAGTCTGATATTGCTCAAAACCAAATGCAAAGAGCTATAGACACTGGACTAAAAGTTTTAGCAAGACTAGATATTTCCTTATCCCAAGAGCCTCCTCAAGATATAGTAATTAACGATTTAGCCAATCTCCCTACAATGGTCGATCCTGAGATAATTGAAGCTTTTGGCGTTTTAAAAAAAATTGGTGATGCTGCCTATATCCTTAATCCAGATTTATACGTCGTAATTGTATTTACACAAATTAATTTATCTATCAAATATGGAAATTGTCCACTCAGTTTGGTTACTTATAGTGACTATGCTTTATTTCTCTGTAGCTTTTTGGAGGATATTCATTCTGGTTATCAATTTGGACAGTTAGCATTGACTTTATTGTCAAAGTTTGACACTAAAGAACTTAAATCCACTGTTTTAGATATAGTTAATGGTCATGTTATCCACTGGAAAAAACCTATTAAATTAACATTATCTCCTTTAATTGAAGCTTTTCAAGCTGGTTTAGAAACTGGAGAATTATTTTATTCTGGTTATGCTGCTATCAACTATTGCACTCATTTGTTTTTCTTGGGAAAATCTTTAGAACTTGTAGAACAAAAGTACAAAGATTTTACCAATCTAATGATCCAATCAAATTTGGAATATCATTTTTCTATCAATCAAATTTTTTATCAATTAATATTAATATTGACAGGCAATACCAATCAAAAAGAAAAACTAGTTGGTGATGTTTTTGATGAAGATAAAATGTTGCCAATTTTTCAAGAAAGTAATAATTTGACTTCGCTATTTTTCAGTTATTTATCTAAAACTATTTTGGCATATCTGTTTAAAAATTATGTTGACGCTGTTCAATATGCCAAGTTAGCTCAAACTTATACTCAAGCAGTCCCTGGATTATTAGTTGTTGCCGAACATAATTTCTATTATTCTCTAGCTCTTTTAGCTCAATATCCTCAAATGGATGAGCCTGAGCAAAGTGAATATCTCGAACAAGTAAACACTAATCAAGAACAGATGAAGCATTGGGCATATTATTCGCCAGACAACTTTCAACATAAATATGAATTAGTAGAAGCTGAAAAAGCAAGAATTTTAGGTCAGAATTGGCAAGCAGGAGAATTGTACGATTTAGCCATTAACAATGCAGCTAAACAAGGATATCTTCAAGAAGAAGCACTCTCGAATGAATTGGCAGCAGAATTTTATTTGAGTTGTAATAAAACAAAAGTAGCTCGTGCTTATTTACTTGATGCTTATTATAATTATTTTCATTGGGGAGCAAGAGCTAAAGTAAAAGATTTAGAAGCAAAATATCCCCAAATTTTAGAACTTATTACTGAAAAAGCAGCTATAGACTCCGAAACAGAAACAGTTTCTATCTTACCAACAAATACCTCCTCACAAATAAGTTTTGCGACACTAGATTTAATTTCTCTTCTTAAAGCATCTCAAGTTATTTCTCAAGAAATACTTCTCGATCGCTTGCTAGATAAATTAATAAAAATTTTGTTAGAGAATGCCGGGGCGCAAATTGGTTTTCTGGTGTTGTCTAAAGGAGATAAACTAATGATCGAGGCTATTGCTTCAGTAGAGCGAAAATATTTAAAGTTACAGTATCCTATTCCTGCTAACTTAAGTCAGCAACTCCCTTTATCTGTCATCGAATATGTACGTAGAACTCAAAAAGATGTGGTTTTAGACTCTGTTGATTCAGAATCAATCTTCTCTGAAGATTCTTACTTTAAAAAGTGTCAAGCGAAATCAGTTTTATGTATGCCAATTGTCAAACAAAATAAGTTTTTAGGTTTAGTTTACTTAGAGAATAAATTGGTTAACAATGCTTTTATTCCCAAACAAGTAGAAATTATTAGATTACTTTGTGTTCAAGCAGCAATTTCCTTGGAAAATGCTTGGCTTTATAATAATCTAGCTCGTTCTCAAGCTATAGAAAGAAGTGCGAAACAGATGCGTATAGCTCTGGAGAAAGAAAGGGAATTAAGTGAACTTAAATCTCGCTTTATTTCTATTACTTCTCATGAATTTAGGACTCCTCTTACTACCATCTTGAGTTCGACAGAAATGCTTAAATATTATAATAACAAATTAAATGATGAAAAAAAGGAATTGCATTTTTTGCGAATTCAATCTTCTGTTAAACACATGAATAATTTATTAGAAGACGTATTATTAATAGGTAAAATAGATGCAGGTAAAATCAATTTAAATCTTTGTAATTTTGATTTGATCTTATTTTGTCAAAATTTAGTAGAAGAAATAAAAATAGGAATTGACAACAAAAAATATCAAATTTTGTTCGTTCATAAAAGTTTAGATTATCAAGCTTGTATGGATAAAAAATTACTAAGGCAGATTCTGAGTAATTTACTTTCCAATGCAATTAAATATTCTCCTCATGGTGGTATTGTTCAGTTTAAATTAAATTGTCAAACAGACAAAGCAATTTTTCAGATTCAAGATCGGGGTATCGGTATTCCAGAACAACATATACCTCAATTATTTGAATTATTTCATCGGGCAAATAACACTAATAATATTCCTGGCACTGGATTAGGACTTAGTATAGTAAAACGAGCGGTAGATATTCACAATGGTGATATAAAAGTAGAGAGTAAAGTTGGTATAGGTACAACTTTTACAGTGACAATTCCGAACGTTGTTCAAAAAGGAGGGATTTTGGGTAACAAACGCAAGTGAAATTTAGAGCTCTTTAGAATGAAATAGCCTTGTCGATCAGTTTACACCCATTTACACTGCCAAAAAAAAGAGCTACAATGGTCAATTGTGAGTTTTTATATTAGTCATGAACGCAGAAGCTATAATCCGTTCTATAGAAGCAGAACATATAAAAAGTGATTTACCTACAATATATGTAGGCGACAGCATAGAAGTTGGCGTCCGCATTAAAGAGGGTAATAAAGAAAGGGTACAGCCCTACAAAGGTACTGTAATTGCTAAGCGCGGTGGCGGTATTACTGAAACTATTACTGTTAGACGCATTTTCCAAGGTGTCGGTGTAGAGAGAGTATTTTTACTTCATTCTCCTATCGTTGCTCGCATTAAAGTAGAGCGTCGTGGTAAAGTTCGCCGTGCTAAATTATACTATCTGCGCGATCGCGTTGGTAAATCTACTCGTGTCAAGCAGCGTTTTGAGCGTTCTATTGATAGCAAAAAAAACAATTAGTTAAAGCTTATTAATCAAAAAAGTACAAGATAAGGTATTATTAAGGTAACAAAGCTTAACAATAAGTTAAGAGAAAAAATGCGTCCTTAGTTCAGTTGGTAGAACGTCGGTCTCCAAAACCGGATGTCGAGGGTTCAAGTCCTTCAGGGCGCGTAAACCTTGTAAATACTAGAGTTCAGGAGTTAAACCCTCTTACATCCTTTAGGAGACCTCGTTGACGCTCAAAATCCGCTCATTTACAATCTCTAAAATAACCCTAAAAGCGCGATCGCCATAGGCAAAATTTCCTATCTTCACTAACTCTTTTTTTATTTATCTTTTCGGTAAAGCTAGCCCAAAAAAAAATAACCAGCTAGTGCTCATCATTAACTGGCAATTCTGTCAAATCACTTATCCACTCTATTTTTTATCTGAAGCAATGCGATCGCAAAGCCAAGCGTAAAATTCCCCACCCAGCCAAATTGCCCTTGCTATAGTTGTAACTCAAAAACTACAATACTTTTTGAAAAATCAATCCTTTGATATCAGTACTTTCAGCGTTTTACTCGGACAGAAGCACGAATTTTGGTTGTTTCAGCTATGTACATATTTTAAAAATGTCTAACAGTAATAGTAATAGTAATAGTAATAGACATTTTTAAAATGCAAGGCACTAAAAACCCTGATAGTAAATAGAGCTATCAGGGTTAACTAACACAATCCTTGTCCCTATGCCCCTATACTTTCTTCCGTAGCGGGATAAGATTGCGATTTATCTAATGTGATTTCACATCTAAGAACGTGTTCAATCATCAGGCAATTAACCCTGTATTCTTCGGCTATATCGTCTATTGAGTCACCAGATAAGAATTGCTCTAATAGTGCGCGGCAGAAGTTCTTCCCCAGGTATAAAGGTACTAAAGAGGCTAAAAACATGGGTCGTCAGCCCCAAGGTCAAACTGCCTTTAACTGATTTGAATAGGTTCGATTTGGGGTGGGGAGAAACTTCT